>NZ_JBWXUX010000010.1:0-384 GCF_059901375.1 Fructilactobacillus sp. X2R5C2
CCTGCGGCTGGATCACCTCCTTTCTAAGGAAAAATTCGGAAACCTTACACAATTAAAGTCTTGTTTAGTTTTGAGAGATCGACTCTCATCAAAATAAATGTTCGCGCTTTTGGGTCTATAGCTCAGCTGGTTTAGAGCGCACGCCTGATAAGCGTGAGGTCGGTGGTTCGAGTCCACTTAGACCCATCGTTACTGGTAAGTGACAATCGAATATTTTGGGGAATTAGCTCAGCTGGGAGAGCACCTGCTTTGCAAGCAGGAGGTCAACGGTTCGATCCCGTTATTCTCCATTGACACGTCAGTGTCAACTTTGTTCTTTGAAAACTAGATAATATTATTTTCTGTATTAATTATATTTTAATTATAATTTTAACCGAGAAATAA
>NZ_JBWXUX010000011.1:0-291 GCF_059901375.1 Fructilactobacillus sp. X2R5C2
TCTATATCCTTGATTTCGGATAGAAGTGGCTGCATGTTTTCGGCCGGGATGATTACTTTCTTTGCCCCGGCAAGTTTAGCCGCCTTGATTTTCGGAATGACACCGCCGATCGGTTTAACGCCGCCATGAATGCTTATTTCTCCAGTCATCGCCACGGTGTGATCAACAGGGATTTTATATATGGCCGAGTATATGCCTGTGGCCATTGCAATTCCTGCAGAAGGGCCATCTACTGGACTTCCGCCCGGAAAGTTCACATGGATATCGAATTGATCGGCAGGCACTCCCATC
>NZ_JBWXUX010000012.1:0-287 GCF_059901375.1 Fructilactobacillus sp. X2R5C2
GAATATTATTGTTAAATAATATACATTATGTCTAAATGATAATCACTTTTATGACGAATGTTCAACCCTAAAAGCCGATTATGACAATACTTAGACACCTTGTTCAAAAATTGGGAGTTTGTAAATAATAAAACAAATTGTTAATTTTTAATAAAGCCACTCGTGCCTTTTTGTAATTTTTTCTAAAACGGAGTGGGAAATACAAAAGGGGGATGTTTTATGTTGATTAACGATTCTAATTTTAACGTGAAGGTAGATGATGAAAAGTTAATGGGATAGCGTAGTTC
>NZ_JBWXUX010000013.1:0-278 GCF_059901375.1 Fructilactobacillus sp. X2R5C2
GGATTGGATGGGCTGGTGTGTCGGTCTACCCGCTAACGTTTGTGACCCGTGAAATTCCGGGAAAGTACATTGGTGTGTACATGGGGCTGTTTAACGTGCAAATTTGTATTCCGCAAATCGTGGCTTCAATTGCCAGTCCAATAGTGGTGATGGCAATTGGATCAATCGCCAACATTTTTGTGATTGCGGCGGTTACCATGGTTTTGGCAGCAATCTCAGTGTGGATCTTAAATGACATTAAAGACTAGTTGGAGGTGAGAACGTGCAGGTAATTGATG
>NZ_JBWXUX010000014.1:0-277 GCF_059901375.1 Fructilactobacillus sp. X2R5C2
GTCCAGGCCGCAGGCACGCATGAATGCCAGTGTTTCGTCGATGCGGTTGGCCAGTTGGTGGTACTTGTCGGCCAGTGCCGAGTTGGCGATGAAATCCAGGTTCCACTTGTGCACCTGGTGCAGGTCGGCAAACCCGCCCTGGGCGAAGGCGCGCAGCAGGTTGAGGCTGGCGGTGGCCTGGTGATAGGCCTGCAGCAGGCGCTCCGGGTCGGGGATGCGGCTTTTGGCGTCGAAACCGATGCCGTTGACGATGTCGCCGCGGTAGGCGGGCAGGGTG
>NZ_JBWXUX010000015.1:0-275 GCF_059901375.1 Fructilactobacillus sp. X2R5C2
GGCTGTGGAGGTGTAGGCGAATGTCGCCGCCTGCTCCTTGCTTTCGCCCATTTCCAGCCGCGTGACCATCACCTCCACGGTAATCATCGCATCGTCCACCAGCAGGCCAAGCGCAATGATCAACGCCCCCAGCGAAATCCGCTGCATGGTGATGCCGCTGTACTCCATGAACACGAACACCATGGCCAGCACCAGCGGGATCGAACAGGCCACCACCAGGCCCGCACGCACGCCGAGGCTGACAAAACTGACGGCCAGCACAATCACCACTGCCT
>NZ_JBWXUX010000016.1:0-274 GCF_059901375.1 Fructilactobacillus sp. X2R5C2
GCATTATATGTTCAAGAAAGGCTCGAAGAAAGAGCTGGAAAATTTAGACCTTAATATGGATGCGTTTAAAGGATTAGGTGGCAGGTATATATTTTCTGCCATACCTATCAACAACGCGAAGGAAAACGGATTGGTACTAGATAGGATTTTTACGAAAAAAGGAAGCGTATGGAAAATTTATTTGTACAGAGTCATGTGAAAAGGGGGGAATCGAGTGAATTCACCGATACTAACGATTGTTGTACCTTGTTATAACGAAGAAAGCGTATTGCAG
>NZ_JBWXUX010000017.1:0-272 GCF_059901375.1 Fructilactobacillus sp. X2R5C2
TCGTGGCACAAGACACTAGAACGTGCCCGGAGAATTCTCCGGGCACGTGTTCATGCCCACGACAAAGGATTGAGAGCCATCATGGCTGCCGATCCTGAATGCACTATACTAGAACCAGCGGAAGGGCAATTCGTCGCGGTAGCGAAGATTGGCCAATATGAATACCAGATTAACACTAGGAACGAATAATGAAATTTTTCGTACGTTGCCTGATCTACGGACTACTATTACCGTGGATAGCGATGAAAGCGTTTATTGTTACGTTCCTGTGG
>NZ_JBWXUX010000018.1:0-270 GCF_059901375.1 Fructilactobacillus sp. X2R5C2
GGTTGCAAGCGATGTCGATGCCGCCGAGCTGCGCCGCCGCGTCACCTCGCCCGCCGGCACCACCGAAGCGGCCATCAAGTCGTTCCAGGCCAGCGGCTTCGAAGCCATCGTCGAGCAGGCACTGCAGGCTGCGGCCACGCGCTCCGCCGAGCTGGCCGAACAACTGGGCAAATAAGGAGCTTTAGATGAATGCACTGTCTGGCGCCGCGATCTTCGTGGTGCAAACCCTGGTCAGCCTCTACCTGGTGATCGTCCTGCTGCGTTTTGTCC
>NZ_JBWXUX010000019.1:0-269 GCF_059901375.1 Fructilactobacillus sp. X2R5C2
GAATGGCAATTGCCATTTGCAGTGCTATTCTTGTTTCTGCAGCATTGGGAATACTAATATATCAAGGAACAAAGGATACAGTAACAATCATGCTAGACGGAAAAAAAGAGGTAGTGCGTACACACGCGGCTACTGTAAATGATATGTTGGAAGATTTAGAGATTACCGTTCAAGCCGCAGACTATGTCCACCCATCAAGAAACGCAAAGGTGGACGATGATTTAGAGGTGGTTTGGAAGCCTGCACAAAAAATCGTCATGGTACAGGAT
>NZ_JBWXUX010000001.1:0-508931 GCF_059901375.1 Fructilactobacillus sp. X2R5C2
TAATTTTAAGCTTGTACACTTAAAACTACCTTACACTTGTAATCAAAATCTTGTTCAGTTTTCAAAGATCTACTCTTACTGATCGCCGTTTTGTTTTACCTCAACGCCGCATATATTAATATACCATGTGGTTAATTTGTTGTCAATAGAAAAGTCTGACTAATTTTAACCAAATTGTTTTGGCGGACTTAACGACAAGAACTACTATACCAAGTAAATAAAATTCCGTCAAGACTTTTTTATAAAAAAAGCATTTAGATTTTCATCTAAATGCTTAAATTGCCTACTTAAGCTCTGGCGCATCAGTATGATACATAGGAACAGTCGATTTTCCTCCATGCTGATCAATCAGGTCTGTCTTATGTTCTTTATCGGCTTTATCCAATTGTTCCATCGCATTCTTAGGTTTATAGTTATAATCTTTTCGATTTACTGGTTTGAATCCCTTTGGATGATAAAAACGAAGCAAATCGCCATAAATAACTCGGTCCGACAATGATAGGTCACTCGTTACATAATTTTGAATATCATCAACCTGTTGCTGTTGTTCTTTATTCAGTTTGAGATCTTGCCCAGTCTTAGAATCATAAACCGTTCCGCCAATCTTAGTGTATTGTGGTGTAACAAAATCGCCATCCCGAAATGGAACAATTTGGTTAGGATTATTCCCTAACAAATCATGTCCAAACTGAATCATATTATTATTCTTAATGCCTAATAGATGGAGTAAGGTTGGCAAAACATCTATTTCTCCACCATAAGTATGATCAACATGCCCATCCAAATTATCAGCATGAATCATAAATGGCACTTTCTGGAAGTTAGCTAAATCATAATTATTAACTGACTTTTTATTTAATAGTTTGGCAATTGCTGGTCGATGATTATTAGAAATACCATAGTGATCACCATATAACACAATTACACTATTTTTCATTAAACCACTCTTGTTCAAATAGTCCTCAAATTCACCAAAAGACTGGTCCAAATAGTGAGCTGTCTGAACATACGGATCGACAGTGCTATCCCCTGTTTTAAGTGCAGGGAACGATACATTCTGCTTATCCAGTTCATATGGATAATGGTTAGTAAGAGTAATCATTTTAGCATAAAATGGTTGCGGTAACTTTTCCAAATATGGAATGGAATCTCTAAACAAGATCTTATCTTTCATACCATATCCAACGTTGTATGAAGCCTTCTTCTTATAATAATTGCTATCGAAGAAGTACTGGTATCCCCATGACTTATAGGTATTGTCACGATTCCAAAAGCTAGGGACATCTCCGTGAAAGACAGCCGTTGAATAACCTTTCTGGCCTAATATTGCAGGAGCCGCCTGGAAAGTGTTCTGTGAACCATATGTAACCATGGCAGATCCCTGTGGCAAACCATACAACGAATTTTCCAGCATCATTTCAGCGTCTGAAGTTTTACCTTGAGCCACTTGATGATAGAAATTATCAAACGAAATCGTGTGTTGATCACTGTAAAACTTATTAATATTAGGAGTTACTTCTTGTCCATTAACCTTATAATTAATCAAAAATTGTTGAAAACTCTCCAAATGAATAATGAAGACGTTCTTTCCCTTTTCCTTTCCAAAGTATTTAACACTTGGATAGGTCTGGTGTTGGTTAATAAACTTCTTCACACTATTTAAATCAGAAGCCTTAGCTTTTGCTCTAGTAGAACTTTCTTGATGGGTCTGATAGGCATTAAAGGCCGCGTATTCATTTAACCCTAAATACTTAACAATATAGTTATTATCAAAAGTCCTCGTCAAAAGGCCACTTCGATCTGAATTAGCAAGTGAATATTCTCCACCCATTAACAAAATAGACAATAAAGTTATTCCAATCGCATAACGATACTTAAACGGACGATAATCAATCTTAATGATTTTAAAAACCAGTAATAAAATCAAGGCCAAAACATCTAGATAAATCAAAAAGTCAGCTGGATGCAAAATCTCCATCATACTTTTTCCTAGGTTATTCTGGACATCACCAGTTCCCTTAATAATTCCAATTGATAAAAAATCGGAGAATTCCCTATAATATAAAACGTTGGCAAAGAGCCAAGTTGATTGAAGAAAATCAATTATTAACATTAACCAATAAGAAAGTTTCCCACGAAAGTACAGGGCAATCCCAAATAACAACAGTCCTGAAGGAATCGGATTAACGATGAGTAAAAACGTTTGCATGCCACCTTTGACACCCAAACTAAAATCAACGTTATAAACAACCAATGTGGTTATCCAGTACAGAACGATTACCAGCACAAAAAAACCAATAGTGGTATTAAAAAAATTACGAATGCTTTTTAATATTCGAGACATTCTAGCTTCCTCCAAAACTCTTATGACTTTTGCCCTTTAATATCCTTCTACTCTTTTGTGCCTTCTCACTTGGTTTCATTACAAGCGCAAATACTCCAAGAATTAAGCCAAGGTAATACGTAAGAATTCTCCACAAAATCATCGCTAGTACAAGTTTACTTCCATTAGTGATGTAACTTCGAAAGATCATCTCAAAACTATATTCTGCTCCCCCAGCCCCACCGGGAATTGGGAAAATCGAAATAATCATTACAATTAAAATATGAAGACTAGTAACCATTACTACATTAGCATTAGTATAACCCAACGCAAGCATAATGAAGTAAGGAATTAAGTAATAAAAAAGGAGCTGAAAGAAAGTGATGACGAATACTTTTACCATCAATTTACCTTGATGAGCAATTTTCACACTTTCTTTATAAAAGTTATCAATTTTTTGATTTAAAGTATTTACTAACTTATAAAATGTATCATCTTTAACAAACCATTTCACCGGTTTAATACAAATATTAACAAATTTTTTAGTAAATGAGTGCCAGTACATAATCATCAATAATGACACAATTACAAACATATGAATTACAAATCCAAAGACAACAAACCACGCCAAAGCGTGCATCTTATCAATTACATAGTTAAATCCAATAATTAAAGCAATAAAGAAGTTGATTACAATCATTGCTTGATAAACCACAAATTTCATCAGTAAAGCCGAGCTTGCTCGCCCCCCATCAACACCAGATTGAATCAAGACAAACAATTGAGCTGGCTGACCACCAGATGAAAATGGCGTTATCCCATTGAATAATTGTTCAACTAAGGGAACCCGAATCGCATCCCGAAACGTAAAGTTCGGATCACTGTTACGCACTAACATATAAGTAATTACTGATTCAAGGCCAAAGTAAAGCAAGATGCAGCCAAGTGCGATTAAAAGCCACAATGGATTAATATCAACAATGTCTCTTATAAGCACACTAAACTTGATGTCTCTTGCCGCATACCACGAAATTAAGAGCCCAAGGGCAATCATGATAAGTAGTGAAATTTTATTTCTTCTGGACATTCAATTACCCCTTTTTCGCCTGGTCAAAATAAAAATCATGCCAAATCTTGGCTAGATGATCCTCGGAATAATAATCTGATGCTTTAAGTGACTTTTCCGCATACTGTTTTAGTAAGTTAGGGTCATTTAATAACACCTTAAGCTTTTTATCCATTTCAACTTCATTATTTGCTGAAATATAATATCCGTCAATAATCTTTTTATATAAAGATAAATTTCTTAACATAACTGGAATTCCACACGAAAATGCCTCTAAAACTGACATTGGGAATAATTCATTATACGACGGTAAAAGAAATAAATCAGCCATATTATAATAATTAACTAATTCTTTACGATCAACAATCCCAGGGAAACTAAGATTTTGGGGTGGATTATCAACTAATTTTTTCAGTTCAGAATACCCATCCGTCATTTTTCCAAATGAAAAGCCGCCAGCCCAAATAAACTGAATATCAGGATTTTGCTTAGCCAACTTACCAAAATCAATTACACCCTTCCGAGTTTGAACTTGGCCAGTTCCAAGAACGGTAAAACGATTCTCCTCATAACCGTATTGATATCGTAGTTGTTTCTTTTGGGGTTTTGAGATCGGATAAAATTCCTTTTTACTAACAAAATTAGGAATATATGTAATTTTTTGCTTGTCAATCCCATATTTCTCCAGTTTAGGAATAAACATAGGGTTTACAACTACAATGTGATCCATCCGCTTATAAAATGCCACTACATACTTATAAAAAATTTGTCGAAAAGGTGTTGGAATTTTTAAGCTTCCTTCGAGCGTTTCCGGCAAAAAATGAACATATCCAATCTTTCTTCCTCGTTTTTTTGAAAAGGTCGATAAATAAAAAGATGGATTAATGGTGTGGTAATGACTAATATCGGAACGATTAAATTTGTTAATTTCAATGTCAAAATCATTGGGAAAATGTTTTTTTAACATTGCAATCAATTCAACATAGGCACTCCCAACACCTTGGCCCTTTACTTTATCGGCCGTTGAAAACATGTCAATCTTTAACATCAACAAAACTCCTCAGTCAGATGTGTTAGTTTGTTTAGCTTTCGTTCGATCAAACTCTTGAATGGTATCCTCGTAAAAGCTCAGCATTTGATCTACAAAATATTCTGCAGAGATCTCATGCAATTTTTGTTCTCGTACATTCTGATAATCTGGATATCGACCACGATTTTGCAAATAATCGACTGTCTCTTCCACAAATTTATCTTCAGATTCAAATGTCATCCCAATGGATTTATCATCAATTAAGTCATCTGTATATGGACTTCGCGCCACAACTACTTTCGTACCAGCAGCCACCGCTTCAATATAAGTTAATCCCTGAGATTCAGAATTCGAGGTAGAAACAAAAACATCAGCCATTCTATAATAATCATTAACGTTATTGTTGTTAATCTCTCCAGTAAAAATAACGTGATCATTAAGTTTCATGTCACTCACTTGCTTCATTAAATCGTCTTCAGCAGGTCCCTCACCAACAATGACCAACATGGCATTAGGAACTTGCTTCAAGATTTTGGGCAAAGCATCGATCATTTCTGAAATGTTTTTCTCATATGCAACTCGACTGACAGACACCATTACCGGAGTATTGGAATTAAGACCCAGCTTTTTTCTGATATCAACATGATCATTTTTTTCATAGTGCTTCACATCAATCCCAGTTGGAATAATCCGAATAGGACTTTTCACTCCATAGTCCGTTAACTTATCCAAAACTCGCTTACTTGGCGCCACTACACCATCCATGTGATGACAAAAAGCTAACATCATTTCCTTTACATGGATGGGCTTCAATAGTTTACCGTTGGCAACATAATGCAAATAATCTTCATACATAGTGTGATAAGTATGAATACACGGGATGTTTAAATTTTTAGCAACAAATTTACCGATGATTCCAAGCGAAAATTCAGTTTGAGTGTGAACAATATCTAATTTAAGTTGCTTAGCGATTTGATAAGCTTGAAAAATCCCTCTAACTGCAATTCTTCGTTCGGTAAAAGAAATAAAAGGAACACTTGAAAAACGATAAATGTCTTTTTCACTATCATCGTTTTTTTCTACATTAGGATCAGTTGTGGTAAAAATGTATACGTGATTACCACGTCTTTCGAGCTCATCCTTTAATGTTTTGATTGATGTAGCAACTCCACTGACTTGCGGGAAGTAAGTATCTGTAAACAAACCAATATTCACGTAGTTTCCCCTTCTCTCTTTGACGTTAAACAAATGTAATTATATGGGTTTAAAATGTGGTTTGCAACTTTGTGTTCATCTATTCAAGTCTCAATGATACGTTTATTCTGGCATTTTAGAAGTGAAGTCCTGAATCATATTATTAACTTCACTAGTAGTGCCAGCGTTTAAAATAATATTATCTGCCAATTGACCTGCAGTTTGCGAATTGATTCTACTAATATAAGCTCTTGTTTTTAAAATTTGAGTGGGCGTCGTCGATAATTCATCCATTCCTAGTCCAATTAAAAACGGAATTACCTGAGGATCAGCAGCTACTTCTCCACAAATTCCCACGGTTTTTCCTGCCTTATGAACCGTCCTCACGACGTGACCAATTAGTCGTAGTACCGCAGGATCACAAGCTTGGTATAGATACGAAACTCGTTCATTCCCACGATCAACGGCTACCGTATACTGGACTAAATCATTGGTTCCAATGCTGACAAAATCCACCTTAGAGATAATTTTATCAATCATAATTGCTGCAGCTGGTACCTCAATCATAGTTCCTAACTGAACTGAACCAACCGGAACACCCTCATTAATTAAATTTTGTCGTTCCTCATTATAAATTGAAAGTGCTTGGTCTAGTTCTGAAATTGTCGATATCATTGGAAACATAATTCGGATTGGTCCATAAGCAGAGGATCTAAGAAGTGCTCTGATCTGGGTACGAAAAATAGAACTTTCCCCCAAACTATAACGAATGGCTCGATACCCCAGAAAGGGATTGGACTCTTTGTGCGCAATATTAGGTAAATAACTAACTAATTTATCGCCACCAATGTCCATCGTTCTAAAAGTTAGTTGCTTTCCATTAACCTTCGAGACGATGTTTTGGTAAATCGAAGCTTGTTCATCTTCACTCGGGAGATGATCAGAATTCATATAAATATATTCAGTCCGAAACAATCCCATTGAATCGGCACCGACATTTAGGGCGTTTTCAACCTCACTTTCACTACTAACGTTTGCCCCTAGTAAAAGCTTTTGCCCATCAAGCGTTTTGGTAGGCTGGTTTATAAATTTAGCCCAAACTTTTCTTTGTTGTTTAAATTTTTCTGATTTTCTTTGGTATTTCTTAATTTCATGGGGATCAGGGGCCGTAACTACCTCGCCACTACTTCCGTCAACGATTAATTGTTCCCCATTTTTTATGTCACTTAGACGGGGTTGTAATCCTAACACAGCTGGAACATCCATGCTGCGAGAAATAATTGCAGCATGGGAAGTTTTGGTTCCCACCGCTGTGACGATCCCAAGAATATTTTTCTTTTGAACTTGTGCGATTTGAGTTGGAGAAATGGAATTCGCAACGATTACTACGGGCTGGTCAATAAGCGAAAGATCAGGAGTATCAATATCAAGTAAACGTCCTAGAAGCTGGTCACGCATATCATTAATATCATGAACACGTTCCCTTAGATATTCGTCGTTCATTTTTAAAAAAATAGCTGCATATTGATTGAACACACGATTCAATGCAACTGCAGCATTCTTATTTTCTTCTGTTATGACCCGTTTAACTTCATTGATTAACTCTGGATCAGATAAAACTTCTAAATAAAAATCTAAAATATCAAGATACTTTTTAGCCATTTCGGCACTATTATGCTGTTTAATGTTCATAATAGTTGTTTTAGTATCTCGAAATGCTTTTTTAAGGCGTGCTTCTTCTTGTTCTATACCTAAAAAGGTATCTTTATCAAAAGTCAAATCTGGTTTAGCTAAACAATAAGCTTTACCGAATGCGATTCCATCACTAACACCGACACCTTTTAGGGTAGTCATATTAGTCGATCAATCCTTCATCCTTCATAGTCTTGGCAATTGCATCAAGAGCTTCCTTAGCATCGTCGCCATCTGCTGAAATTGTAATCTCAGCACCTTCGCCGACACCTAATGACATAACACCCATGATTGACTTTAAGTTAACAGATTTGTCTCCGTATTCAAGACTAATGTTTGAATCAAATTTACTTGCAGTTTGAACTAACAACGTTGCTGGACGAGCGTGAATGCCAGTTTCTGCAGTAATTTTGAATTGACGTTTCTCCATAATGAACGCACTCCTTTAATCGTTTATTTAACTCTATTTACAGTTTAAGAATATCAATTTATCATCTAAAAAACAAGTAATTATCATTAATCGCTTACATAATTGTCATAGCGCTAATTTTCAGATGAATAGTGATAGGTTAAAATACCCTTTTCACTGGCTTTGCCCACGATCCTCTTCCGGGTTGGAAAATTCATAAAAGCTTGTTGAAATTCGGGAAAATCTTTTGGATTAATTGTCAAATCTTTAATTTCACCATCTTTTAATTGATTTAATAATTTAGTAAAATCATCTTTATTTTTACTCATAACATCCTCCTAATTAACTTCAATCTTAACACATTTAAAACCATTCTTAGATCAGTCAAAATACTTGATTGAATATCATTAGTGCGTATAATATTCATGAATGGTCAATAAAGGTCAGACTTTTGTCTGACGATTTAGTTTAGCAAAAGGAGGCTTAAACTATGGAAGGACAAGGTTCATATGGATTTGGTAGTCTTGATGACTTTCTTCGCGCAATGCAAAATGGTCAAGTAAACGACTACCAAGTTCCACCACAAAGTGGACAAGGTAATGGTAGAAATGGTTCAAAATCAATTCTTTCTACCTATGGAACTGACTTAACTAAGAAAGCCAAAGCTGGAAAACTCGATCCAGTCATTGGACGTGATAAAGAAACCGCACGTGCCATTGAAGTCTTAAACCGTCGAGGTAAGAATAATCCCGTTTTAATTGGTGAAGCTGGAGTCGGAAAAACAGCGATTGTTGAGGGCTTAGCCCAAAAGATTGCTGATGGAACCGTTCCCCAAAAGCTACAAAACAAGCAAGTTATCCAATTAGACATGGTATCCATGGTTCAAGGTACTGGAGTTCGTGGTCAATTTGAAAAAAGAATGCAACAATTAATTAAGGAAGTTCAATCCAACCGAAACGTTATTTTATTCATTGATGAAATTCATGAAATCATGGGAGCTGGAAATGCTGAAGGTGGCATGGACGCTGGTAATGTTCTAAAGCCAGCCCTTGCTCGTGGTGATTTTCAGTTAATTGGTGCAACCACCATGAAAGAGTATCGTGATATTGAAAAAGATTCAGCTCTTTCACGTCGATTGCAACCCATCATGGTTAAAGAACCAACGGTCGATCAATCAATTAAAATTTTAAAGGGTCTGCAAAACCGGTATGAAAACTATCATTTAGTTAAATATACTGATAAAGCCGTCAAAGCGGCTGCTACCCTCTCCGATCGTTACATCAGTGATCGTTATCTTCCCGATAAGGCCATTGATTTATTGGACGAAACCGGATCAAGAAAGAACTTAACTTTAAACATTATCGATCCTAAAACAATTGATAAAGAAATTGATAGTGCCGAGCATGAAAAAGAAGTTGCTTTAGATAAGGAAGATTACGAACAAGCTGCTTACTATCGCGATAAGATCAAACGACTACACCAAAGTAAAGATAAGGGTGCTACAAGTGAAAAGCACAACACCGTTACCGAAAAAGATATGCAACAAGTTGTTGAAGAAATGACTAATATCCCAGTTGGTGAACTACAAACCAAGGAACAACAACAGTTAAAGGATTTGGCTCCGAACTTAAAGCAACATGTTATTGGACAAGACAAGGCTGTTGATTCGGTTGCTAAGGCAATCAAACGAAACCGAATTGGTTTTAATGGTAGTGGTCGTCCAATTGGTTCATTCTTATTCGTTGGATCAACTGGAATTGGTAAGACTGAAATGGCTAAACAACTTGCTAGAGAATTATTTGGATCTGAAGATTCAATGATCCGATTTGACATGTCAGAATATCGTGAACCACAATCAGTCGCAAAGTTGATTGGTTCACCACCTGGCTATGTTGGATACGATGAAGCTGGTCAGTTAACTGAAAAAGTTCGTCGTAATCCTTACAGCTTAATCTTATTGGATGAAGTTGAAAAAGCTCACCCTGATGTTCTGCACACGTTCCTTCAAATCTTGGATGATGGTCGTTTAACTGATTCACAAGGTCGAACCGTTTCCTTCAAGGATACTGTCATTATCATGACTAGTAACGCTGGAAGTGACGCAGAAGCAAGCGTTGGATTTACCCCAGAATCAACTGGTAAGACTCATTCAGTAATGGATAAGCTTGGACTTTACTTCAAACCTGAATTCTTGAATCGTTTCGATGATATTGTTGAGTTCAATCAACTCACTAAGAACGATTTGAATCAAATCGTTGACTTAATGATTAAAGACATGAACAACATGCTTTCATCACGGAACGTTCATATTGCGGTTACTGATTCAGCTAAACAAAAAATTGTTGAATTAGGATACAATCCTTCAATGGGAGCTCGTCCACTTAGAAGAGTAATTCAAGAACAATTAGAAGATCAAACTGCTGATTACTTCTTGAATCACCCAGAAACTAACAATTTAGTTGCCGATACCGATAAAGATAACAATATCATTATTAACGCTAAGTAACTAAGTTAGACCCCGATTAGAATTCTAATCGGGGTCTTTTTTTATTTCAAAAAATGGTAAAATCAATATAAATCATCAGTGGAGGAAAATTATGTTTAATTGGATGAAAAAAATTCTTTTGAGAACCGGTCATCATTATAAACACACCAAACATCGGGTCCATCAACCAAGCAAACAAACTAGCAACCCCACTCAAACCCCTTCGGTTCCTGATAACTCATTTAACCAGCAGCCCATACATAAAAGTTCCACATCAGAGACTAAACGTCCCTCTTCTAAACAATCCGGAGCAAAAAAACCAAGCACCGTCTTAATGGAGTTTGTGGATCAAGCTGGTAATCAACTCAAACCAACTGAAATCATTAGTGGTTCCATTGGTGACCCCCATTAATTTCATCGTTCCACAAATCCAAAATTACATTCTTATCAATATCGATGGATTAACTAGAAAAATGAACACGTCCAACCAGTTAATTAAATTCCATTACATGCCTAAACTTGGTCAGCCAGTTAGTGTTTATTGCTTCGATTTTGATACTTTCCGGCTTCTCCAGACCCCAATTATTGTGAACGGTTCTTTTCATCATCATTTCTCACTTCAGGCACCAGTTATCTCAAATTACGACCTCCATCTTTCAATTGGAGATTTAAACGGTCAGTTCACTGAAAAGCCCCAGAACATCATCTTGTATTATCGCCGTTCTAATTGGAAAGTGGTTCAGTCAGTTAACTATCTCGTTAAAATGAAAATTCCAACGTCGGTGTATGATTCACCCCAACAAAATCGCAAATACGATCAAATCTTACCAGCTGGATCGACATGGCGAGTTTTCACTGAGATTAAAACCAATCAAGGTGATTGGCTAAATCTTGGTGGTTCCCAATGGGTCAAAAAACATCAAACAATTCGAGTTAATAACTTTGACAAACGTTTAAACTAAAAAAGCCTACTCAAATGAGTAGGCTTTTTATTATAGATTTTTATCCATATTATAAGTTAATTTAGAAAGTGTAAGTCCCTTTTCAATCAGTTCATGCATAAACTGATAGGTCCGAGCTCGCATCTCTTTAACGAGCCGTTGGTTTTGATCCTTCAAAAACTCTGAGGCATCTGATTCACTCATATTCGATGCTTGATTAATAGTATCCGAAAGATGGCCTAAAAACAGTTCATTAGCAGACTTTTTAAAATCACGATCTTGTTGAATAAAATTACTGTAATGTGATTCAACAATCATTGATAACTTTCGGTACATCCAGTACGCACTCTTGTCATCCATAGTTAATGGAGTATTTTCGTAACTAGGATCTGTCTCATTAACGTTCGCAAAGAAGGGAACATATGGACTAAAAGCAGGAACCCCAAAATTCAACCACATAATGGTAGAACATTTTTCACTGACATCGTTTCGAATCTGAAGAACATGTGAATTTTGAGTTCGGTTCATTGAAATTGGTCGAAATTGAGTGTTAGATTCCTGTGGATCCTTAGCTAAGGGATCATACTTAGTTTCGTTATAATGTGAACTCAAAATAAATTCAACATCACTAACTTCAATCTTACGATCGGCTTTTCTAATAAATGGTAAGTCATTGGAAGTAGGACTTTGTTCAATCTCAGGATTCAAGACTTTTTGTCCATACCAAACTCGTGGGGTATTGTAATGATGATCAAACTCATTGTGAGTACCAAAAATATGTCTGAAATTAAAACCAGCTTGATCAGGATTTAAGTGGTATTTTTCCACAAACTCTTGCAATCCATCAGAATACATAAAGTTTTCAGGATCATCAAAATCAACCTGTTGGATTGCTACTTCATTTGCCACTACGGCATAACTATCATCTGGGATCCGCTGAGCAACCCAATGGTGACCAGTAACAATTTCCATATACCAAACTTCATTTTTATCACTAAAGAGGACCCCATTACCCTCTGGAGAACCATAGTTTTTAATTAAGTTTCCTAGGTACTTAACCCCATCACGTGCAGAATTAATGTAAGGTAACACCATTGATTGTAATGAGTCTTCGGCTAATCCATGTTCAACTAATGGGTCATGAGCTAAAGCATGTTCATTTCCATAAACGCTCTCAGTAGCACTCATGGCAACATTTTTCTCGTTAAAACCACTTTCAGCGTAAACCCCTTCTTTTTTAACATCAGCGTTAGGAGTCATTAAAATCCGATAACCTGATTTTGGCATCTGAGCTGTAAAACCATTTTGATTGGATTTCCAAACTTTATCCTCATTTTGATATGCAGGCTGAACGTAGAAACGTTGCGGCGTCAATGGCAAAAAAGTATCATCATTACGCGAAATCATCGTTGAACCATCAACACTAGCATCTTTTCCAACCATTACACTCGTGCAAGCACTTAGTTTTTTCATAATTCACATCTACCTCTCATAAATGCCAGTTTAAGACTAATATTGTGTTAATTCAATCCTAAAGCTTGGCAGTTAACTTAACATCAGGATACTTATCTTTAAACCATCGTTCAGCAAATTCGTTTTCAAATAGGAACAATGGATCTCCCTTCTGATCACGCACCAAAATGTTTCGGGATGAAGACATTTTCTCATCCAGTTGATCAGGATCAATCCAACGAGCAATCTTATGACCCATCGGCTCCATCACAACGTCAGAATTGTATTCATTTTTCATTCTAAACTGAAATACTTCAAACTGAAGTTGCCCAACTGCCCCTAAAATGTACTGACCAGTACTGTAATTAGTGTAAAGCTGAATGGCACCTTCTTGAACGAGTTGTTTGATTCCCTTGTGAAATGACTTTTGTTTCATAACATTTTTAGCTGAAACTCGCATGAATAGTTCCGGGGTAAACTGCGGTAGCTTTTCGAACGCAATTGGTTTCTTTCCCGTATAAATCGTATCACCAATCTGGAAATTACCCGTATCATAAAGGCCAATGATGTCGCCAGCAACGGCCGTCTGTACGTTTTCTCGAGTATTAGCCATAAACTCAGTTACGTTAGATAAACGAATGGATTTTTGGGTCCGATCAAGTGTAACATCCATCCCCTTCTGAAATTCACCGGAACAAATCCGTACAAACGCAATTCGATCACGATGACGCGGATTCATATTAGCCTGAATCTTAAACACAAAACCCGAAAATTCTGGCGAAGTGGGCTCAACTTCATTCCCTTGCAACGTTTTGTGAGGACCAGGAGCCGGAGAAAGCTTCAAGTAAGCATCCAAAAATGTTTTTACCCCAAAATTAACCAAGGCAGATCCAAAGAAGACGGGCGTCTGATCACCATTAGCAATCTTGGTTTTGCTAAATTGGTTCCCCGCTTCAGAAATTAGATCCATCTCGCTTCTTGCGTCTTGGTAAATACTGTCATCTTTTAACGGACTATCGCCAACAATATTGCCGTCATCATCTAACTTAATAAAACTTTCACCCTTGGCTTCCGTCTTATATAATTCAATTCGCCGATTATAACGGTCGTATAAGCCCTTTAAAATTCTTCCTGATCCAATCGGCCAATTCATCGGATAAGCTTCAATACCAAGTACATTTTCAAGTTGATCAATTAACTCCATTGGATCTTTACTGTCACGGTCCAACTTATTCATAAAAGTAAAAATTGGAATTCCCCGCATTTTACAGATCTTAAACAATTTCTTAGTTTGTGGTTCAATCCCCTTGGCAGCATCGATAACCATGACGGCAGAATCAACCGCCATGAGAGTTCGATAAGTGTCTTCTGAAAAATCCTCATGACCAGGAGTATCCAAAATATTAATTCGTTTCCCTTGGTAATCAAATTGCATCACGGAACTAGTGACGGAAATTCCACGTTTCTGCTCAATCTCCATCCAATCTGATTTAGCAAAATTGCCACTTTTCTTCGCTTTTACGGTTCCGGCTTCTCGAACAATTCCACCAAAAAGTAACAACTGCTCGGTAATCGTTGTTTTCCCGGCATCCGGATGAGAAATAATGGCAAAAGTTCTCCGTTTATCAACTTCTTTTTCTAGGTCTGCTTTTTTCATCTTTACTTCCTTTCTTTATAGACTGATTGTATACCATAAAACAAAAAATCCGGAAATTCCGGATTACTTTTAACGAATTTGCTGCATTACATAATCAATTACTTTAATTGAACTTAATCCATCATTAATCCTACAGAACCGATTATAAAAATCCATAAATTTAGGATCGTGTTCAACGTCACCATTCTTTAAGGCACTTTCAATCCCATTCATTAGTTGCTCAGAATCATAAACAATTTCCCCAGGCAAATCACGTTCATAGTTAAGATAAAATCCACGTAGTTCATCCTTATAAGTATGGTAATCATAAGGATAAAACAAGATGGGACGCTTAAGGTAAGCGTAATCAAAAAAGACTGAAGAATAATCCGTAATTAATAAGTCAGAAATCAGATACAAGTCAGAAATATTTGAATAATTTGATAGGTCATAAACGTACCCATGATAGTCAGACACGTCTAACACGTTTGAAATCAAATAATGCATCCGTAAAATCAAGACGGTATCTTCCCCAAAACGTTGTTTAAACTCATCTAAACTAAATGGTAGTTTAAAGGTATACTTCCCCTTACTTTCAAACTGATTATCACGATAGGTGGGTGCATACAGCACCACTTTCTTATTCCGTGGGATGCCAAGTTTATCCTTAATCTTATTAATTTCGGTTGGGTAATTGTCGTTGATCAGTTCATCATTTCGTGGGTAACCAACTTTTAAAATTTGATTTTCATAACCAAACGCACTTCTAAAAACTTTTGTTGAAAAATCATTGGGGGAAATCAAAGCATCCCACCGATTGGCCTCTTTTACAAAGTTATCATGATACTTATTGGTCGTGGTTCCAGGCATTGAAACTCGTTCAATATCCAATCCTAATTTCTTAAGTGGGGTGCCATGCCACGTTTGAACGTAGGTTACGTAATCAGGTTTAATGACCCAGGCTGGAAAACGAGCGTTACTGATCCATACCTTAGCTTTCCCCATGATTCGAACCCAACGCCCAGTATTTTTGATCACGTAATTTATATTATGATCCTTACAAAACTGCTTTTGTGATTTTTGAATTGACCACACAAAATTAAGTTTAGGATATAATTTCTTAAAAACTTGATAAATGGCATACGGACTGTCACTAACCTGGCGTCCCCCAAAGCTTTCAAAAACAATTGTCGTAGTAGCAAACGGTGTATGACCGCGCTTAAATAATTTTCTCAGTCGTAAACGATTAACTTTGCCAGCTAGAATCTTAAACGATTTCCACAAGTGGGTTAACTTGTGACGAAATTTAGCAATTTGCTTTGATGCATCCGGCTGTTTTCTTGCAACGACCCGTAATTGACCCTTATGGCCCTCTTTTAAGACCAATTCGTGATGATTAGCCAGTTTGGCAATGGTTCTAAATGAACTCAACGAGGTATCCATTACTAATCTTTGGCGCAAATGTTTTTCCTGATAATCATATTCAATGTAAAGACGATATGTATCCTCGTCATCAAGTTGTTCTAAGGGAATGGTGATTTCAAAAATCCCTTTGAAGGGACGCTTATACACTGGATAAGTTTGTTCACTTTGATCGCTCGCCTTTCTAAGAATAATGGCCATTTTATTAAGCTTTTGGTCATTAATTTGATCAAAACCAGTTAAACGCAGCATACCATTTCCAAATAAATTAGCTGAGTTCATTACAAATTGTTTGGCAGTCCGATTAGTTCGGACATAAAAAACTGCCATTCCTGATGGATCAATATCGTACTGATAATAAGCTTTAAAGCCAATTCGATGAACGGCACTGACGTACTCACCCTCAACTTGGATAAGTGCGCGATGCTCTGTATTTCCGCAAGAGTAATAAAGCTGCCACTGAAATTCATCCTGTCCAATCAAATCAAAGTGAAATTTAGTTGGATCAATTGTAATAATCGCCGTATTACCATTAACATTTTGAGCAGGCACGGGAACGGTAATCGAAGCTAAACTTTCTTTCTCAATCAGGGTAACAGTTGCATCTTCATTTGCATAACTAGGATTAACCAACTCAAATTCAATTTTCAGCTTTGATTGTTCTTCAGTAACGTTAGAAAGTATTACTCGCATTGTTTCTCCTTAATAGTTGAAAATTACGTTTCTATTGAGATATTTCGAAAAATTGATCATGTCATCCAGATCAATAAAAACAGTGGTATCACTGTTACCGCCGTACTGATTGATCAAAGAAACATTAAAAGCAGCCAAGTCACTGTATCGACTCGCATTACCATAATCTGAAATCACGTAGGAAGAAACCGCCGAATCCTTCATCACGTATTTTACGTTCCCAGTATTTTCATCATCATCAACTAGATTACTAACTGGCTTAGAAAGCTTTACACTCTTTTCAGGCGATTGGATAATGGAAGTCTTGCTTAAATAATACTGTTGCATGGGCCCTCCGGATAATTGATCAACACAACATGAAATGGCCTCATTTTGATTTAAAAATTTAGTTGTCCAATGATTACTATTAACCTGACTAGTTACAGCAACGGGTTTCTTTTGTTCATTATAATAAATCACTTTAGAAACGTCCGATCCCTTATAGCAATTTAATTTGTACAAACTAGATTGGGGTAGAATTTCATAGAGCTCAGCCCGAACTAATCCATTATCATCACTATAAACTTCGATATGATGGTTTTTAACCACTTTTTTTTGCACATTTAATGAAGCAAGATCAACATCTGTTTCATTATCTGGGTCTTTCGTCCCCCGTTGTTTATAGAAGATATCAAATAATTGCAGAATTTCAACTTGCTTATGATTTCGAAATGAACTTGCTAGTTCATTAATAAGAGCGGCCACGTATTGTGATTCGTCGTAGTTAAAAATAGAAATTACAATTTTAATTTCATTTCCATCATCAACCATTCTTCTAAGTCTATCTTTAAAATTAGCTTTTTGAGCTCCGTGAACTGAAGTTACCAAAAAAAGTGCCTGTGCCATTTTTCTCCCTTTAGACGCCAAAATATCCTAGCAATTAAACTAGGGTATCCGTGTACAAAATCTATTCTTCCCAATCACTTTTACTTGTAACACCTAAATCAGACTTGATTTTAGAGGTTGAAATCCCCTGAGTTCGTGGAAGATAAATTACCTTGCAGTAATCTTTAAGAAAGTCAAACTTCCCCTTCCAATCATCACCCATTACAAAAATATCAATATTGTGATTTTTAATATCAGAGATTTTCTGATTCCAGCCCTTTTCAGGAATTACTTCATCAACATATCGAATGGCATCCAAGATATACTTTCGATCTTCGTAAGAATTATAAGCTCGTTTCCCTTTTACGGCGTTAAACTCGTCCGTCGAAAGACCAACCGTCAACGAGTCACCTAATTCACGAGCACGTTTTAATAAACGTACATGACCCTTATGAAGTAGATCAAAAGTGCCATATGTAATTACTTTTGTCATAATATCTCCTGTAGAGGTTCACTTATCTTTAATTCATAATTAAATGTTAGCATATCTTCCATTACCGTCAATCAAATTAATTATTCCATAAAAAAATTTTAACTTGGTGCATCGCCCTTAGGGGTAGTATTGGAATTATCATGTTGTACTAGCCAAATATTATAACAATACTCGATAATTACTTTAGCAATCGCATAAACCGGAATGGCTAAAATCATCCCAAATAATCCCGCAATGTGTCCAGCTGCTAGTAAAATAATAATAATGGTAAGGGGATGAATTTTGAGTGACTTACCGATTACATTTGGATAAACCAGATTACCATCGATTTGTTGCACGATAATAACCACCACAATTACCCAAATAACTTGCATAATATTATCTGAAAAGGCAACGAAAAGCGATGGAATAATTCCAATGTAAGGACCAACGTAAGGAATGATGTTACATAACCCGGCAAATACCCCTAACAGAAGTGCATACTTTTGACCAATCAAAACGTAGCCTAACGAGGTAAATGTTCCAACAAACAGACACTCAATCACTTGACCTCCAATGTATCGTGAAAGCGTGTGATTCATCTTCTTTAGTAATGTAACGGTCTGTTTCTGATGATGTTTTGATAGAGCGGGCATTAGTTTCTCAATACTTGGTAATAACTTATTTCCATCTTTTAACATGTAAAATAAGATTACTGGAACCGTAATTGCTGTTACCACTACGTTAGTAGCCATTGAAATGATGGATCCGACACTACTAGTTAAGTTTGCAAGAACCGTCTTTAGATACGATGAATAGGAAGACTGTAGTTTATCAACAATGGGACGCCAGTCCACCTTTTTTAAAAATCCATAACGAGTAACCTTAGTTAATAATTCTTGGCCTTGTTTAGCGAACTCGGGTGCGGCCCCTACCATATTTGCTACCTGTGTAATTAAGCGGGGAACAAACGAAAAGACCATGTAAACAATGACGCCAATCACAATCAAGAACACAATGGCAGTTGCCCACGTTCGATTGATTTTCTTCGTTTTGGTAATTTTTATTTTCATCAGTAAATTAACGATCGGATTAAGCATATAGTACAAGAATCCCGCCAGTAGCAGGGGAACAAAGATGGTTGATACAAAAATGACAATTGGTGAAAAGATAAAACCAACTTTGGAACACAAATAAACAATTCCTACCGCAATTAGGATCTCAATCGTCCAAAAAAATAAAGCTGAATTCTTAAATCTGTTCATTTAATTCACTCCAATTAATTTTCTTTTGTGTCCAGAAATTGATCAATGTCATCCAGATCAAAACCCTTCCGATAAAGTGACTGTTTTGATTTCTGACGTTGTTTGGCGTCATCATAATTTCGATATTTGTGCCAGACTTTGTTACCCTCTTTATTTAGTAACTCATCTTGCTGTTCAGCGTCACCCTGAAAGTTCATCTCGCTAATAATGGTGTCAATATCATCAAATGAATAGCCCTTCCGGTATAGGGAAGTCTTTGTTTTTTGAATCCGCTTATTGAATGGAAAACGCTGGTTATGCGCAAAAACCTTTTTTGCTTGATTTTCCCCATTTCTTAGTACCGCTTCTTCTGGATAATTATTTTCAATCGCAATGTTAATGGATTCATCCGCAATTCCCTTCTGTTTTAAATAACGTGAAACATCCATGGGACCCTTGTTTTGCTGTTCAACAACTCCCTTTACATATGTATCAGCATAGTGCTCATCGTTAAGCAGATTGATCTGTTCCAGTTGTTCAACTGCCTTATCAATTGCTTCCAGATTATCTGAAAATGACTTTAATTTGTCCCTAACTTCCCTTTTTGAGCGTGTCTGATATGAAATAAAATTGATAGCCTTATTATATAACTTTGAAACATCATCTGCTGCTTTAATTTGATTGATCTGATTCTGATCTAGCTCTGAATCCTTAAAAATGCCAAATTGAATCATCACTTCTTCGCTAACTGGGAAGGCATAGTGATCATTAATGTACACATTATATCTTCCGGGTCTTTTTTGAGTGACGATCTTAGTCACTTTTAATTTTTTTGCCGATTGTTTGTCCAACAACGTCAACTCCCATCAAATTAACAAGTTAAAACTATTCTGATATACTTATTTGCAAATACTATAAAGGAAGTGGATTCACTCATGCCAAAAGCACACGTGATTTATGCCACCATTACCGGAAATAACGAAGATGTTGCTGACATCGTGACCGAGGGGTTAGAAGACCTTGGTGTCGACGTTGAAGAAACCGAAATTTCTCAAACCGATGCTGATGAACTTAAAGATACCGATATTATTGTGATATGTCCTTATACGTACGATGAAGGGGCTCTCCCCGAAGAGGGAATGGACTTTTTCGAAGATCTTGATTCCCTTAATTTAGAGGGCAAAATCTTTGGAGTGGCAGGATCTGGAGACGTCTTTTACCAGGAATACTATAATGTTGCTGTTGACGAATTCACCAAGGCTCTAAAAGCAACCAACGCTACTCAAGGGGCTGAAAGTGTCAAAATCAACCTTGAACCAGATGAAAACGACATTAAAGATCTCGATGAATTTTCACGCCAATTAGTCGAAGCAAGTCGCAAGTAATCAATCAATAAAACGCCACCACTTAATTTTTGGTGGTGTTTTTCTTTTCAGAACGAAATCTACGAGCGTTGGTAATAATTGAGCGAACTGATCCCCTCGTCGATTCAATACTTCCAGTATAATATTCTTGAACGCTTGCATTAATGACAGATCCAAACATCAAAACGAGTCCAATAAAATATAACCACAACATAATTACGATAAATGTTCCTAATGTTTTGTAAGCAGTAATATTTCTAAAAAAGTACTCAATGATCAACGAAAATGCTTGAGACAAAATCATTAGTCCGATTACTGAAATACCTGAACCAAAAATAGTATATCGAATCTTGGTTTTAACGCTGGGAACAAAATAATAAAGAAGCATAACAATTATAAATGATACTGCGATGATAAAGGGAATTCGGATCTCTGCCACAACTTTAGTTGCGACGGTGGAAAGATGCAAAATGGGTCTTAAATACATAATAATCCCTTGACCAAATCCTTGGAGAATCATCAAAATGATCAATAAAAGTACCAATAAAAGCATCCATACAAACGAAATTAAGCGATTCATAATCGGATTTTGATCATCAGCCACGCCATACGTTCGATTAACCGTTCTTTGAAAGGCTGCCATTGCTTGACTAGCAGACCAAATTACCAGTAGCAGTCCAATCGATAAACTTCCCCCACTATTATTATTATCAAAGGCTGATTTAATCATGGGAAGGAGCATCGTATAGATTGATGGCGGAACCGCTGTTTTGATGTACGTTAAAATATCATTTGGATCTCCGTGTAGTAACTTAATGATACTGCCCAGCATAATTAAAATGGGAAATAGAGATAGCAAAGCGTAGTATGCCAAGACAATGGCAGAATCAGACACATTTCCCATCTTAAAATGCTTCATTACCAATTTAATGAAAGAAACAAATTTTTGGTTTATTTTCAATTCCACAAGCTAGGACTCCTTTTTAAAAGTTGCCTCAATTGCAGATAAAATTTTCTGAGATGCTGTCCCATCTCCGTATGGATTATGTGCATCAGCCATTTTTTGGTATTCAGCTGGATGATCTAAGAGATCTTCCATAGCTCTTCGAATTGTCTGAGGATCAGTTCCTACTAACTTTAAAGTACCAGCTTTAACTCCCTCAGGTCGCTCTGTTGACGTTCTAAGTACCAAAACTGGTTTACCAAGGGACGGCGCTTCCTCTTGGACCCCACCAGAATCAGTCATAATAAAGTAACTTCGAGCAGCCATATTATGAAAATCAACCACGTCTAATGGCTCAATTAAATGAATGCGCGGATCATCTTTGAAAATTTGACGAGCCATTTGCTGTACAACCGGATTCAAATGAACGGGATAAACCACATCAACATCCGAATGATGATCGACTACTTCTTTAATGGTTTCAAACGTTCGTTTCATTGGTTCGCCCAGATTTTCACGACGATGCATGGTAAGTAAAATAATCCGATGTTTAGGATTAATCTTATCCAAAATGGAATGATGATAATGATCACTAACCGTTTGATGGAGCGCATCAATTGCAGTATTACCGGTCACAAAAATGTGAGACTCTGGATGATTTTCTTTCAATAAGTTCTTTTTACTTAACTCCGTTGGCGCAAAATACAAATCAGCTAGAACATCAGTTAGTTGACGATTCATTTCTTCCGGATAGGGAGAATATTTATCATGCGTTCGTAACCCTGCTTCAACGTGGGCAAGCATTTTTTTATGATAAAAAGTGGCCACTGATGCAGCAAATGTACTGGTGGTATCACCATGAACCAAAACAATATCAGGATCAGTCTTAGCAATAATCGGATTTAACTGGGCAATCACGGAAACTGTGATATCGCTAAGTGTTTGTGCTTTTTTCATAATATTCAAATTATAGTCTGGGACGATCTTGAAAATATCTAGCACCTGTTGCAACATCTCGCGATGCTGTCCAGTGACAACGGTGATGGGAGTAAATTGATTACGATGACGGTTCATTTCTAAAATAATTGGAGCCATTTTAATGGCTTCTGGCCGAGTTCCAAAAACGGTCATAACTTTAATTGGCTTTCCCATCTTTAACACCTCCGCTGTCTAGTATCTTAATTATATCAAAAGATTTGTCTAATTCCGATGCCAAACTATCCTAATTAATGATAAAATGATAATAATCAATCTGTAAATAATTGGTAACATTTCTTTGTAAAAGTTTTAATTGCCAAGTACTAAGGAGTAATTAATTTTGGAAAAAATTAGTCTAATTGTTCCTTGTTATAACGAACAAGAATCAATTGAACTTTTCTACAAAACGGTAGAAAAAGTTTTTGCACAAATGAATAAAAATGAAAAGAAGTATGAACCTGACTACCTTTTCGTAAATGACGGCTCGAGTGACGATACTTTTAAGATCATTAAGAACCTCCACGAACAGCACCCCGATACGGTTCACTTCATCTCCTTTTCAAGAAACTTTGGAAAAGAAGCTGGGATGGCTGCTGGACTTAGAAATGCCAAGGGTGACTACGTTGCTCTTATGGATGTTGATCTTCAGGATCCGCCGGCCCTACTTCCCAAAATGCTCCATATTATCCAAACAGAGGATTATGACTGTGTTGGCTGCATCCAAACTAGTAGAAAACAAAACCCGGTAAGAGCGTTTTGTTCCTCAATGTTCTACAAAGTAATTGATAAAATGTCGGACGTTCAGATTAAGCCAAATGTTCGTGATTACCGTCTAATGTCACGTCGTTATGTAGACGCCGTTAACGAACTAACGGAATATAATCGTTTCTCAAAAGGCATTTTTGCTTGGGTTGGTTTTAACACCAAGTACTTAAAATACCAAGGTGTTCCTCGGGCAGCTGGAGAAACCCACTGGTCTTTTTCCCAGTTAGTAGAATACTCCATGGAAGGAATTATCGATTTTTCTGATGCTCCCCTTACGTTTGCGACCTATGTGGGTGTAATCTCATTTTTGATTTCATTAATCGGAATTGCCTTTGTAGTTATTAGGGCATTATTCTTCGGTGGTGCCGTTGCTGGGTGGCCTTCACTTGTTTCAATCATTCTTTTAATCGGTGGTATCCAACTTTTCTGTCTAGGAATTTTAGGAAAATACATCGGAAAGATTTACTTAGAAACCAAACACCGTCCGCAATACATTATTAAAGACGAAGCTTAATTAAAAAACTGAGACCGTTTATTGCGATCTCAGTTTTTTTGCCTCAAAATATCAAAAAAAGCACCTCACATTCAGTGAAGTGCTTTTTAGTTATTTAATTATGGTCAGAATAACCCTAGAATGGCATTCAAAATTAGAACCATTATCAGTCCCACAATCGAAATCAGTGTTTCTAGAACCGTCCATATTGAGAAAGTTTGTTTCATGGTTAAATCAAAGTACTCTTTGAACATCCAGAATCCAGCATCATTAACGTGTGATGCGGCCAGTGAACCGGCACCAATGGCTAATGCCATCATTACTGGGTTAACGTTCAAAGAAGCCATTAGTGGCATAACTAGTCCAGCGGCAGTCATTCCGGCAACGGTAGCGGATCCTAGTGAAACTCGAAGGATAACAGCCACTAACCAACCAAGGATGATTGGAGATAATGAGGAGTGCATCATGATGTTCTTAACAGCATCACCAACACCACCATCAATTAAGACTTGTTTGAAGGCTCCACCACCACCAATAACTAATAGAAGCATTGCAATGGATTTAACGGAAGCTTCAATACTCTTAGAAACATCACTCATTTTCTTACCACGATGGAAGCCCATTGACCAAATGGCAAATACTAAAGCAATTACCATGGCAATCATTGGGTTACCTAACATCGAGATCACAGCGTCAAATCCAGATGGCTTGGCAACGGCCTTTCCACCATGGAAAATCAACTGATAAATAGTGTTAACAGCCATGAAAATAGCTGGTAACAATGAAGTTAATACAGAAAGACCGAAACTAGGAGTTTCGTCTAATTTGTATTCCTTAACTTCACCAAATGCTGGCAAACTCTTCTTAACTACGAAAGCACTAGGAACGAACTTCTTGGCAAATTTCGTAAATAAAGGACCAGCAATTAAAACAGCTGGAATGGCAACAATGATACCAAAGAGCAATACCTCACCAATGTTAGCACCTAAGGCTGTTGCAACAGCAGTTGGAGCAGGTTGTGGTGGTAAGAATCCTTGAGTTGCTGATAAAGCAGCAGCCATTGGAATTCCTAAGTAAACAAACGGTACGTCGGCTTCAAGTGCAACCGCGAAGACGATTGGGGTTAATAGCACCAATCCAACTTCGAAGAACAATGACATTCCGATAATGAACGAAGCAATTACGATGGCAATCTGTAATCGCTTCTTACCGAACTTATCGATCAGTGTCTTAGCAATTCGATAAGAACCACCAGAGTCAGAAACCAAACGACCGATCATTGCACCAAATCCGAAGACAATGGCCAATTCACCTAACGTACTTCCGATACCAGTCTTAATGGCATCAGCAATTGATGCTGGGTTCATTCCTAATCCAAGCGCAACCAAAATAGCTGTGATGATCAAAGAAACAAAAGTGTTTAACTTGAGTTTGATGATCATGAAAAGGAGAAGTGCGATTCCTAGAATCAACACTATGAAGGGCATGTATGACATTTCTTTTCCTCTTTCCAATTATTAAATTAAAACAATGATATAAATTAATTGTATACGTTTTCATAGCAGGTTTCAATACTTTCTTTTAAAAGTGAACATAAAAAAAGAGCTCCACGAGCCCTTTTATTTAATAAAACTAGTAATCACTCCACCAATAATGACACAAATCATTCCGATGGTAATGTAAACAAGTTCTTTTTTCGTCTTACGTTCATGAAGAAAGATAATGCCACCAAAGGTTGAGATTACCACACACATCTGTGAAATAGTAAATCCAGTTGCGACACCATTTAATTCAGTTGAAATCAAATAGGTTAAGGCACCAAAGCCAAATAAAAACCCACTTACAATGTTTTTGTAAGTTGCCGCTTGTTTAAAAGGATTCACTTTTGTCCTGAATGAGGTAAAGGCTACAAAGACGGTCCCCATAATGACCATCCCAATGGTTTGGGGTAAGAAAGCCGACCAACCGTTGGTGTTAGCTAACTTCGGAAATGATGAATAACCCATATAACCAAAAGTTCCAATTACTAACACCAAAATTCCCTTTCGGATACTTGCCCTTTGTTGCTCTGCTTGAGTCTGAGGTTCAGATGTCCCATCTTTTTTAGTGGTTAATAACACCCCAATGATAATCAAAAGAATGGAACCAAACCCAGCTATCTTCGGGATTAATCCAGCCCACTCACCAAAGACAATGACACCAACTATAGAATTACCAATCAGTTGCAAGCCCGTTGAGGCCGGCATGGTTAGTGATACTCCCATCATTGCAAAGGCCGTATACTGAGTGAATTGTCCCAGTGCCCAAGCCATTCCTGACAGCAAACACAACCAAAACACTTTTGAAGTGATCGTCGGTTGCTTAATGAGATAAACAACCACCGCGATTATAATGGCTCCATATGTAGTCCCCATTAACTGGTTAATGGGTTTCCCACCCATTTTGCCAGTTGAAATTGGCAGAACTCCCCAAGCAATTGCGGGCAGCAATGCAATTAAAATATTCAAACCTGATTCCTCCATTTAATAAAGATTTTTATCACAAACTGCAATACATTCAGTGTACTATTTCATCAATTAATTGAATACCATCATTAGCAAAATAAAAAGAGACATTTAAAATGTCTCTTTTATTTGTGATCTTTAGTTTAAGCAAAACTAGTAATGATACCACCAAGAATGACACAAATCATTCCAAGGGTAACAAAGACCAATTCTTTCTTTGTCTTACGTTCATGGAGAATCACAATGCCACCAAAGGTTGAAATTACCACACACATCTGTGAAATGGTAAATCCAGTTGCGACACCATTTAATTCAGTTGAAATTAAGTAGAAGAAAGCACCAAATCCGAATAAGAAACCAGTAATGATGTTTTTGTAAGAAACGGCTTGCTTAAAGGGATTAACCTTTGTTTTGTATGCACTAATAATAACAAAGATGGTACCCATAATAACCATCCCAATGGTCTGGGGTAAAAATGCTGACCAACCGTTAGTATTGGCAACCCTTGGAAAGTCCGAGTAACCAATGTATCCAAACATCCCAATTACCAAAAGAATTAGTCCGTTACGGGTGTGCTGAGCGGCATTTTCTTCCGCTGTCTTCGGTTCATTATTGCCATTATCTTTTAAGGTTGTAAGTAAAACACCAACAATAATTAGGATAATGGATCCAAACCCAGCCAGCTTTGGAATCAATCCGGCCCATTCACCAAAGAAGATTACTCCGGTAACTGAAGTACCAACCAACTGCAAACCAGTTGAGATCGGCATGGTTCTCGATACCCCAATTTGAGTAAAGGCCATGTACTGAGTCATTTGACCCACAGCCCAAGCCATTCCAGAAAGTAAACACCACCAAAAGTCTTGCATGGTAATAACCGGTTGCTTAAAAATAAACACAAGTATGGCAATAATTAATGCACCATATGTAGTTCCCATCAATTGATTGATTGGCTTTCCACCAATTAAGCCAGTCGCAATAGGAAGAAAACCCCAACCTAGCGCTGGGAGTAAAGCAATCAAAATATTCAACGTAAATTCCCCCTAAATGTAAGTTTCTTTAACACACATATTATAATCGCGTATGAATGCAAAAATCAATCAATTAATTGTCACAATGGGAATTATGCCAACAAAAAACACTTCATCTTATGATGAAGTGTCAAATAAGTGACCCCACTCAGACTCGAACTGAGATCGACCGCTTAGGAGGCGGTTGCCCTATCCAGTTGTGCTATGGGGCCAAAACCATCTATTATTCTCTCACTAATAAAATATTTAGTAAAGAAGCAACTAATGATGGTTTTTATGATTACTTGGTTTTCCCTTATTTTTTTGTTTTCGTTTACGATGCTTATTCTTTTGGGGCTTCAGTTGGCTTTTTGCACTAATCTGCTTCTTTTTGATTTCCGCCTGCTGCTTAATTTCTTTTTGATGGGCTAACTGCGAATCATCAATGTGATCAACAATTTCCCCATTAAAATAATAAATGGGTTTTAAATCATACTCACTATCTTCCAAAACATGTTTCAAATCCCGCAGATCATGGTCATCCCCAAAATTAATTACTAAGCCAGGTTCACCCATCCGTCCGGTTCGTCCCACTCGATGAATATAAACGTTCTTTTCGCTAGGCAAATCGTAATTAATGACCGCTGGCAATTTAGCAATATCAAGGCCACGAGCCGCTACATCAGTCGTTAACAAGAGCTTAATTCGACCTAATCGAAAATCATCTAAAGCCTTTTTTCGACTCTGTTTATTTTCACCAGAGGTTAACTTTTGAACCCTAGAATTACCTTCATGCTTAAAAAAGTTATAAGCCCGATTAAGGGTTTCAGTCTGGTTAAAAAATACCAATGCTTTAAAACCCTGCATTTTAGAAAGACGATTCAACATTTCATTTCGCTTGGCACGTGAGATCTGAAATAGTCCATGGGTCACTTTTCCCCTCGTCTTATCAACATCTCTGACATCAATAATATCGGCATCCTTGCCCATTTTTTCCTTTAGATGATACAAAACATCGGTAGCTGTAGCGGAAAAGTATGCTACTTGAGCATCCCTTGGAACTGAGGCAACAATGTTTTTGACCTGGTCCAGTGAAGTATCATTTAACAAGTCGTCAGCTTCATCAACAACTACGGTGTCAACTTCACTTACCTTTAATTTTTGTTCGTTAATCAAACTGAGAATCCGTCCAGGTGTTCCAACCACAATCTCAGGATGCTTTTTCAGCTGTTCTTGCTGCCGTTTTACGTTTGCTCCACCAATTAGTGGCAATATTTTAACTTTAAAAGCGACCGCCCAGTCCCGAATTACGTTTGCAACTTGCATCGCTAATTCTTGGGTGGGCTCAATTACTATTACCTGAGTTCCACTACCAGGCATTGAATTGGCTAAAATGGGCATCGTAAAAGCCACGGTCTTTCCAGATCCAGTTGGAGAAAGAGCAACGATGTCATTTTCTCCCTCAATCATTGGTTGGTAAACTGCCTTCTGAATCGGAGTTTGTTCTTGATATCCTAATTTTTCAAAACGTTTTACAAATTGTTCCAGCACGTTACTCTCCTATTTTAAGTATTCAATTCCAGCACTATCAGCAAGTCGACCCATTAAAGCATTAACTTTTTGCATGACGTTCAATCCATCGACATACTGGTCCTCATAAACTGGATTCCCTGGATGATTAATTATCTCAGCAAAGTCATTTGCTTCAGGAATCATGGGATTATCGGTATATGTCGGTGCAATTTGACTTTCTCTTCCCTCGTTCATCAATTTGGCCTCAGTAAAATCACCAGCACTATCAATTAAGATGGTTTGTCTTCCACAATAGATCTCTGATTGCTGATAGGAAGTCGTCACTTTACTAAAGTTAAGGGTGACGTTAAAAGTGCCATAGTTCAATACCGCAACTCCACCACCATCTGCTCCAGTGGAAATAAACTTAGGATAATACATCTGGGTGCGTGGCAAACCAAACAATGCAACCGTGTCATAAACAGGATACACACCCAAGTCTTCGAGTGCTCCACCACCAAATTTCAGGTTGAAAACATTTGGAATTTCACCATTTAGAACCTTATCATACCGTGATGAATACTTACTGTAAGTGAATTCTGCCCCGTCAATTTCAATATCATCAATTTGATCTTGAACAGCTTTAAAAGCTGGCATATGAACATTGCGAGCAGCTTCCATCAAACGTGCCTTGGGATGCTTCTTTAAAGTATCCATTGCAGATTGAAATTGATAAGGTCCAATAAAGGCTGGCTTCTCTACGATGACATTTTTATCATGTTTAAGTGCCGCGATTACCTGTTGATAATGAATGGCATTCGGTGAAGCAATATAAACCGTATCAAATTTATTTGATTCAAAAAAAACTTGAAGATCATCAAATAAGTTATCACAGTCATTCGGCTGAGCAAACTGACGTGCTGTATCTAATTTTCTTGAATAAACGGCATTTAACTTGTATTTTCCCGTGCTAGCCGCAGCATCAATAAATTTTTGGGTGATCCAATTGGTTCCAATTACTCCTAAATTAATCATTAAAGTTCTCCCATTGCATTTCTTCGTTATTCATTATATTTACCTGACCAAGGTACTGATTCCATTGCTTTTGATTCCCATTAAAAGCCACTGAATCAAAACTGCCCCTTTGGCCATCAATCGTTAAATGATCAGATGAATCCATGTTAACAAACCGGACATGTGCATCCTTTGAATCGTCCTCACTATTTAACCAAAAAGCTGTATGGGGAATGGACTTAAATTCCTGGTACATCCCCTCATTAGTATTAATAATAACAGGTCGACTGTATCTCCGGTACAAAAATTGCACTAACTCATTAATTCGCTGTTTTTGTTGCTTGAAATTGACGTTCTTTTCACTGTACGGATAATAATACTGGACTTGAATCACGATAGGCAAAGTCCCCGTATTGTCCTTAACTTGGGTTACGAAGTTATTTTCTTGGTCTTTAATACTACTTTTAAATCCATAAGTATGATAGACACCGATTTTTAAACCCGATCCTTGACTCCGATTGTAGTTATTATCAAAGTTATCATCTGCAAAGCTAGCTCCCTGAGTTGAGCGAATGTATACGAACTTCTGGTCCTTTTGTTTCAGGGCAGTAAAATCGACGTAACCATCATCTTGATCAATCATGACACCTTGAACGGGATATCTCCTTAACAACATCTCACGGTTATGATTCTTATTGATGAAGTACATCCCAACGGAGAAAATGATAACTAACACCAAAGTGATTCCAAGTCCAATTAAGCCCCATTTGGTTAACTTCTCTTTTCTTATTTTTTTTCGAAGGTCAGCCCGATTAATCTCAGCCATTTGTACTCCCAGATCAATTCTTATGATTAGTATAATTACAGTTTAATATTATCACTATTTACCGATATTCGCTTGAATTCAAACGTTGATTTCAATATAATGAAAGCGTTATAGGTAGTATAATTTTTTTACTCGATCACTTGATAAAGTTGGCACAGAATCCGCCACAAAGTGTATCAACTAGCATGGAAGGGAAAGATTATAATGGAAAACGTAATTGGTGTCGACATTGGAACTACAAGTGTCAAGACCGTTTTATACGATGAGAAAGGTAAAGTTAAGGGTTATTCAAACGACGGATATACTTTGTATCAAGATACTGCAGATATGGCCGAAGAAGATCCCGAGGAAATTTTTTCTGCGATGATTCAAGGTTTACAGAATGTCCTCAAAAAAGTTGATCCTAAAAAGGACACACTAAAAGGGATTTCGTACTCATGTGCAATGCATAGTTTAATTTTATTGGATGAAAATCACAAACCATTAACTCGTGCAATTACCTGGGCCGATAATCGTGCCGTTGATTATTCAGAGGAATTAAAAAAGAATGGCATTGGGATGGAATTATATAAAAAGACTGGTGTTCCCACTCATCCAATGAGTCCACTCGTTAAATCCATCTGGCTCAGAAATGAAAAGCCTGAATTATTCAAGAAAGCTCGTTATTTTGTTGGTGTTAAAGAATACATCAACTACAAGTTATTTGGTGTTTTAAAGGAAGACTATTCAATTGCTAACGCAACTGGATTATTTAATATTTTTGATATGGACTGGGACGATGAAGCTTTAAAGGTCGCAGGAATCAAACGTGACCAACTCCCAGAATTAGTTGATACCACCTACCAACTTAAGGGTCTCAACGAAAAATACGCTCAAATGATTGGAATCGATAAAGATACTCCATTTGTAATTGGAGCTTCCGATGGTCCATTAGCTAACTTAGGTGTTGATGCTATCAAACCTGGAGTTGTTGCCGTCACCATTGGTACATCTGGTGCCGTTCGGGTTGTCACTGATAAGCCAAGAATTGATCCTAAAGGAAGAGTCTTTTGTTACTACCTTGCTAAGAACATGTGGGTAGTTGGCGGACCCGTTAATAACGGTGGAATTGTCTTCCGTTGGGTTCGTGATCAGTTGTGCTTACCAGAAAAAGTTACTGCTGAACAAATGAACATTGACGCTTACGATCTTTTGACTGAAATTGCTTCTAAGATTCCAGCCGGATCAGAAGGATTAATCTTCTTACCATTCTTAGGTGGTGAAAGAGCCCCAATTTGGGATGCTGATGCACGTGGAACCTACTTTGGCTTGACCAGAAAACACACCCGTGCTCATATGATTAGAGCAGCTCTTGAAGGGATTGTTTACAACCTCTACACGGTTATGTTGGCCCTTGAAGAAGTGGTTGGTGAGCCAAAGAGTATTCAAGCAACTGGTGGATTTGCTCGTTCAGAGTTATGGCGTCAAATGTTAGCTGACATCTTTGAACAAGATGTTAACATTCCCGAAAGTTTTGAAGGGACTGCCCTTGGTGCCGCTACCCTTGGAATGTACAGTCTTGGCATGATTAACAGTCTTTATGATGTTAGCCAATTTGTTGGTGTTACTAACACTCACAAGCCAAATCCAAAGAATTACAAAGCTTACCGTGAATTAATTCCAATTTACATTCGATTAAGTCGTCACCTTCAACCAGAATACAAGAACATCGCTAACTATCAGCGTGAACATGAAAATGATTGGAAAACTGGTCCTAAAGACGAAGACTAATTAAAAATTATTGAAGCATCCTTTTTGGATGCTTTTTTATTTCTCTTTATGTACTGACTTCAATATAACTGCATGATATAATTAATCATTACGCAAAAAGGAGTGAAGCATATGCCTCAAAGCAACTTAAAGAAAAACATTGGAATTGGTGCAGCTCTCTCAACCGTCATGGGAACCGTAATTGGAGCAGGAGTCTTCTTCAAAACCGCTAGTGTAGTAGCGAATACTCATTCAGTCACTCTCACAATTCTAGCTTGGATCATTGGTGGACTATTAACCATTTGTGGTGGACTAACCGTTTCAGAGTTAGCCGCTGCCATTCCCAAAACTGGTGGAACCATTCAATACTTAAAGTACACTTATGGGCCTCTAACCGGTTTCTTACTAGGATGGGCCGAAATGCTAGTCTATTTTCCAGCCAACCTAGCTGCCCTCTCGATTGTCTTTTCCACCCAACTCATTAATCTGTTTCACCTATCAGCTTCTTTATCAATTACCATTGCAATCATTTGTGCTTTGAGCATTACGGTAATTAACCTCTTAGGTTCTAAAATAGCGGGAAGTGTTCAATCGCTAACTCTAATTGTTAAATTGATTCCGATTTTCATCATTGTAATTGCCGGTTTACTCCTACCTGGCCACGTTGATGTCTCATTCTGGCCGCCGATGCCAAGCAATGGATCTGGCAACTTACTAACCGCGTTTGGTGGTGGACTATTAGCTACCATGTTTGCTTATGATGGTTGGATCAACATCGGAAGTATCGCCGGAGAAATGAAAAATCCCCAAAAAGATCTACCTAAAGCAATCATTTTGGGACTAACGTTCATCATGATTATATACGTTTTAGTTAACTGGGTCTTTTTGAAAAATATGCCTTTGAATCAAATTGCTGGTAACCAAAACACCGCTTATGAAGTTGCTATGAAATTATTTGGTGGAATTGGTGGAAAATTAGTTACAATTGGAATTTTAATTTCTGTTTATGGTGCCATGAACGGCTACATTCTAACGGGAATTCGAGTCCCATACGCAATGGCAAAAGACGATCAACTCCCATTTAGTAAGTACTTTGCTCGATTGTCTAAGCACACGGCAGCTCCATATGTCTCAGGATTATTCATGTTTGCTGTGGCGGTAGTCATGATTTTCATGGGCAGTTTCGACATGCTAACCGATATGTTAGTGTTCGTGATGTGGATCTTTAATTGCCTCCTGTTCGTTGCTTTGTTTATCCTCAGAAAACGAGAACCTGAATTAGTTCGTCCATACAAAGTTCCCTGGTATCCAGTGGTCCCAATTATCGCTCTTGTTGGTGGTGTATTTATCTTAATCTCAACGATTCTTACCCAAACCACTTTAGCCATTATTGGAATTATTGCCACTCTGATAGGTATTCCCATCTATTATGGACACAAGATGATGAAAAAAACTTCAACTGAAAAGTAAAAAAAATAATCTAGGAAAAATTTTTCCTAGATTATTTTTTATTTACCTCGTTCTAGTACGGTCACGCTTTCAACGTGAGGTGTCTGTGGAAACTGATCAACTGGTTGAACGGGTTGTTTAATCTCATAACCACCATTGATCAATGCCTGACAGTCTCTTACCAGAGTAGCAGGATTACACGATACATAAACCAGTCGCTCTGGCTTCATTTCTAAGACGCTTTCGATAAAAGTAGGGTCAATTCCCTTGCGTGGAGGATCAACTACTACAACGTTTGGTCTAATCCCCTCGTCAGCCCACTTCTTCATTTGATCTTCTGCCTTAGCAATCACAAAGGTAGCATTATCAATCTGATTCAATTTAGCATTCTTTCTAGCATCCTCGATTGCCTCAGAAACAACGTCTACCCCATAAACATGCTTCACCTTAGGTGCCATGGCCAAGGAAATGGTTCCAATCCCACAGTAAGCATCAACAACTACGTCATCTTTTGATAACTGGGCTTTGTCAATGGCTAATGAGTAGAGCTTTTCGGTTTGAATTGGATTAACTTGATAAAATGACATTGGTGAAATCAAGAATTTGGTATCTAATAATTCATCTTCAATGTAAGCTTTTCCTGCCAACAAAACATTCTTATCCCCCATCAAACGATTTCCGTGGGAATCATTAACGTTCTGGATTAGGCTATCCAAGTCTGGTAGTTTGCTTTGAATTGCTTTAATAATGTCTTCTTTATGAGGAAGGTTCTTACCATTAGTAACTAAAACGACCATCATTTCATGAGTAGCTCGTCCATAGCGAACCATGATATTTCGAATGCAGCCCTTATGAGTAACTTCATTGTACGCACTGACATGATAATCTCTTAAAATATCACGAACTTTAATAATGGCCTCATCGATATGCGGATCCTGAATGTAAAAGTCCTCAATTGGAATTAAATCATGACTATGGCGGCGATAGAAACCAGTTTCCAACTTACCATTAATTTTTCGAACCGGGATCTGAGCCTTATTACGATACTTCGATGGATTATCCATTCCAATCGTTGGTGCCACTTGAACGTCCAGATGAGCCTTGTTAAATAACTCTTTAATCTGATGTTGTTTAAACTCTAACTGTTTAGGATAAGCAAGATGCTGTAATGGAGCAATCCCAGACTGTGTAAAGCGTCGATCAATTGCCTGAACTCGATCTGGACTAGCTTTAATGATCTTTTCCAATTTTCCAAAGGCAAAATTCTTCTTAACTTTAAGAATCTTCACTTGGACTCTTTCCCCTGGTAGAGCATCTTCAATAAAAATAGGAAAATCAGAAACCTTAGCGACTCCCATCCCTTGATAAGTTAGATCGATCACATCGACTTCTAATTCCTCATTTTTCTGTACTGGGGCTTCCCTTTTAATCCTCATTTGTTCTCCTTACTAAAAAGTTTTGCCGAATCCCGGCAAAACTTATTTTTCACTATCTGATGGAAGTTCATCAACCTTTTTGACAAACTTCTTTTCAGCATTTTTTACCTGAGGAGCCACACTAGATGACTCACTAATGTCGTCCGTCTTAAGATTAGAGTAAATACTAATCCGTTGCTTTAAATCAACAAACTTCATCGGTGCATCTCCACCATACTCTCCATCAAGGTTAATCTGAAGACGGCTTTCATCCTCAGGAAATGCTTCAAACGTATTGGTCTTCTTGTATATGATTCTTGGATCATCAATGTGTCGACCACCATTAAAAGCTTTCGCAATTAGTTGTAACATCTCAACCAAATTGCCAGTTTTAACAATGATCATGGTAAATTTACCATCATCCATGGCCGCATTGGGGACAATTTGTTCGAAACCGCCCACTGAATTAGTCATAGCTAAAAAAAACATTGATGCTTTTCCACGATATTCTCCACCATCGTACTTTAAATGCATTGGAACTGGTTTAACGTTAGGCAACATTTCTGCTCCCTTTACCAAGTATGCTAAATAACCAAAAATGGTTTTTAAATCAGACGGAACGTTATAAGTGAGTTCTGTCATAAAGCCACCAGCCGCAATGTTAATGAAATAATTAGTAATCTCATCATTGTAGGCTTTGCCAACATCCATTTTTGAAACGTTACCATTAGTGATCACCCGAGCTGCTTCCACATAATCATCTCTTGGAATGTGTAATGCCCGTGCAAAATCATTGGTGGTTCCAGCTGGAATAATCCCTAATTCTGGTCGATAGTCAAGGGGAGCAATTCCATTAATTACTTCGTTAATGGTGCCATCTCCACCAGCCGCTACGATGAGGTCAAATCCTTCCTTTGAAGCACGGGTCGCTTCATCTCGAGCTGAATGTGGTTTTGGCGTAGTCGCAAAAGCACTGGCTTCATATCCACCATTTTCCAAAACATTTAAAATATTAACCAACTGCGGTTTTAACATTTCACGTCCAGACGTTGGATTGTAGATTACTCGTGCTTTTTTGACCATTCTTACCTCACCTTATTTATCTAAAGAACCTTTCAATAATTTGTTTACAACTTGTGGATTAGCTTGTCCATGCGTTTGCTTCATAATTTGTCCAACCAAGTACCCTACGGCACGATCCTTACCATTATGATAGTCATCAACAGATTGTTGATTATCATTTAAAACACCATCGATAATTGGCTGCAACTTTTTCGGATCAGATAGTTGAACCAATCCCTTTTCTTCAACGAATTGCTTAGGGTCTTTCCCCTTCGTAACCGCCTTGAAAACTTTTTTGGCCATTTTACTTGAGATGGTATCATCCATAATCATTTTGATCATTGTTGCCATTGCTTCAGGAGTAATTTTAGTGTCTTCCAAATTAGTCTGATTATCATTTAAGTAAGCATTAACGTTATCCTGAAGGTAGTTAGCTGCTAACTTTGGATCAGCACCCAATTCAACCATTTTATCATAAAAATCAGACATTTCTTTCGTCTGAGTGATAACCATCGCATCGTAGTCAGTGATGCCAAGTTGATTAACGTAACGATCACGACGATTGGCTGGCATCTCTGGCATTGAATCTTTTAATTCATCAATCCATTCATCTGAAATACTTAAAGTTGGTAAATCTGGCTCTGGGAAGTAACGATAATCATCTTTACCTTCCTTAACTCGCATTAACTCTGTTTTACCATTTGTTTCATCAAATCGTCTGGTCTCAGAATTAATCTCACCGCCAGCCATTAGAACCTGTTGTTGTCGTTGTTCTTCGTATTCAAGTGCTTTCTTTACATAATTAAACGAATTCAGGTTCTTTAATTCGACTTTTTGACCTAATTTCTTACTTCCAATGGGACGAATTGAAACGTTAACGTCAACTCGCATTGATCCTTCTTCCATTTTCACATCAGAAATTCCTGTGAATTGGATTCGTTGTCTTAATCCTTCCAGATAATCATATGCTTGTTGGGGAGTAGACATATCTGGTTTTGAAACAATTTCAATTAACGGAGTTCCCTGACGGTTCAGATCAACGTAAGAATATTTTTGTTCATGAGTATTCTTACCGGCATCTTCCTCAATGTGCATTTCTTCAATCCCAATTTTCTTCTTCCCATTCTTGGTATCAACCTCAATCCAACCATCTCTGGCAGTAGGCGTATCATTCTGGGTTACCTGGTAACCCTTGGGATTATCGGGATAGAAGTAGTTTTTTCGATCAAAATGAGGATGTCTTTCAATCTTCGCGTGTAAAGCCAAGGCTGCCGTAATTCCATCGGCAACCACTTGCTTGTTAACAACTGGAAGCGTTCCAGGATAACCCCAATCAATCACATTCGTATTACTATTTGGTTCATCCCCAAATTGGGCAGCTGATGGACTATAAATTTTTGAATTGGTTTTAAGTTCAATATGAACTTCTAGACCAATGGTAGTTTCAAAATTCATAATTATTTACCTCCCATCTTAGGTGTCTGTTTATGGAAATCAGTATTTTGTTCAAAAGCATATCCAGCTTTATAAATAGTACTTTCATCAAAGGGTTTCCCCATTAATTGCATTCCAACTGGTAAACTATTACTAAAACCAGCAATTTGTGACATCGCTGGAACCCCTGCCATGTTAGCAGGAATAGTTAAAATATCATTCATGTACATTTCAATTGGATCCTGATCTTCAACCCCAATGGTAAAGGCGGTAACTCGTGATGTTGGACTTAAAATTAAGTCATGGTCGGCAAAAACCTTTTTAAAATCATTAATGATCAAAGTCCGAATTTTAGCAGCTTGTTTGTAGTACTTGTCAACGTTGTCGTATGAAAGAGATAGTGTTCCTAACATGATTCGACGCTTAACCTCATCACCAAAACCTTCAGATCGGGATTTGATGTATAACTCATCTAATGTTTTTGCATCAGAAGCTCGATATCCATAACGAATTCCATCAAATCGCTCTAAGTTAGATGAAGCTTCGGCGGTCTGTAAAGCATTATATGCGGTAACCCCATACTTTGAATTAGGCATTGAGACCCAATCAACCTGAGCACCTAACTTTTTAAAGGTTTCAGCCGCATTTTGAATTGCCTCAGAAACATCTGGAGCTAGTTTATTGACGTATTCTTTAGGAATCCCGATTTTCATTCCCTTTACACCATCTTGAATGTGTTCGGTAAAATCAGGAACTTCCTTTTCAGAACTGGTAGAATCATGATCATCATGTCCCGAAATTGCATTTAACACTAACGCATTATCAAAAACATTTTTAGTTAAAGGACCAATTTGATCAAAACTAGATGCCATTGCGATCAATCCCCAACGGGAAACGCGACCGTAAGTTGGTTTCATTCCTACAATCCCCGTGAAGGAAGCAGGTTGTCTGATTGAACCACCGGTATCAGATCCAAGTGCAAATGGAACCTCTCCAGAAGCAACCGCTGCAGCTGAGCCACCAGATGAACCACCGGGCACCTTACTGTAATCCCATGGATTATGGGTAGTTTTAAAAGCGGAGTTTTCGGTTGAACTTCCCATTGCAAACTCATCCATGTTGGTTTTCCCAACGTTAATTGATCCTAGGTCTGAAAGTTTTTTAGCTACCGTAGCATCATAAATTGAGGTAAAATTTTTCAACATATTTGATGAAGCAGTGGTTGGCAGTTCTTTGGTAACGATGTTGTCCTTTAAAGCTAATGGAATTCCATCCAGGATATTATTAGCATCGATCCCACGTGCATCAACTGCTTTAGCATCTTCTAAGGCCCGATCATTTAAGTTATTAAAAGCGTCAATCTCTTGATCGGTAGCCTTAATGTTACTCAGAGTGCCCTTAACTAGATCAACAGCTGAAATTTCTTTGTTTACCAACATTTGATGAAGTGAGTTGAGGTCCTTGTTTAAATAATTCATTATTCATCCTCACTTTCATCAATAATTGCAGGAACTTTAATTAAACCATCAGAAGTATCAGGTGCATTCTTCAATAATGCATCTCGCTCGCCCCAATCCTCTGCGATATCTTTTCTAGTAATGTTGATTTGATCCGTTACGGTGTAGGTTGGCTCAACTCCAGTTGTATCCACCTTTTCCAGTGTATCCAACATTTTCAACAGATCATTTAATTGTTGGGTGAATTCAGGTAATTCTGCTTGTTTTAACTCAAGTTTAGCTAACCCAGCAATGTGTTGAGTTTGCTCTTCGGTAATTTTATCAGCCATTTTATCCCCTCTTTTACTAAATTTTAATAACTATTAAATACGTGCGAACTAAAGGTTTTCCCACCAGAGTTTCGATTCAAGAAGCTTTGGATTCCATCCGTTGATTTAACGGTAATGTCAATTGGCACGTTAGCAGGCAAATACTTCTGTGCCGCATTCTGTAGGTACTGAGTAAAGCTAATGATCTCAGTCTGACTATAGAATTGGGTCGTAATGTTAATGTGCATCCCTTGTAGTTGCTTCCCCTTATACTGAGCTTGAGCCGTAATTCCACTTAAGTTAGGGAAAAAGTTTTGAATTTGGGATTTAAATTGATTAAACGCCGATAAATCATTGGTATTAGGACCCTTTGAACCATCTGCAATTGGGAAAACGTACGATTTTTCATTAATGGGTTTCCATGAATTGACAGAGGTGGTGCCAGGATTATTAACAGACGAAGCAAAGAAATTACCACCCGTTAAACTATCATTGGGTGCTTGCTTGTACAAAGCAATGACGATGGGGATATTCTTTAACTCTTTATTCTGTCTCAAACGTTTAAGAATGGTATTAGCCATTTCTTTTCCTTGTTTTTCAACCACATCGTCTGGAATCTTTTGCTGATACTGACTCCCATATTTTTGTTTCGTGTAATAATAAACTGAATTAATTCCCAGCCCAATTGTCATGCCTTTCATGGTTGTTTTATTGCCATCAGGAACTAAGAAATCTTGTTCGTCAATCTGTTGAAGATACATTGGGGTAACTTTTCCCTTTTGCTGACTGGGATTAAGCCCCTCTGGATTTTGTTTCGACTTTCTATCAAGCCACTTTTCAGTTGTATCAGTAGATATATACTGACCCTCTTGAAAAACATATTTATTCGTCGAAAAATTTTGTTTAGAAATCCCAAGTAACCCATTCTGGAATCCCTTTAAATTAAATTGATTATCATTTTGTTGAATATCAACTCCACGTGATTTGCTGGTCTGATAATGACCATCTTTAATGACACCCTGGTAGTTCTTACCGCCGGCTTGACCGGTCAGCTGTGTATTCTTATTACTTGTAGTACCAGCGCTTTTATTATTACTGCTGCCACACGCTACTAGCAACAATGCACTGGCTGCCACCATTAAAATTACTTTTAAGCGTTTCAACTTAAACTCCTCCGCCTTCTTAACGATCTTTTTGCATTTCATCTTTAAAATGAGTTTCATCCCATACTGGAACCGAAAGAGACTGAGCTTTTGTTAACTTACTACCAGCATCCTCTCCTGCAATTACCAGGTCGGTATTTTTAGAAACACTACTCGTGACATCTGCTCCATGGTTCTCAAGCCATTCACTGGCTTGCCCTCTAGTCAAATCAACCATTTTTCCAGTTAATACAACTCGTTTACCATTGAAAAAGTTATCAGTTTGTACTGTGTCTTCATTATTTACATAGTCCATATTAACACCAACGCCAACAAGTTCGCCAATTAATTCTTTGCTGGCAGGATTTTCAAAATAAGTGTGCACACTATCAGCAATTACTTGACCAATGGTACCAATTGCTGCAATTTCATCAACGCTTGCATTCATTAAAGCATCCATTGTTTTAAAATGCGCTGCCATTAATCGGGCCGCTTTTGCTCCAACGTGTCTGATCCCTAATCCAAAGAGTAACCTTTCGAGTGAATTACTCCGGCTAGCATCAATTGATGAAAGCAAGTTATTAGCCGATTTATCACCAAACTTATCAAGCGTTAGAAGTTCATCATAGTTTAAACGATACAGGCTAGCCACGTCTGAAACCATCTTTTTATCAAACAACTGTTTTACAATTTTAGGACCCAGACCATCAATATCCATGGCGTTTCTAGAAGCAAAATGATTAATCTGTTCAACTAGCTGAGCCGGACACTTAGGATTAATGCAACGCAAAGCAACTTCTCCATCTAAGTGGACCAGCTTAGCGCCACAAGAGGGACACCGCTCTGGGATAACATATGGCTTAGAATCCTTGGGTCGTAAATCGGGCAGATACCGCTCAACTTCAGGAATAATGTCCCCTGCTTTATATAAGACGACCGTGTCGCCAACCCGTAAGTCCTTTTTCTCAATATAATCAGGATTATGAAGTGAAGCTCTGGCAACTGTTGTTCCAGCTAATTGCACTGGATTCATAATTGCCGTTGGAGTCACAACTCCGGTTCTTCCAACCGTCCATTCGATACGCAAAATTTTCGTATGAACTTCTTCTGGTGGAAACTTATAAGCGATGGCCCACTTAGGAACTTTAACCGTATGGCCAATCTCCATTTGGAGTGGAAGAGAATTGGTTTTAATCACAATTCCATCAATCCCAAAGGTCAAGTTATCCCTAGAAGCAGAATACTTTTTAATGTAATCATCAATTTGGTCCATGTTATCAGCCACTTGGTAATGCTCATTAATGGTAAAACCGAGTTCTTTCAATTCCTCTAAGAGGCCACTCTGAGTATCAGCCTTTAGATCGTCATAATTAGCAACGTTGTACATAAAAGTACTTAAATGACGCTCTTTAGTAACTTTTGGATCTAGCTGCCTAAGACTACCTGCAGCCGCATTTCTCGGATTAGCAAAAGTGGGTTTCCCATCGGCTTGACGTCGCTCGTTTAGCTTCAAGAAGGCTTCTTTTCCCATATAACATTCGCCCCGAACTTCGATATCAATTGGTCGACTTAGTTTTTTAGGAATTGAAGGAATGGTTTTCAGGTTTTCAGTGATATCTTCACCAATTTGTCCATTACCACGGGTTGATCCTTGAACAAAAACTCCGTGTTCATATCGCAAGGAGATGGCTAATCCATCAATTTTTAATTCACAATTGTACTGCTTGTCTTCTGGATAATTTTGTTTAAGGCGAATGACAAAATCCTTTAATTCCTGGGGTGAGAAAACATCTCCAAGGGAAAGCATTGGAATCTCATGATTAACCTTCGTAAATTCATTTGAGGTTGCACCCCCAACATGTTGGGTAGGTGAATCAGGAGTGACAATTGCGGGAAACTTAGACTCAAGATCCTGTAAACGAGCATAGTTTCGGTCATACTCAGCATCCTCTACGGTCGGCTGATCTTGTTCGTAGTATTGCTTTCCCCATTTAATTAACTTAGGTCTTAACTCAGCAGCTTCCTTTTTTGCTTCATCTTCATTCACTTGATCCATTGGAATCTTAAACAATTTAACCACTCCCTTACTCATTTATTAAATTTTTGATATTGGTGCAAAGGCCGCTAACAAACGCTTGATGCCTTTTTCTGGGAAGGCAATATCAAGTTCCATGTCTTCACCAGTTCCATTAATTTTGACAACTGTTCCAGTTCCCCATGCTTTATGCTTAACCTTATCGCCAATGTTCCAAACTTTCTTATCAGCTCCAGTTCCCTTAGGCTTCTCAACTCGCTGAGTCGGACGATGATAAGGTTCGCTGAAAGCCCGATTAGTTCTTCGATTATATTCACTACTCTTATCAAACGGCGTTTTCGGTCCAGTGGGGATGGAACTTTCATTATCGAGCACACTCGAATCAATCTCATCCATAAAGCGAGATTCAGGATTGTTTTGCATCCTACCATACAACATTCGTGAATACGCATTGGTCATATAGAGCTTCTTTTGCGCCCGAGTAATGCCAACATATGCTAATCGCCGTTCTTCCTCTAATTCATCTTCTTTTTCGGTTGCTCGACTCAGCGGGAAAATTCCCTCTTCCATCCCGACCATGAAAACAACCGGAAATTCTAGTCCTTTAGCAGCATGAAGGGTCATTAAGGTAACCTGTTTAGTTGACTCATCAACATCATCTTGTGCTGACACAAGCGCTAAATCAGCTAAAAAATCAGTCAATCGACTGTCACTATTACCCGTGTCCTCATCATACTTAATATCGGCATCCTTAGTAACCGAAAGAAACTCTTCGATATTCTCAATTCGGGTCTGTGATTCTAACGAATTGGTTTTCTTAAGGTCGGCCATATAGCCTGACTGATCTAAGATCGTCTGGGTAATTTCGGTCACCGACATATCTTTTTGCTTTGATTGAACATTTGCAATCACGTTTGCAAAGCTGGCAATGGCGTTTCTGGCACGACTAGGAAGATTGTTAGCTAAATTAACGTTTTTAGCAGCCTCTAACAGACTCCATCCGTTATCCCTGGCAAAATCTCTTAACTTTTCAACACTAGAATTACCAATTCCACGCTTAGGGACATTGATAACCCGTTCAAAGCTAAGGGAGTCGCTTGGATTAGCCACTAAAGTTAGGTAAGAAAGAATGTCACGAATTTCCTTTCGGTCGTAGAATTTATGACCCCCAACCATCGTATAAGGAATATTTGATTTCAAAAACGTCTCTTCAATCACCCGTGACTGCGCGTTAGTTCGATACAAAACGGCAAAATCATTATAAGAATAATGATTTTTCTGAACTTCTTCTTTAATCTTAGAAACCACATAGTGAGCTTCGCTAGCCTCGCTTTGAGCTCGATAGTATGTAACCTTATCGCCAGTTTCATTTTCGGTCCAAAGATTCTTATCCTTTCGCTCAGCATTGTTTTGAATAACGTCGTTTGCTGCACTCAAAATATTCTTAGTTGATCGATAATTTTGTTCCAATTTGACAACATGGGCATTTTTATAATCGTTCTCAAAATCCAAAATATTATTCATGTTAGCTCCACGCCATCCATAAATACTTTGATCAGCATCACCCACTACACATAGATTCTGGTACTTTTGTGCAAGCATTGACACTAATTTGTACTGGGCCTCGTTAGTATCCTGATATTCATCAACGTGAATATAATGAAATTTATCCTGATAATAGTTCAAAATCTCTGGGTACTGTTCAAATAATCTAATGGTTAACATGATTAGATCATCAAAATCAACTGCTTGATTTTCTTGAAGCCGCTTCTGATACTCTGCATAGACGTTGCCCACTACCTCTTCAAAGGGATTACTAGTAGAATGAGTCTTCTTGTAATCTCGAGGAGTTTGAAGGTTATTTTTAGCGTTTGAAATTGCTCCCAAGATAGCTCTTGGATCATTCTTCTTGGGATCTAAATCAAGATCCTTTAAAATTCGTTTCACAAGTGTTTTTTGTTCTCCAGAATCCGTAATTGAAAAAGCTCGATTGTACCCAAGCTTATCGATGTCTCTTCTTAGAATCCGCACTCCTAGAGCATGGAACGTTGAAACCCAAACGTCATCGCCGCCTACACCAAGTAATTTACTAACTCGTTCTTTCATTTCACGAGCAGCCTTATTGGTAAAGGTAATTGCCAAAATATTCCATGGCATTACCCCCTTTTCTTCAATCAGGTACGCAATTCGATGAGTCAAGACTCGCGTTTTTCCACTGCCTGCTCCTGCCATAATCAAAAGCGGACCTTCCGTTTGCTCTACAGCTTCTTGTTGCTTATCATTCATCGTTTTTAATAGGTCTGTTTTTGACACTTCAACCAATCCTCTCGCTTAATAAATCCATAATTAATTATATCAAAATAGAGCCGACAAAATTGTCGACTCCCTCAATTTTTAATATCATTTAATTCTTAGTCCAAATCCCAGTATTTACAATTCGATGAAATGCTTCTTCAACCGAATCCGTCGGAATTAAGATGACCCCAACGACGTCATTATCCCTTGCATTATTGTGATAATTAAAATAAAACTGCCAATTGGGCTGCAAAATTCGTTGCCTTAAAACCTGTTCATACTGTTTCTTGGTAAATGATCGAGAAACCACATCACTAATTTTCTTAATCTTAGCAAGTGGTAGTCCTGAAATGGCCCGAAGGTGCTGATCATATTCACTAATTTCGGTAGCAAGATTAAATAAGAAACCAGTGTTATTGACGGTTGGGTCAATGTTAGTAACATAAATATTGTGATCAGCGGTAACACCAAAAGAAACTTCAAATGAACCCACGTACTTCACGTTTTTACCAATTTGGTTAACGATTCTTATCATTTCTTCAATGACCTTTTGATCAACCTTAGAAATATCAGTACTAGCAGTCTGAAGTACATTCCCTAAATAACTGGTTTTAACAGCGGGAAACTGCTGCAAATTGTCTTTGACCGATTTGGTGGCAATAATTGAGTATTCAGATCGATACGGAACATATGATTCCAAAATATATGGTCCCCGTTTTAACATATCAGAAGCCAGAGCAATGTCATTTGATTCATTAATAACTAACTGTTGGTTATTAACCATGTGTCTTTGAATGGGCTTCAAGATTGCCGGATAGCCAATTGAATCAATCGCTTGATAAATATCTTCTAGATTAATAATCGTAACGTAGGGAGAGGTATTAACGTTAATCTGGTCAAAGAAGGCTCTTTCCATCACCCGATCCTGACTAATCTCTAAAAGGGATTCTCCCTGAGGAACATAAGTATACTTTTCAATTTCACTAATAACCTGGGGATCGATATCATTTGAAACGTAGGTAACCAGATCGCACTTCTCCGCAAATTCCCTTAAAGTATCAACGTCGTTCATATCACCAGTAAAGGCATAATCTGATTGACGAGCAATCTCACTATCTGAATTGGAACTATAGGTGGCAATCTTTAGCCCAGCATCACGGGCCACATTGACTAATTGGGTGCTGCTAAAATAGTCACCAATAATTCCAATTGTGCTTCCTGGGTAGAGTAATACTGAATCCATAGTTTAACCTCCATAAATCTTTTGATATCTTATTGTTTATCATATTGATTTAGATGATACTTCTTGATAATTTTAATGATTTTTTCAGCGTACGCCGGATCAGTAGCGTAACCGTCAGTACTAAGTGCTTTAGCTGAATCAACGTAGTTATCAGCATCCACCACTTCTTTGTATTGCATGGGATTCCAATCCGTTCCGTGGGCGAGCAAAAAAGCGTGGGATTCAATTGACTCATCCCAATTATCGTAAACCCGAAACTTTCCATGTACCATAACCGGAGATCCACTTGTATACTCCGTTGTATCCAAAGTAACACTTTTCTGACCTGGACCAGCTTTAACTCCAAAAAGATTGTTATATTTTGCGGCTAACCGACTTTGTCCCCAATCCGATTCAAGGATCGCTTGGGCAATCGTAATACTGGTCAAAATTTTGTATTTTCGTTGCATTTCAACAGACTTTGGCAAAATTTTATTAATAAATTTCTTGTGCTGGGCACTGACGTTACTTTGTTCATAACTAGGATTAAAGTGATAATTACCTAAAATCATCACAGCGCCCACAAACATGACCAATAAGATTAGCGTGGTGAGGACATAAGCAGCTAACTTATTTTGCTTTCGCTTTTTTTTCCGCGCCAAACTAACCCTCCTTACGAATAATTTTACTGATTAAATTGTACTACAAAAACGCTAAAAATTGACAAATGTTAATTATTCGTTTATATTTCATTAGTTGAATACAATTTGGAGGTGGTCAGCTTGGCAAAGAAGCATGATGAACAAACAGAGACCGAAAAATCACCCTTTGAAGTTGGTGATGAGGTCGAATTTAAGCTTGAAAAAAATGACTTCACTGGTTACATTGATAAAGCTTACAATAACGCCTTTTTAATTACATTTGAATCAAATGATCCAGAAATAATTGATAAGTATCATAATAAGACCGTTGTTAATCACAAGGATCTTAAAATGATTAAGCAAGCTCCACGAATTCAAAAGGATCCTGATGAGGGGTCGGATGATGATTCGAAAAAAGATGATGATCAAAAGTCATCAGATACAACCAAGTAATCAAAAGCAGATCTTAATTGATCTGCTTTTTATTTTTGGATAACTTTATTTAACGAAATGATTATTAAAGGACAAATAACGGCTGTAATGACCATTTCCACTAGCCCGTTGGTACCAACAATTCCTAGTAATGCATAAATAATCTTGTCGACACTAACGTGATACAAAATAGGAGCTTGTTTACGATTAAAGATATAGATAAATAACAAGACTAAGATGGTATTGGTCATCGATCCCAGGGCACAAGCAACTATTAATGATATTCTGTGATTCATAATTTTTTTCAACCACTTGTAGGCAAAGTATGCCACTACGGGGATAAGTGCTCGCGGCAGAATAGCTGTTATGGGGTTTTCAAAAACTAAAGGTGCAATCGGACTTGTCGGCCACGTAAAAGCCCTTATAAAAACAATTGCACCCCACAATGTTCCTAGGATGACCCCATCCTTTAGCCCGAGAACCAGAGCGGCCACAATAACAGTAATCGGGATCAAAGTGATGCTTAGTGGTCCAACTGGAATGTATCCCAAGATTGGAACAAAATTTTGAATCAAAATAATAGCAATAAAAACTGACAAAATAGCGATATGGTAATTTCGTGTTTTTTTCATTTTAAATTCACCCGTTAAATAAAAAGACACCCATGCGGACATGAGCGCCAAAATATAATCTTCTGATTAACGTTTTGAGAATTGACCAGCCTTACGAGCTTTCTTAAGACCTGGCTTCTTACGTTCCTTCATACGAGGGTCACGTGTTAATAAACCAGCCTTCTTAAGTGATTCTCTAAAGTCTGGATCAACTTCGAGTAAAGCACGTGCAATTCCTAAGCGAACGGCACCAGCTTGACCTGAATATCCACCACCATTAACGTTAGCTAATGTGTCATAGTTACCAAGAGTCTCAGTAACATTGTATGGTTGTAAAATGATTTCTCTTAAATTAGGAAATGGGATGTAGTCTTCAACGTCTTTGTCGTTGATTACAACTTTTCCAGTACCTGGTACTAAGCGTACACGAGCAACTGAATCTTTACGGCGACCTGTGCCGGTATATTGTACTTTAGCCAATTATGTTTCCTCCTTAAATTAGGTTCTTAATATCAAGAACTTCTGGTTTTTGAGCTTCATGTGTGTGATCTTCACCTGCATAAACGTGAAGTTTCTTAGCGATTTGACGACCTAATGTACCGTGAGGAAGCATACCCTTAACTGATGTTTCAATAAGTCGGTCAGGCTTTTCTGCTCTCATTTGACCAGCAGTAATTGACTTAAGTCCACCAATGTAAGATGTGTGATGGTAATAAATTTTGCCACTAGCTTTCTTACCAGACAGCGCAACTTTAGCTGCATTGATTACAATAACATTGTCACCTGTATCTACGTTTGGTGTAAATGTAGGTTTGTTTTTTCCGCGTAAAATAGAAGCAACGACACTTGAAAGACGTCCTAGTTCAACACCATCTGCGTCAATAACGTACCACTTGCGTTCTACTTCGCCGGGTTTAGCCATATATGTTGTATGCACTTTTAATTCCTCCATGTTTCCGTGTTTGTTCGACACCTAATAAGTTTCCGGGGCTTATCGTGGGGCAAACAATACCAGTTACAATAGTACTAACATTTCCCTCGAAAGTCAAACTCAATTTTGATCATCGAGGTGATGTTTTCTAACAGAATGCTTAGGATCATCACCCGGATAAAAGACCCTTTTTAAGTAAAGTCCATTGGCTGGCATTGTTAAGCGTGCTTCATTACGATCTCTTACTTTAATTAAGCGCTTAATGTCATGAATTGGTCGCTTACCTTGACCAATTTCCATTAAAACACCGACCATAATTCGAATTTGATTATACATAAATCCGTCGCCATAAAATTCCAACTGAATTTCGTTCGCATTCTTATCCCAATTTGCCTTCACAGAAAAAACGGTTCGAACCCGACTGCCATCCTTTGCACCAGAAGCCACAAAGGAAGAAAAGTCGTGTGTCCCTACGTAATCTTGAATTGCTAACTTAATCCGTCCAAAATCAACTGGAAATCGCCAATGAGCAGTATAGTTTCTTTTAAAGGGATCGGTAAATTGACCTAAATCCAAGCGGTATAAGTATTTTTTCCCGGTTACATCGTAACGAGCATGAAAATCGTCATTAACTCGTTGGACCTTTAATATTTCAATATCTAGTGGACACATACTATTTAATCCCTTAAGCATACTTTCCTCACTTAATTCATAGGGAAAGTCGAAGTGAGCCACCTGTCCAAGCGCATGAACTCCCGCATCAGTTCGTCCTGATCCATATATCGCAATCTGGCGTCCGCTTTTCTGTGCCATTTTATTAACAATATGAGTCAAAGTACCCTCAACGGTCCGTTGCTTAGGTTGCTTCTGAAACCCAGCAAACTTAGTTCCATCGTACGCAAAGGTAATTTTATATCGATTATTCATTTAACTCCTCACTAAAACAACGACCACCGTTAAAAGAATCATAAACAATAGTGCAATCCAATCCAGTTTAGTCCACGCGACAAGTTGATAATGACTTCTTTTAACCTCATCTGAGTATCCACGTGCCTCCATTGCATCTGCTAAATGCTCGGCATGGCGAAAAGAAGAAATAAATAAAGGAATGATCAACGATACTAAGCTCTGAGCACGTTTTATTAACTTCCCCTTACCAAAATCTACTCCTCGAGCCCTTTGAGCATTCATAATATCATCCAATTCATCAATTAGAGTTGGAATAAATTGAAGTGCAATTGATACCATCATCCCAATTGTCTCAGTCGGCACCTTAATCCACTTTAAGGGAACTAAAATCGTCTCCACACCTAAGGCAATCATCGATGGACTAGTTGTAATCGTTAAAATGGTGGCAATGATAATGATCAATAGTAAACGAACAAATATCATCATGGCATTAATAATTCCCAATGAAGTAATGGAAATAAACCACAGGTGAAAATAAACCGTTCCTCCGTGACCAAAAAGAATCTGAATTAGAACGGTAAAAATGATTAACCATAGAATGGGCTTCACACCACGTAGAAGCATTTTTATTCGTGAATGGGACAAGTATACTAATGTCAATGTTATAACCGTCATACACCCATAGCTGGCCCAATTATTACACATCAAAATTAACGTAATCAGAACAATTGATCCTAAGATTTTAAATGCAGGATTCAATTGATGGATGAATGAGTTGCCAGGAAAATATTTTCCAAACACAAATTGATCGATTCTACTTCACTCCACTTCGTTTTTGCGTTATTTGTTCAACAACCTCATTTGCAGTTAACGGAATCTGAGATAATTGAATACCATCATGAACTAAATCATAGTATATCTGGACTGAATCTGGAAGTGCGAGTGAATTATTAGCGATTAATTCAGAATTGGCAAATAATTCTCGAGGAGTTGAATCTGAACTGACACGCCCCTTATTCATCACCACAACACGGTTAGCATTTTGGGCAACCACATCCATGTCATGAGTGACCATAATAATGGTGACTCCCTTTTCATTTAACTGATGAATGATTTTTAAGATCTCATTTTTACCGTTAGGATCTAAACCAACGGTTGGTTCATCAAGGATCAGAATTTGAGGTTCACACGCGATCGTTCCAGCAATCGCCACCCGTCGCATTTGTCCACCTGAAAGTTCGAAAGGAGAGCGATCATACAATTTTTTAGAAACACCAACGATCGAAAGTGCTTTAATCGCTTTAGTATTAGCGGTTGGTTCATCGTCACCAAAATTAAGGGGACCAAAGGCAACATCCTTTAAAACGGTGTCTTCAAACAACTGTTTTTCTGGAAACTGGAATATCATCCCAACTTTCTGCCTTAATTCACTCAAATTATGATTATTAGTCTGATTATTGATTTTAATATCACCAACCATGACCTCTCCTAAAGTTGGCTTTAAGAGACCATTAATCATTTGGACCAATGTTGATTTACCACTTCCCGTTTTACCAACGATCGCCATAAATTCACCGTTTTCGATCTCCAAACTAACATTAGTTAAAGCCTGTTTTTCAGAAGGTAAATCTGGCTGATAGATGAAATCAACGTTTTTTAAAATAATTTGCTTATCCATTGACTAATCTCCTCATCATCCATGTACCGATCAGAAATATCATATCCTGCATCAATAAATTTCTGCCTTAATTTCTCACTAAATGGAAGTTCTAGATCCATGTTCGCAATTAATTCATGCTTTTGAAAAAAGACACTTGGTTTACCATCAAATATAATCTTACTATCATTTAATGCCAAAATCCGATCAGATTTAGCCGTCACGTTAATATCATGCGTGATGGAAAGAATTGTCATGTTTTGCTTTTGATTTAATTTGTTTACAACTTCATGGATTTGTTTCGTTGCTAGCGGATCCAACATGCTCGTTGCTTCGTCAAGAATCAAAATCTGAGGATCTAAAACAATGGCTCCCGCAATGGCGACCCTTTGTTTTTGTCCTCCAGAAAGACTACTTGGCATCTCGTTTCGAAAGTCCCACATGCCAACTCTCTTAAGGGCCACCTTAACTTTTGATTTCATTATTTCTCTCGGAACAGCACGGTTTTCAAGACCAAAGGCCACGTCACTAGCTACGGTAGCACCCACAAATTGATCGTCCGGATTTTGAAATACTAATCCAATCGACTTTCGCATCTCTCGGTCATTTTCATGAGAACTTAACCCAATGTCATTAATCTTAATTGTTCCAGTTTGTGGAGCTAAAAGCCCATCAATTAATTTAGCAATGGTACTTTTACCGCTACCGTTTTTCCCAATCAAAGAAACATATTCACCCTTTTCACACTGAAAAGAAATGTCATCTAATATTTTAGAAGCATCATCATATTGAAATGAAAGATTTGAAACCTTAATGATTGGATCCATTTGGCAACCCTCCGTTTAAAATTATGTATAAAAAAATCACTAAAAGATTAAGGCGCATGGAATTAACCACATTCAAGCTAGACTTGGAAAATCCATCATCGTAACACTTTATACCTTTAATCTTAGTGATTCCTATAGTGAAATATTATTATTTCTTATCAAATATCGAAATTATTCGACAAATTGTAAGATTACCATTGGTGCACCGTCACCACGACGAGGCATTGTCTTAAGAATGCGAGTGTAACCACCATTACGGTCAGCATACTTAGGTGCAACTTCGTCAAACAACTTTTGCAATGCACTAGTTACTTTGATACTGTCGCCGTCTTCTTTTACATCAGCAATGGTATTTTGTAAGTAAGCTGCAGCTTGACGACGTGCGTTCAAGTCACCCTTCTTACCTAAGGTAACCATCTTGTCGGCTAATGATCTAACATCCTTAGCGCGAGCTTCTGTTGTTTTAATTTGACCTTTAACAATTAAGTCAGTGGTTAAATTACGAAGTAAAGCACGACGTTGAGCACTCGTACGTTGTAGTTTGCGATAACTCATAACCGGATATCCTCCTTTTTAGTCTTCTTTACGTAAAGATAGTCCTAATGCTGCTAGTTTTTCTTTGACTTCATCAAGTGACTTCCGGCCTAGATTTCTAACCTTCATCATGTCAGCTTCAGACTTATCAGTTAATTCTTGCACAGTATTGATTCCAGCACGTTTCAAACAATTGTATGAACGAACCGAAAGATCTAATTCTTCAATTGACATTTCAAGCATTTTTTCCTTATGGCTTTCTTCCTTCTCAACCATAACGTTTGCATTCTTGGCTCTGTCAGTTAAATCAATAAACAATTGGAAATGTTGATTTAAAATCTTAGCTGCCAAACTAATTGCATCGGAAGGAGTAATTGAACCATTGGTCCAAACGTCTAATGTCAACTTGTCGTAATCATCACGTTGACCAACACGTGCATCTTCTACTTGATAATTAACACGTTCGATTGGGGTATAAATAGAATCAACTGGTAGAACACCAATTGGCATACCATCGTTTTTAGCTTTGTTTTCTTCAGCAGAAACATAGCCACGACCTTTATTGGCAGTCATGTTCATATGGAATGTAGCTCCATCGGCAACCGTTGCAATGTGTAAGTCAGGATTTAAAATTTCAACATCACTGTCAGTTACAATATCACCTGCGGTTACGTCGGCTGGTCCCGTTACATTAATACTCATGGACTTTGTTTCATTGTCATCTGAGTTGATTTTCAAATTAATCTTTTTAACATTCAAGATAATTTGAGTAACGTCTTCAACTACACCCTTTACAGTTGAAAATTCGTGTAGGACACCGTCGATTTGAATACTGGTTACCGCAGCACCTGGTAATGATGCTAACAAAACACGTCGCAGTGAATTGCCAAGCGTTGTACCATATCCTCTTTCGAGTGGTTCTACAACTATTTCACCATAGTTGTCTGTTTCTTCAATTTTGTGAATGTTTGGCTTTTCAAATTCAATCATTGTAGTCTCTACCCCTTTCAAAACGCATTGAGTAATTTAAAACTTTAACGTTCATTAAATATTAAACTCTACGACGTTTTGGAGGACGAGAACCATTATGTGGAACTGGAGTTACATCTCGAATTGCAGCAACTTCCAAACCAGTACTTTGTAAAGCACGAATAGCTGACTCACGACCTGAACCAGGACCTTTAACAGCAACTTCTACTGATTTCATTCCATGTTCCATTGCAGTCTTAGCAGCTGCTTCAGCAGCCATTTGAGCAGCAAATGGAGTAGATTTACGACTTCCACGGAATCCTAATGCACCAGCTGATGACCATGCAATAGCATTTCCTTGAACATCGGTAATCATAACCAAAGTGTTATTAAAAGTTGAGTGAATATGTGCTACACCAGACTCAACGTTTTTTCTTGCTTTACGCTTACGAGTATTTTTAGTTTTAGCCATAGAAACTGATAGCCTCCTTCTTTATTATTTTTTACCAGTGATTGTGGTTTTCTTACCTTTTCTTGTACGTGCGTTATTCTTCGTATGTTGACCTCTAACAGGTAAACCACGACGATGACGCATTCCACGATATGAACCGATTTCTTGAAGAGTCTTGATGCTCATAGTAACTTCTCTACGTAAGTCACCTTCGATTGTGTAACCATCAAGAGCTTCTCTGATCTTATCTTCTTGATCAGGTGTTAAATCACGTACACGAACGTCTTCTGATACTCCAGCTTTTTTCAAAACTTGTTGAGCAGTTGTGTTTCCAACACCATAAATGTATGTTAAAGCAATAACGATTCGCTTATCACGTGGTAAATCAACTCCGGCAATACGAGCCATTAAATCCACCTCCTATAATTCTAATTTAATTACTTTCCTTGTCTTTGCTTGTGCTTAGGGTTTACAGGGCAAACCACCATCACACGGCCTTTTCTCTTAATAATCTTACAATGTTCACACATTTTTTTTACTGATGGACGTACTTTCATTTTAATAACCTCCTATATGAAGGGCTTACTTAAATCGATAAGTAATTCGACCCTTTGTTAAATCATACGGTGACATTTCAACGGTTACACGATCTCCTGGCAGGATACGAATGTAATGCATTCTGATCTTACCAGAAACGTGTGCCAAAATTTCATGACCATTTTCAAGCTCGACCTTAAACATTGCATTAGGTAAAGTTTCAGAAACTTTACCCTCAACTTCAATTACATTATTTTTAGACACGAATAATCCTCCAAAATTACTAAACTCGTAAGTATTACTTACAAATAGACATACAAACTATAATATACCACATTACTGCTATTCCAGCAATTAAACGACAGTTTGCTAATTTAAGTTGCTAAGAATTTTATCAATGTCTTTACTAACGTCTGCAATGTCCCGGTCACCGTCAACTGAATGTAAAATACCGCGATCTTTGTAAAAATCAATTAGAGGAGCATTACTCTTCTCATTAACTTTTAGACGATTTTTAACAGTTTCAGGTTTATCATCACTTCTTTGGTAAAACACATGAGCACCGCAAACATCACAAGTACCATCAACTATAGGCTTCTTATATAATTTATGATAAGTTGCGCCACAGTTTTTACAGATGAACCGACCAGATAAACGATCAACTAAGACTTTAGGGTCAACTTCAATGTTAATAACTGCATCTAACTCTTTGCCCATTTTCCTAGTCATATCTTCCAGACTTTTAGCCTGATCAATGTTTCTAGGAAAACCGTCTAACAAATATCCTTTGTCTGTGTCAGGCTGTTTGAGACGATCCTCAACAATCCCACAGGTAACATCATCAGGAACAAGTTCTCCCTTATCGATATACTGTTGAGCTTTTACACCCATGGGGGTTTTATTTTTCATTGCTGCTCGAAATATGTCCCCAGTTGAAATATGTGGGATGCCATATTTTTGAACAATGAATTCAGCTTGAGTACCTTTTCCGGCTCCTGGGAGACCCATTAATAATAAATTCATTGACATTTAAATTCCTCCACTACTTGTTGTCATCTGGAGTGCTTTGAATAAATCCAACGTACTCTTTTCTCATCATTAAACCTCGAATTTGTTGAATGGTTTCAATTGCCACTCCAACAATAATCAACAGATTTGTACCACCTAATCCAATGGATTGATTTAGATTCCATACGTTTTGGGCAACTAACGGAATTAAAGAAACGATTCCTAAAAACAAAGCACCGACAGTACTTAGTCTCATAAGTAAACGAGAGATGTACAACTGCGTTTCATGGCCAGGCCATACACCTGGGATATAGCTACCCTGCTTTTGCAAATTCTCTGATAATTTTTGTGGGTTAACTTGAACAAACGCATAGAAGAAAGTAAATACAACAATTAAGAAAGTGTAAAATGCCGCTCCAAGTGGAGTTTGCATATTAAACAACTTACTTAGAAATTCATACCAACCAGCTCCCTGAAAGTTTTTGGTGAAAAACATCAAAATCGTTTGAGGAGTGGAAATAAATGCACTTGCGAAAATAACTGGAATAACTCCAGCAACATTAACCTTCAAAGGAAGGTAACTGCTGTCAGGCGAACCTGATGTTCTTCTAGTATATTGAATTGGAATCCTACGTTCAGCTTGCTGTACCCAAGTAACAAAGGTCACGATGATTAAAATTACAATGATCAACGCAATGATAAACAAGGCTGGTTTCCACATTTGATTCATTGGGGTGCCTTCGACATATTGACGATAAACACTCATGATCCCAGTTGGCATTTCGGCAACAATTCCGGCAAAGATGATCATGGAAACTCCTTGACCAATTCCTTTATCAGTAATCATATCACCCATCCAAGTAGTAAGCATTGTTCCACCGGTTAAGATCAAACCAATACTAATGTAGGTCCCCATTCCTGGGTTTTTAACCAAGTGCAAACTACTTAATGCGTTAAATCCAGCAGTAATACCAATTGATTGAACGAAAGCTAATACAATCGTCAACCATCTAGTTACTTGATCCAGTTTTTGTCTTCCAACTTCACCTTGCTTCCCCCATTCAACGAATCGAGGAACAATATCCATTTGAAGTAACTGAACAACAATTTGTGCAGTAATGTATGGAGAAACACCCATCGCAAACAATGAATAATTAGTTAATCCACCACCACTAAACATATTTAATACATTAACTAAACCCGAAGATGCTACGCTTTGTAGAGCTTCGGCATTGATTCCAGGTACCGTAATATATGCACCTAAACGAAAGACTGCCAATACAAAAAGGGTAAATAAAATCCTTTTTCTAATATCTTTTTCTTCAAACGCATTCTTTAAGGTAGTGAACATTAAATCACCTCAGCTTTACCGCCGGCATCTTCAATTGCTTTTTCAGCACTCTTTGAGAATTTGTTAGCTTTAACAGTGAGCTTCTTAGTTAGCTTGCCATCTGCAAGAACTTTAACGCCATCGTTTGAGCCTTTGATCATTCCAGCTTGAATCAAAACATCTGGAGTTACTTCTGAGCCATCATCAAAATTATCTAAATCAGCCAAGTTAACAATAGCTAATACTTTTCTGTTGAAGTTGGTAAATCCACGTTTTGGAATTTGACGGTATAAAGGCATTTGGCCACCTTCAAAACCAATCCGTGTCTTTCCACGAGCTTTTTGGCCTTTTTGGCCACGACCTGAAGTCTTACCTTTACTACCAAGTCCACGACCTAAACGAGTTCTTGATGAACGTGAACCCTTAGCAGCTTTTAATTCATTTAACTTCATTGAGTTGCACCTCCTTATCTTTTAAAGAATATTAATCGATTTGTTCAACCTTGATTAAATGAGCAATCTTGAATAGAGCTCCACGAGTTGCTTCATTGTCAGGCTTAATAACACTACTATTTACTCGTCCCAATCCAAGGGCCTTAACAATCTTACGTTGTTTAGGGAGACGGTGAGCAGCACTATGAACTAAAGTAATCTTTAATTGAGCCATCTTCTAACCCCTCCTTATTATTCAGCTAAGTGATCTGATGATACACCACGTAATGATGAAATTTCTTCAGCATCCTTAAGATCTTTAAGACCTTCAAAAGTTGCACGAATTACGTTAACAGGTGTATCAGAGCCTAAACGCTTACTAGTAACATCATTCACACCAGCTAATTCCATAACTGATCGAACAGCACCACCAGCAGCAACTCCAGAACCTTCTTCAGCAGGCTTCAACATGATCTTTCCACCGCCATAACGACCGATAACTTCGTGAGGGATAGTAGTTCCAACAATTGGGACTTCAATCAAGTTCTTTTGGGCACTATCAACGGCTTTTCTGATCGCTTCAGGAACTTCTTGAGCTTTACCAGTACCAAAGCCAACGTGGCCATTTTTGTCACCAACAACAACTAATGCAGCAAAACGTAGTCGACGACCACCCTTAACAACCTTAGTGATCCGGTTGATAGCAACAACGTTATCTTCTAAGTCCAGTTTGTCTGGATTAATAAACTTTGCCATGTGCGTTATATTCCTCCTTTTTAAAATTCAAGTCCATTTTCACGTGCTGCATCTGCAAGGGCTTGTACACGTCCGTGATATAAGTATCCACCACGATCAAAAACAACATTTTTAACATTTTTTTCAACTGCACGTTTAGCGAGTAGAGCGCCAACGCTTGCGGCTTGTTCTGATTTATTGTTTCCGGAAACTTCCTTGTCAACAGTTGAGGCACTAGCTAGCGTTACACCCTTTACATCATCAATAACTTGAGCGTAAATGTTTTTATTAGAACGGAAAACGTTCAAACGTGGGCACTCAGCAGTACCAGAAATTTTACTTCTAACACGATTATGACGAATCTTACGTGTTTTATTCTTGTCTGGTTTGGAAATCAAAATAGTCACCTCTTATTTTTTATATTGTTAAACTACTTACCAGTCTTACCTTCCTTGAGGGTAATGTGTTCATTTTCATATCTAATTCCCTTACCTTTATATGGTTCTGGTGAACGGTATGAACGAACTTCGGCAGCGAAGTCACCAACATGTTGCTTGTTGATTCCACTAATGTTAATAGTAGTGTTATCAGGAACAGCTACAGTGAGATCTTCAGGAACTTGAACTTCAACAGGATTTGAGTAACCAACGTTTAAAGTCAAAGTATTACCCTTTAATTGGGCACGATATCCAACTCCAACTAATTTAAGGGTCTTATGAAAACCATTCATAACTCCTTCAACCATGTTGTTGAAGTTAGCACGGGTTGTACCATGTAAGGCACGTTCTTTGTTGTCATACTTACCAGTTGGGGTGAAGTTTACTTCATTACCCTTAACTTGCATCTTGATTTCTGGTGCAAATGTGGCAGTAAGTGTACCCTTTGGTCCTTTAACAGTTACGTTAGTACCTCTGTGACTTACTTCAACGCCGTCTGGAAGATCAACAGTTTTATAACCAATTCTACTCATATTAACACCTCCAATTCTTTTTTAATTTTTACCAAACGTATGCTAATACTTCGCCACCGACTTTTTTGTCGCGGGCTTCTTTATCAGTAATAACACCATCTGAAGTTGAGATGATTGCAATTCCTAAACCATTTAAAACTTTAGGAACATCATCTGATTTAACATATGAACGTAATCCTGGCTTTGAAATTCTCTTTAAACCAGTAATAACACGTTGATTGTCTTTTCCATATTTAAGGTATACACGGATAACACCTTGTTTATCGTCATCGATGTATTCAACATCGCGTACAAAGCCTTCACGCTTCAAAATTTCAGCAATGTTTCTTTTGATTTTTGATGCAGGAACGTCAACTGAATCGTGTCTAGCCATATTGGCGTTACGAATTCGAGTTAAAAAGTCTGCAATTGGATCTGTCATGGACATAAACGTGAAACCTCCTTTTCAGTTTTATTATTTTACCAACTAGCTTTCTTCATACCAGGAATTTGACCCTTGTGGGCAAGTTGTCTCAAGCAAATTCGGCATAAGTGAAACTTTTGGTAAACCGCACGAGGTCGACCACAACGTTCACAACGAGTGTAGTTCTGAGTTGAGAACTTAGCTGGACGTTCACTTTTTTTAATTAATGATTTTTTAGCCAATATTAAACCTCCTATTTAGCGAATGGCATTCCGAATTGAGCTAACAATTCATGTGATTCTTCATCCGTATTAGCGGTTGTTACAAGTACGATATCTAAACCTCTAACACGGTTAACATCATCGTAATTAATTTCTGGGAAAATTAGTTGTTCTTTGATACCCAATGTGTAATTTCCACGACCATCAAATGATTTGTTGCTTACACCGTGGAAATCTCGAACACGTGGCAATGAAACATTAACTAACTTATCCAAGAAATCGTACATTCTTTCTCCTCTTAATGTAACTTTGGCACCAATTGGCATTCCTTCTCTAAGACGGAAACCGGCAATTGATTTTTTAGCTTTAGTTACAATAGGCTTTTGTCCAGAAATTAAACTTAATTCTTGAACTGCCTCATCAAGGTTTTTAGAATTTGTTACAGCATCACCAACACCCATGTTTAAAACAATTTTGTCAAGCTTTGGTGCTTCCATTACTGACGAATAGTCAAACTTCTTAACAAGTGCTGGGAGAATATCTTCTTTGTATCTTTCTTCTAAGCGAGCTGCCATGCGATTAATTTCCTCCTTTCAATTCCAATCCTAATCGATTGGTTTGTTTGATTTTTTTGAAATACGAACTTTTTTGCCATCTTTAACTTCAAAACTTACCTTAGTAGGTTCGTTAGTAGATGGATCAATTAGCATTACATTTGAAGCATCGATTGGAGCATCTACATCAGCAATTCCACCTTGGGGATTGTCTTGTGAAGCCTTTTGATGTTTCTTGATCTTGTTGATTCCTTCAACAACTACACGGTTCTTAGCAGCAATGGTTTTAACGACTTTACCGTCTTTACCCTTGTCTTTACCGCTAATAACACGAACTTTGTCACCAGTTTTCAAGAACATAATCCTGGCACCTCCTTGTTTTCCAATAGTATTAAAGTACTTCAGGCGCTAATGAAACGATCTTCATAAAATTATTACTACGTAATTCACGAGCAACCGGACCGAAAATACGGGTACCTTTAGGACTCTTATCATCGTTAATCAAAACAGCGGCATTTTCATCAAAACGGATGTATGAACCATCAGTTCTGTGTGCAGCGGACTTTGTTCTAACAACAACAGCCTTAACGACGTCTCCTTTTTTGACAACGCCACCTGGTGTTGCCTGTTTAACAGTAGCAACGATCACATCACCGATACCTGCGTATCTAACTCTTGAACCACCTAGGACTTTAATAGTTAAAAGTTCACGTGCTCCAGAGTTGTCAGCAACCTTTAAACGACTCTCTTGTTGGATCATGGTTAGTGTCCTCCCTTCAACTTAAAATCAGAATACGATAGATAAAAAAGCTAGATAATAACTGCCTTTTCAACAACGTCTACTAGACGGAAGCGCTTAGTCTTAGACAATGGACGAGTTTCCATGATGTCAACAATATCGTTAACTTTTGCTTCGTTATTTTCATCTTGAACTTTATATTTCTTAGAATATTTAATACGTTTCCCGTAAGTTGGATGAGTTTTGTAAGTTTCAACAACAACTGTAATGGTTTTATCCATCTTGTCTGAAACAACACGGCCTCTGTAACTCTTACGTTCGTTACGTTCTTCGCTCATAAAGTGTTAACCTTCCTTTCTATCGTATTCTATTTCTTTAATTCTTGTTGTCTTAACGCCGTCTTGATTCTAGCGATTGTTTTTCGCACAGTCTTCAATCTAGCAGTATTTTCTAATTGACCAGTGGCTAATTGAAAACGAAGATTAAACAATTCTTTCTTGTAATCTTGTTCCTTAGCACGCATTTCATCAGTGGTTAATTCATTAATTTCTTTAGCCTTCATTTGATTCGCCACCTACTTCCTCACGTTTAATAACTCGGGTTCTAACAGGCAACTTCATGGATGCTAAACGTAAAGCTTCTTCAGCAGTTTCTTTGGAAACACCGCCAACTTCGAAAAGAACTTTTCCGCGTCTAACAGTTGAAACCCAACCTGCTGGGGTACCTTTACCTTTACCCATTCGAACACCGATACCTTTTTCAGTATATGATTTTTGAGGGAAAATTTTGATCCAAATTTTTCCACCACGTTTCATATAACGAGTCATGGCAACACGGCAAGCTTCGATTTGTCTGTTACTGATCCAATGTGAATCAAGTGCTTGCAAACCGTAATCACCAAAAGTAACAGTATTTCCACCTTTTGAATGACCACGCAACTTACCTCTGTGTTGTCTCCTGAACTTAACACGTTTAGGTACTAGCATGCTTATTTCCCTCCTTTTTCAGTTTTTTCCTCCGGTTTATCGGGCAAAACTTCACCACGGTTGATCCAAGTCTTAACACCGATTTTACCATAAGTAGTATCTGCTTCATTCCATGAATAATCGATATCAGCTCTAAGAGTATGAAGTGGAACACTTCCGTCTGAATATCTCTCGATTCGTGTCATATCAGCACCATTTAAACGACCTGAAGATTGAACTTTAACACCTTTTGCTCCAGAACGCATAACTCTTTGCATTGCCTGACGCATTGCACGACGGAATGCTACACGACCTTCAAGTTGTCTTGCTACGTTTTCACCAACAAGATCAGCTTCTAGGTCGGGTTTTTTAACTTCAACAATATTAACATGAACACGACGGCCAGTTAACTTGTTTAATTCTTTACGTAGACTTTCAACTTCTGCTCCACCTTTACCAATAACCATTCCTGGTTTTGCAGTATGGATAGAAACATTAACACGCTTTGCAGCACGTTCAATGTCAACACTTGATACAGAAGCATCAGCGAGTCTCTTTGCTAGATAGTTACGAATTTTTAAATCTTCGTTTAAGTATGAAGCGAACTTATCGTCGTTAGCATACCATTTAGCTTGCCAACCACGGTTAACGCCAATTCGTAAACCATTTGGATTAATTTTTTGACCCACGTTTATCCCTCCTACTTTTCTGACACTACAATTGTAATGTGACTAGTTCTTTTGTTGATTGGTGAAGCAGAACCTTTAGCACGGGGACGGAAACGTTTTAAGGTTGGTCCTTCGTTAACATATGCTTCACTAACAACTAGATCTTGACGATCTAAATCAAAATTATTTTCTGCATTTGCTACAGCTGACATCAAAACCTTTTCTACAACTGGTGAAGCACCTCTAGGGGTGAACTTTAAAATTGCAGTAGCTTCTGATACGCTTTTGCCTCTAATAAGATCTACAACAAGGCGAACCTTACGAGCGGCGATACGAACAGTCTTTGCAGTAGCTTTTGCTGATGTAACTTGTTGTTCAGCCATTGGTTATCCTCCTTGCTTAAACTGTCTTTTTATCTGCGTCGCCATTTCCATGTCCATGGAATGTACGAGTAGGTACGAATTCTCCGAGCTTGTGGCCCACCATGTCTTCTTGAATGTAAACTGGGACATGTTTTCTACCATTGTAAACAGCAATGGTGTATCCAATAAAGCTTGGGAAAATGGTTGAACGACGTGACCATGTTTTAATTACCGATTTTTTATCTTGATCTTTTTGTGCATCGATCTTCTTCAATAGTGATTGATCGGCAAAAGGTCCCTTTTTTAAACTTCGACTCATTATGAAACCTCCTCTGCGATTACTCAATAAATAAATGATTCAGACTACATCTTTGAACCTTTACGGTGACGAACAATAAACTTGTTTGAACGTGCTTTCTTTGATCTAGTCTTCTTACCAGTTGTCTTCTTATGCCATGGAGACAATGGACTTGGGTAACCAACTGGAGCTTTACCTTCACCACCACCATGTGGGTGATCGTTAGGGTTCATAACAGATCCACGTACGTGAGGTCTTTGACCACGGTAACGAGTTCTACCAGCTTTACCCCAAACAACTAATCCATGTTCATCATTACCAACACTACCAACAGTAGCACGGCAAACTGAAAGTACCATTCTAACTTCGCCAGATGGCAATTTAACTAATGCATACTTTCCTTCGTTTCCAAGTAATTGTGCTGAAGCTCCAGCAGAACGAACAAGTTGTCCACCCTTACCAGGCTTTAACTCGATATTAAAGATAGTTGAACCAACAGGAATATCAGCTAATCTAAGAGTGTTACCAGCCTTAATATCAGCATCCTTACCAGATTCAACAACATCTCCAACTTTCAATCCCTTAGGCGCAATGATATATGATTTAACTCCGTCTTCATAAACGATTAAGGCAATGTTTGCGGTTCTGTTTGGATCATATTCAATGGTCTTAACGGTTGCAGGAACGCCATCGTGATCACGCTTAAAATCAATTAAACGATAACGATGTTTGTTTCCACCACCACGATGTCGAACAGTCATTTTACCTTGGCTATTACGACCACCGCTATGAGCATTTGACTCAATTAAACTTTTTTCTGGCACGTTGGTAGTAATTTCACTATAGTCAATACTAGTCATATTACGACGGCCATTAGTAGTTGGTTTGTACTTTTTTAGAGCCACGTTATTTCCCTCCTATTCAAAGATTATTCTTCTGAGAAAATCTTAATTTCATCAGAATCATCGGACAAAGTAACAATAGCCTTACGACGCTTCTTTGTGCGTCCTACATATTGTCCTTGTCGCTTTTTCTTACCTTTTACATTCATAATATTAACTTTAACAACTTTAACGTTAAAAATCTCTTCAACAGCATTTTTAACTTGAGTCTTAGTTGCTCGTACATCAACATCAAAAGTATATTTTTTGTCGTCCATTACATCGGTTGAAGCTTCAGTAACTACCGGACGTAAAATGATATCTCGTGCTTCCATTATGCGAGCACCTCCTCTACTTGAGAAAGAGCAGCTTTTGTAATAACAACCTTGTTACTGTTTAACACATCAAGTGTATTAACACTCTTGGCATTAATAACTCGTACATTCTCAATATTTCTTGCGGAACGTGCGGCGTTTTCATTGTTATCTTCCAAAACTACTAGTGTCTTAGTTGATGCGTCCAGTTTCTTTAAAAGATCTGATAAATCCTTAGTCTTTGGAGCCTTGTAGTCTAATGAATCAACTACTACTAAATCATCATTTGCAACTTTTTCAGAAAGAACTGATTTAACAGCTAATCTAGTAACCTTCTTTGGAAGGTGATATGCGTATGAACGAGTGGTTGGTCCGAAAACAACTCCACCGCCAACCCATTGTGGGGCACGAATGGAACCTTGACGAGCACGGCCAGTACCCTTTTGACGCCATGGTTTCTTACCACCACCACGCACTTTACCTCTGGATTTAACACCATTAGTACCTTGGCGTTGTGATGCTCTTTGCATTACGACAGTGTCGTAAACAACGTTTTCATTTGGTTCAACGGCAAAAACAGCATCGTTTAAATCAACCGTTCCTTGTTTACTACCGTCTTGTTTGTATAATGTTACGCTTGCCATCTACGGTTCCTCCTTTCTTATTTTCTTGATTCAATAACTGATGTTCTAACTGTTACTAATGATTTGTTTGCACCAGGAACATTTCCCTTGATTAACAATACGTTGTTATCAACGTCTGCATTAACAACTTCAAGATTTTGAATGGTAACTCGATTGTTACCCATTCGTCCTGGTAATTTCATACCCTTAACAACTCGGTTAATGATGACACCTAATGAACCGGGACGACGATGATATCTTGATCCGTGGGTTTCAGGTCCACGACGTTGTCCGTTTTTATGGATGTTACCTTGGTAACCATGACCTTTAGTAGTACCCGTTACATCAACGACGTCACCTGGTTGAAATACATCAGCTTTAACTTTGTCTCCAACTTTGTAATCTCCCAAGTCAACATCTCTGATTTCACGAATGAAGCGCTTAGGAGTAGTTTTTGCTTTTTTAACATGACCTTGTTCAGGTTTATTGCTTAATACTGGACGTTTGTCATCGAATCCAAGTTGAATTGCATCGTAACCATCTGATTTGTTGTTCTTAACTTGTAAAACAACGTTAGGGGTTACATCAACAACAGTAACTGGAACGAGTTCACCGTTATCAGTAAAAACTTGAGTCATTCCGACTTTTTTACCTAAGATTCCTTTTTTAGCCATGAGTACACCTCCGATATTCTGTAATTATTATAGTTTGATCTCGATGTCAACACCACTTGGCAAGTCTAATTTCATTAATGAATCAACAGTTTTAGGTGTTGGGTTCAAAATATCAATTAAACGCTTGTGAGTTAACATTTCAAATTGTTCTTGAGCTTTACTGTACTTAAATGGTGATGCTAATACGGTATATAGGGCTCTGTCCGTTGGTAATGGAATTGGACCAGAAATAGTAGCACCAGTCCGTTGTGCAGTTGCCACAATCTTGTCAGCAGCTTGATCTAAAATACGGTGTTCATAAGCTTTCAAACGAATACGAATCTTTTCTTTTGCCATGTTTTTCCCTCCTTCGTCTATTTTCAAAATAAGACTAGCTCCGTGGAAATTACCGGCACATCCTCGCATGGCAAAGCGGCCGGGTGTGTCGCAACCTCCCACATCAAAGCTAAACATTGTACAATTTTGGGCAGTCTATCCCCCAAAACCAAGTACTTAACTATCATACCTGATATTCTTTGACTTTTCAAGGGTTCTCAGAATATTAGCAATAAAAAAAGTTCTAGAAACCATTTCAAATTTCTAGAACTTTTAAAGAAATTACTTTTCTTCCTTTTTGTTGTCGCCACCATTTTTCTTAATGATGTCTTCCTGAATGCTCTTAGGAACCGCACTGTAGTGATCAAAGCTCATTACGAATGTTCCACGTCCCTGAGAAGCAGAACGCAAGTCAGTTGCATAACCAAACATTTCTGATAATGGAACCATTGCATGGATATTTTGTGCTTTATCCTGGGCTTCCATACCCTCAACGTTTCCACGTCGAGCAGTAACTTGTCCCATGACATCACCCATGTATTCTTCTGGAACACGAATATCAACTTTCATGATTGGTTCAAGAATAACTGGATCAGCTTTCTTAGCAGCTTCTCTCAAGGCAATTGAGGCAGCAATCTTAAATGCAGCTTCACTTGAATCGACTTCATGATAACTACCATCATAAAGCTTAGCCTTCAGATCAATCAATGGATATCCAGCAAGGACACCATTTTCCATGGCTTCTTTTAGACCTTGTTCAACTGATGGAATGAATTCTCTAGGAACAACACCACCAACGATAGCATCGTCGAATTCGAATCCTTTTCCTTCGTCGTTTGGAGTAAATTCAATCCAAACATCACCATATTGACCTTTACCACCAGACTGACGAATGAACTTACCTTCAGCTTTAACTGGTTTAGTAAAGGCTTCACGATAAGCAACTTGAGGAGCACCGATGTTAGCTTCAACGTTAAATTCACGTCTCATACGTTCAATCAAGATGTTCAACTGAAGTTCACCCATTCCGGCAATTAAAGTTTGACCAGTTTCAGGATTAGTTTCAGCTCTAAAGGTTGGATCTTCTTCAGATAGCTTTTGTAAAGCATCATTCATCTTATCTTGATCAGCCTTAGTCTTTGGTTCAACAGCAACCTGAATAACTGGTTCAGGGAATTCCATTGATTCAAGATGTAAGGGATGATCTGGATCAGTCAATGAATCACCAGTGGTAGTATTCTTCAAACCAATTGCAGCAGCAATATCACCTGAGAATACTTCTGGAATTTCTTGACGATTATTGGAATGCATTTGAAGAAGACGACCAACACGTTCACGTTTACCATTAGTAGCATTCAAGACGTATGAACCAGCCTTTAAAGTACCACGGTATACACGAATGTAAGTCAAACGACCAACGTATGGATCGGTAGCAATCTTAAATGCTAATGAGGCAAATGGCTCTTTATCATTAGCACGAATTTCAACCTTCTTGTCGTCATCATCTGGGTCAAGAGCAGTGTAAGGACGAACATCAAGTGGAGATGGAAGATAGTCAACAACACCATCCATCAACATCTGAACTCCCTTATTCTTGAACGCAGAACCAGCGAATACAGGGTAAAAGTCAAGATTTAAGGTTGCACGCCGGATTCCGGCTTTAAGGTCATCTTGTGAGATTTCCTTTCCATCCAAGAATTTCTCCATGATGTCATCATCAACATCAGCAACGGCCTCAATTAATGCATCATGACGCTTTTGAGCCTCTTCTTGCATATCAGCAGGGATTTCATCAACATCCCATTCTGATCCTTCTTTGTCTTCGTCATAGACGTATGCTTGCATGGTAATTAAATCAATAACACCAGTAAAGTCTGCTTCAGCACCAATTGGCATCTGAACAGCTTGAGCGTTAGCACCTAAACGATCGTGCAAACTCTTTACTGACATGTCAAAATCAGCACCCACTTTATCCATCTTGTTAATGAAAACAATTCGTGGAACAGCAAAGTCTGATGATTGACGCCATACGGTTTCAGTCTGTGGTTCAACCCCAGCTTGACCGTCTAGAACAACAATTCCACCATCTAGAACACGAAGTGAACGCTCAACTTCGGCAGTGAAATCAACGTGTCCTGGGGTATCAATGATGTTAACACGGTATCCCTTCCATTCAGCAGTAGTAGCAGCTGAAGTAATGGTGATACCACGTTCTTTTTCTTCTTCCATCCAGTCCATTTGTGAATCCCCTTCATGGGTTTCACCAATTTTGTGGATACGACCGGTATAGTACAAGATACGTTCAGTAGTAGTAGTCTTACCGGCATCAATATGGGCAACAATACCAATATTACGAGTTTTGTCTAACGGGAATTCTCGCTTGTTAGCCATTATTTAACTCCTCTCAATCATTCACAATTTCATTATTTTAAAAAAGTGGCTAAATCACTTTAGCCACCCACTTTAACAGTAAAAAAGCTAAAAGCTGATTACCAACGGTAATGTGCAAAGGCACGGTTAGCTTCGGCCATCTTGTGAGTATCCTCACGCTTCTTAACTGCTGCACCGGTGTTATTTGAAGCATCGATGATTTCTTTTGCAAGACGTTCAGTCATAGTATGTTCACCACGTAGTCTTGCATAGTTAACAATCCAACGTAAGCCTAAAGTAGTTCTTCGATCAGGACGAACTTCGATTGGAACTTGGTAGTTAGAGCCACCAACACGACGAGCCTTAACTTCAAGAACTGGCATAACGTTCTTCATTGCTTCTTCGAATACATCAACTGGGTCATTTCCAGTTTGATCTTTGATCATGTCAAATGCACCGTATAAAATTTCTGATGCAGTCCCTCTCTTACCATCTAACATCAAATGGTTAATTAATTTAGAAACCAATTTTGAGTTGTAGATTGGATCAGGAAGGATTTCTCTTTTTTGCACTTTCCCTTTTCTAGGCATGTAAAAGTCCTCCTCAATAATAACTTAATTAATTGTCTATTCCTTCGGTTTCTTAGTACCGTATTTAGAACGACCTTGGCGACGATCACTTACACCCGCAGTATCTAAAGCACCACGAACAACATGATATCTAACACCAGGCAAATCCTTAACACGTCCACCACGAATTAAAACAACACTATGCTCTTGCAAGTTATGTCCAATTCCAGGAATGTATGCAGTAACTTCAATCAAGTTAGAAAGTCTAACACGAGCGTACTTACGTAAAGCTGAGTTAGGCTTTTTAGGAGTCATAGTACCAACACGAGTTGCAACTCCACGTTTCTGAGGTGCAGGGTTTTGTGTGTTTTTCTTTTTGTAACTGTTATATCCGAAGCCTAAAGCTGGGGATTTTGATTTAGAAGTTCTAGATTTACGGCCTTTACGAACCAATTGATTAATTGTAGGCATCTAAAAAGTCCTCCCTTTCCTAATATAATATATTTTTTAAGTCCACACATCCAGGCGGTTCTTTTTTGAAGTTAAAAAAATCGCTTAGTTGTTTATAAGCACAATAAGTAGAATACCACGTAGAAAAAGACGTGTCAACAAGACTTCTCCTAGTTTCCGTACTTTTTGGTGGAGGTTTTATTATGCTAATTTACTGGTTTGTTGTAGGATCCATCGTTGGTTCCTTTTTAAACGTCATGGTGGAACGAACAATTTCCCACCAAAACTTCATCATGGGACGGTCCCACTGTAGTCGTTGTCAAGTTACCTTAAAATGGTATGAACTCATCCCAATCGTTAGTTACCTGATTCAACTGGGAAAGTGCCGAAAGTGTAAGGCACACTTGCCATTTCACCTATTCTACTTTGAATGTACGACAGCTCTAACTTTTACATTATTTCCACCAATCAATTTAAGCAATGGCAAAAGCTTATGCTTACTTTTATTAATTCAAATCTCAGCCACCTTCGACTTGTTAACCTATCACTTTCCATTGCCCTATTCGGTCATCTCACTCGCACTTGCCATTACCATTTCTTCGCAGTCATTTGCCATCATTTTCCTTGAAATCTTATGTTACTTGATTCTCATCATCATAAATCAACATGCTCATTTGATTGGAGATGGGGATTTAGATTTATTTTTGATTTTAACAATTGCTCACGGCTTCCTTCTCACTAATCTCATCATACTAATTGGATCCCTCCTAGCCATTATCTATTCATTTATAATGACAAAGCATATGATTGCGTTTGTTCCATTCATTTATACCGCTCTACTTATCGTATTAATCTAGTTTGCCAAAACCATAAAATTCAATTATTATTGCATTAATAACTAAAAGTCTAATATATCGCCGTAATGGGTCGGCTGTCTCTACTTGGAACCATAATTCCAAACTATTAGAACAAGACCCTAGACGACTGTACCTAGGGTCTTTTTGAATGGGAGAATAATTAATGAAAGAATTAGAAGATGCAATCAAAAATAAAGGTCAGGTCTTACCTGGCAACATTTTAAAAGTCAATTCCTTTTTAAATCATCAAATTGATCCAACTTTAATGTATGAAATTGGCAAGGAATTTGTGAAACGCTTTGCTGATGACAACATCACTAAGGTTATCACCGTAGAATCATCAGGAATTGCACCAGCGGTCATGACTGGACTAGTATTAGGTGCCCCGGTTATCTTTGCACGAAAGAAGAAACCCTCTACTTTAAATGATGCGGCCTACTCCGCCGATGTATATTCATACACCAAGCAAAAAACAAATCGGATTTTCATCGAAAAGAAATTTATTTCACCCAATGATAATGTTCTAATTATTGATGACTTTCTCGCCAATGGCGAAGCAACCAAGGGGATGATTAAAATTGTAGAAGCTGCTCAAGCTCATCTCGTTGGGGTTGGAATCGTAATTGAAAAATCATTTCAACCTGGTGCTGACTGGATCACGAATCATGGAATTCATCTTGAATCCTTGGCGAGGATTGCATCCCTTAATGATAATGAAGTCACGTTTAAAAAAGATTAATTCAATCAAAATATGTATCAAAAAAGAGCTCATCATAAGATGAGCTCTTTTAGTTTAAAGTCTAGTTTTTACTAGAATTTTTTTGTTGCATTTCTTTTTCAACATCACTTAAAGAAGTAACGCCCTTGGTAGAAGTCTTACCCTCTTCTTCTGGTTCGATGTTTTCGTATTTTCCAACACCAGTTCCAGCAGGTAATAACTTACCAATGATAACATTTTCCTTCAAACCAACTAATGGATCAACCTTACCACGAATTGCGGCATCAGTAAGAACACGAGTGGTTTCCTGGAATGACGCAGCTGACAAGAAACTGTTAGTTTCAAGAGCAGCCTTAGTAATTCCAAGCAAGACTGGACGAGCAGTTGCAGGTGTTTTACCACTAATAACTGCATCCTTATTACGGTCTTTGAAGTCATCAATGTCCATCAAAGTACCAGGTAAGATATCGGTGTCACCTGGGTCCATAACACGAACCTTACGTAACATTTGTCGTACCATGATTTCGGCATGCTTATCGTTAACTTCAACACCTTGTCTTCTATAAACTTCTTGAACCGCAGTTAACAAGTAAGTTTCAGTTGACAAAACATCACGAACTTTAAGCAATTCCTTAGGATCAATTGAACCTTCATTAAGAGGATCACCACGACGAACAGTGTCGCCTTCAGCAACTCTCATACGAGCCTTAATTGGAACCTTGTACTTTCGGGTATCGGACTTACCTTTAACGGTAACTTCCTTAATCCCTTCGGCAGGATCTTCTTCAATTAATTCAACTGTACCAGTAACTTCACTGATAATTGCTTTACCTTTAGGATTACGAGCTTCCATGATTTCTTGAACACGAGGAAGTCCTTGGGTAATATCAGAACTACTTGCAACACCACCGGTATGGAAAGTTCGAAGGGTTAACTGAGTACCAGGTTCACCGATTGATTGAGCGGCAATGGTACCAACAGCTTCACCAACTTCAACTTCGTCACCAGTAGCAAGGTTTCGACCATAACACTTCTCACAAACACCGTGAGCTGTGTTACATGTAAATGCCGAACGAATCTCAACTGAATCAATGCCAGCGTCCACAATTTCTTGTGCGACGTCTTCATCAATCATTTGATTCTTCTTAACAATTACTTTACCAGTCTTAGGATTCTTAACGGTCTTCATTGCATTACGACCAAGAATTCGGTCATACAATGGTTCGATCATTTCGTCACCTTCAGTAATGGCACGAACAACCAATCCACGATCAGTTCCACAGTCTTCTTCTCTGACAATAACGTCTTGAGCAACATCAACAAGTCGACGAGTCAAGTAACCAGAGTTAGCAGTCTTAAGAGCCGTATCGGTCATACCTTTACGAGCACCGTGGGTTGAAATGAACATTTCCAAGACTGAAAGTCCTTCCTTAAAGTTAGAAGTGATTGGTAGTTCCATGATTTCACCATTAGGAGAAGCCATCAAACCACGCATTCCAGCTAACTGAGTAAAGTTAGAAATGTTACCACGAGCACCAGAATCACTCATCATAAAGATTGGGTTCTGAGGATCGAAGTTTTTCATCAATTTGTTTTGAATTTCGTCTTTTGCATCGTTCCAAACGTTAACAACTCGTTCGTAACGTTCTTGGTTAGTGATTAAACCACGACGGAATTGTTTAGTAATGGTATCAACTTTCTTATGAGCATTAGCAACAATTTCTGGTTTTTCTTTCAAATCAGTAATGTCAGAAATACCAACAGTTAAACCAGATTTAGTGGACTTGTCATAACCTAAGTCTTTAATTCGGTCAAGCAGTTCAGAAGTTTCCGTAACTTGGTATTGACTGTAAACTTCAGCAATGATGTCACTTAGAAAGCCCTTCTTAAACGGTTTAACCAATTCAGCATTCTTTAAATGTTCATGGATATCCTCACCTGGCTTCAAGAAGTACTTGTCAGGAACGTATCCATGCAAATTAGTTGAAGTTGGTTCATTAAGATAAGTGAATTCCTTTGGCAAAATTCCATTGAAGATTACCTTACCAACCGTAGTTACTAAGATCTTACCTTTTTGATCGTCAGTAAATGACTTGTCAGGAAAGGCACTTGCTGGAATACCAATTCTGGTATGCCAATGAACTTTTCCATCACGGTATGCTAATTCAACTTCGTCTGGGTCGTTGAAGATCATTCCTTCGCCTTCGGCACCTGCTTCTTCAAATGTTAGATAGTAGTTACCAATTACCATATCCTGTGAAGGAGTAACAACTGGCTTACCATCCTTGGGTGCCAAAATGTGTCCAGCAGCAGCCATTAACAATCTTGATTCGGCTTGAGCTTCATCAGATAGAGGAACGTGAATAGCCATCTGGTCACCATCAAAGTCAGCATTATATGCAGCACAAACTAATGGATGCAAACGCATTGACTTACCACTAACTAGGACGGGTTCGAAAGCTTGAATTCCAAGTCTATGCAAGGTAGGAGCACGGTTCAAAAGAACTGGATGCTCTTTAATTACATCAGGAAGAACTTCAAAGACAGCGTCGTCTTGACGTTCAATCTGACGTTTAGCATTCTTAATGTTTGAAGCCAATCCACGTTGAACCAAAGCATGCATGATAAATGGCTTGAACAATTCAAGAGCCATTGATACTGGAAGTCCCATTTGGCTTAACTTCAAATTAGGACCAACATCAATAACTGAACGACCTGAATAATCAACACGTTTACCAAGCAAGTTCTGTCTGAATCGTCCTTGCTTCCCCTTCAATAAGTGAGAAAGAGATTTAAGTGGACGATTACCAGGGCCAGCAACAGGACGACCACGACGACCATTATCAATCAAGGCATCGACAGCTTCTTGCAACATTCGTTTTTCGTTTTGAACAATAATGCCAGGAGCATTAAGGTCTAACAAACGTTTCAAACGATTATTTCGGTTAATTACCCGACGGTACAAATCATTCAAATCAGAAGTGGCAAAACGACCACCTTCAAGTTGAACCATTGGACGTAAATCAGGTGGCATAACTGGAATTGCATCCATAACCATCCATGACAATTGATTACCAGAAGTAGCAAATGCTTCAAGAATGTCCAAACGACGAACCGCACGGGTTCTCTTTTGGCCAGTTGCCTTTTTAAGGGTATCCTTTAATTCTTTAACTTCTTTATCGATATCAACATCATTTAATAAAGTCCTGATCGCTTCCGCACCAATTTCAGCGTGGAAACGGTTGCCATATTCACGCTTCTTGTCACGGTATTCTTGCTCTGAAAGCAACTGCTTCTTCTCCATTGGTGTGTTGCCTGGATCAGTAACAACGTATGAAGCAAAGTAGATGATTTCTTCAAGAGCTCTTGGGCTCATGTCAAGAACTAATCCCATTCGACTTGGGATACCTTTGAAGTACCAGATATGGGTTACCGGAGCGGCTAATTCGATGTGTCCCATTCGTTCACGACGAACTTTAGAACGGGTAACTTCAACACCACAACGATCACAAACGATGCCCTTGTATCTGACACCCTTGTACTTACCACAGGCACATTTCCAATCCTTAGTAGGACCGAAGATTCTTTCATCAAACAAACCGTCTTTTTCAGGTTTTAGAGTTCGATAGTTAATTGTCTCTGGCTTTTTAACTTCCCCGTATGACCAACTCCGGATGGTTTCAGGTGAAGCTAAACCAATTTGCATACTTTTGAATTTATTAACATCAACCATTGGCGTACCCTCCTTTATTATTTATTGTCGTCATTTGTATCATTTTTTGAGTCAGAGTCAGATGAAGTTGGAGTTTGTTTGTCACTCTCATTCTTCTTTTCTTTGTCTTTCTCATTTTTTTCATCTTGTTTTTGAGCAAACTTACTCAATGCGTTTACGTTAACAACATCTTCGTCATCATCCATATCACGCAAATCGATTTGTTTGTTATCAGCATCCAGAACCTTCATATCAAGGCCTAATGCTTGTAATTCTTTAACTAAAACTCGGAATGATTCAGGAACACCGGGCTTTGGAATTGGATCACCCTTAACAATGGCTTCATAAGTCTTTACACGTCCTACAACATCATCTGACTTGTAAGTCAAAATTTCTTGTAAGGTATGAGCAGCACCATATGCTTCAAGGGCCCAAACTTCCATTTCACCAAAACGCTGGCCACCAAATTGAGCTTTACCACCAAGTGGTTGTTGAGTAACCAGTGAGTAAGGTCCAATGGCTCTAGCATGAATCTTGTCTTCTGCCATATGGTTAAGTTTCAAGTAACCCATGACTCCAACAGCGATTCGTTTGTCAAATGGTTCACCAGTTCTACCATCATATAGAACGGATTTACCATCAGCAGGCATTCCGGCTTCCTTCAAAGCTTGAGTAATGTCTTCACTACGAGCTCCATCAAATACAGGAGTAGCAACGTGAATACCAAGCTTCTTAGCAGCCATCCCTAAGTGCATTTCAAGCACCTGTCCAATATTCATACGTGATGGAACACCCATGGGACTTAGTAAAATGTCAATTGGAGTACCATCTGGCATGTAAGGCATATCTTCTTCAGGAATGATAACGGAAACGGTACCTTTGTTACCATGCTTACCAGCCATCTTATCACCAACTTGAAGCTTACGTTTCTGGGCAATGTAAACTCGAACCATCTTGTTTACACCTGGCTTCAATTCGTCACCATTTTCTCTGGTAAAGACCTTAACGTCCTGAACAATTCCACCGGCACCATGAGGTACTCGAAGGGATGTATCACGAACTTCTCTAGCCTTTTCACCAAAGATAGCGTGAAGTAATCTCTCTTCAGAAGATAATTCAGTAACACCCTTAGGAGTTACCTTACCAACCAAAATGTCATTGTCATGAACTTCGGCACCAACTCTGATAATTCCATCTTCGTCAAGATCCTTAAGTGCATCTTCACCAACATTTGGAATCTCACGAGTCATTTCTTCCGGTCCAAGTTTAGTATCTCTAGTTTCTGATTCGTACTCTTCAATATGAATTGAGGTATACGCATCATCTTTAACGAGTCGTTCTGAAATAGCGATGGCATCTTCAAAGTTATAACCCTGCCATGTCATAAAGGCAACGGTTGGGTTTTGACCCAATGCTAATTCACCATTTTCCATTGCTGGACCGTCCGCAATAATTTCATCAGCGTCAACGTGATCTCCAACTTTAACAATTGGGGTTTGGTTATAGTTCTTACCACCATTTGAACGCATGAACTTCATCAACTTGTAAGTATCTAAAGTTCCATTATCGCGTCGTACTCGAATTTCTCTTGCATCAACGTATTCTACAGTTCCAGGATATTTAGCAATCTTAGCAACTCCAGAATCATGAGCAGCTTGATATTCCATTCCAGTACCAACAAGTGGTGCATGTGGTCTAATCAAAGGAACCGCCTGACGCTGCATGTTAGCACCCATCAAAGCACGGTTAGAATCATCATTTTCTAGGAATGGGATACATGCCGTTGCAACCGCAACAACTTGTTTTGGTGAAACGTCCATGTAGTCAACATTCTTTGAATTAGTTTCAACGTATTGTGACTTATCACGTGCCATAACTTGATCATCTTGGAAGGTAGCATCTTCATTTAACGGAGAGTTTGCCTGGGCAATAACGTATTTATCTTCGTCATTAGCGGTCAGATAATCAATCTTATCGGTAACTTTATGAGTAGTCCAGTCAACACGACGGTATGGAGTTTCGATAAATCCATACTTATTAACCCGAGCATAACTCGAAAGTGAGTTAATTAGTCCAATGTTAGGACCTTCGGGAGTTTCAATTGGACAAATTCGACCATAGTGGGTGTAATTAACATCACGAACTTCATATCCAGCACGGTCTCTAGTGATACCACCAGGTCCTAATGCAGATAAACGACGTTTGTGGGTTAATTCACCCAATGGGTTAGTTTGATCCATGAATTGTGAGAGTTGTGATGAACCAAAGAATTCCTTAACTGAAGCAACCACTGGTCTAATATTGATCAATTGTTGTGGTGTTACAGTTGAAGCATCCTGGATTGACATTCTTTCTCTAACAACTCGTTCCATTCGTGAAAGTCCAATTCGGAATTGGTTTTGCAGCAATTCACCAACTGAACGAACACGACGGTTCCCCAAGTGATCAATATCATCAATGGAACCAATTCCCTCTTGAAGATCAAAGAAGTAGTTAATTTCAGCTAAAATATCAGCTGGGGTAATGTGTTTGTAGTCCAGATCGATATTGTCATTACCAATGATAGGAACGACCTTATCAGGATCTGTGTTTGAATATACTTTAATTACTTGAACTGTTACTGGATCAGTAACAACCGCTTGGTCAGATGGATTAAAGGTGTAAGCCTTGAAATCTTTCTTAGCCAAGTATGGCTTCAATTTTTCCATCAGTCCCTTATCAATGACATCACCCTTGTTAGCAATGATTTCACCAGTATCAGGATCAGCTAAGGTTTCAGCCAATGCTAATCCCATCAAGCGGGTCTTCATGCTTAACTTTTGGTTAGTCTTGTAACGACCAACGGGAGCCATGTCATAACGTTTAGGATCAAAGAATCTTTGAGTCAATAAGTTTCTTGCTGATTCAGCGGTCTTGGGTTCACCAGGACGCAATCGTTCATAAATATCCTTTAATGATTCTTCAACACGGGAATCATCAGCATCTTTATGAACATCCTTTTCAAGGGTAAGTGAAAGGCTATCGTTAGTCTTCCCAAAAATCTCAGTGATTTCATCATCAGAACCAAAACCAAGTGCACGAACTAATTCAGTCAAAGGAATCTTTCTTGTCCGATCGATTCGAACGTATGAAATGTTCTTAGCATCAGTTTCAAATTCCATCCAAGCACCACGGTTAGGAATTACAGTTGAGCTGTAAATTTCACGACCATTTTTATCGAGATCCTTGTGGTAGTAAACACCAGGTGATCGAACTAATTGTGAAACAATAACTCGTTCCGCACCATTAATGATGAAAGTCCCTTGGTCAGTCATCAATGGAAAGTCACCAAAGAAAACATCTTGGGTCTTGATTTCACCAGTCTCATGGTTCGTTAACTTAAGAGTAACGTGTAATGGGGCTGAATAATTTGCCTCATGAGCACGTGCTTCATCAACCGTGTACTTAGGTTCCAATAGTTTATAATCAACGAAGTCTAATGAAAGCTTTCCTTGAAAATCCTCGATTGGCATAATATCTTTAAACATTTGACGCAAACCTTCGTCTAAGAACCAGTTATAAGAATTAGTTTGAATCTCAATCAAATTTGGAAGATCCAATACTTTCTTAATTCTGGAATAACTTCTACGGGTCCTGTGTTTTCCGTACTTTACAATGTGTCCTGCCAAGTTATTCACCTCTCCCTAAAATTCTACGAAAAGAAATGTTACGTTTTTGTTACAAATGGCCATTTTTCAGGTTTTTGAGCAAAAAAAATCCAAAAATAAGATTAAAATCTTACTTTTGGTTCTTATAAACGCCATCACGGACAATAGATCGCAACGACTCATTTCAATTCCCAGTTACATACTCTATACATAATACAAAGAATCCCTGATAATGTCAAAGAATATGCACCAAAAATCCCAGTAAATTTTTACTGGGATTTTTTTACGTTATTTACTTAAAATTTCTTCTTTTGGATTCTTAACATCACGTTTATTAATCGTGATCTTATTCTTATGGGCTCCAATGGTGATCTGGTCACCAGGTTTGAATTTACCAGCAAGTAAATCTTCACTCAATGGATCTTCCACCTTATCTTGTAGTGCTCTCCGAATTGGTCGTGCACCATAAGTTGGATTGTACCCAACTTCAGCAACCAAATCAATGGCAGCAGGTGTCATCCGAACTTTGTAACCCATTCCATCAGCTCGATTGAGTAAGTCTTGCGACATCAATTTCACGATACGGTGAAGTTCTGATTTAGTCAAAGAATGGAAGACAACCGTATCATCAATTCGGTTCAAGAATTCTGGTTTGAAGAATTTCTTCAACTGATCTTGAATGGTAGCCTTCATTGCAGCATAGTCGTCATCCGACTTTTCGGCCGCAAATCCAACGGTGTTCTTGTACTGAAGTTCAGTAGCTCCAATGTTAGAGGTCATAATGATAACAGTATTTCGAAAGTCAACCTTTCGACCTTTAGCATCAGTCAAGTATCCATCGTCTAGAACTTGAAGTAACAGGTTAAAGACGTCAGGATGAGCCTTCTCAACTTCATCAAGTAAAACAACTGAGTAAGGATGCTTTCTAACCTTTTCAGTTAGTTGACCACCTTCGTCATATCCAACGTATCCAGGAGCAGATCCAACCATTCGACTAGTTGAGTACTTCTCCATGAATTCACTCATGTCAACACGAATCATGTCATCTTCTGAACCAAACATTGCTTCAGCTAAGTCCTTAGCAAGTTCAGTCTTCCCAACTCCAGTTGGTCCAAGAAACATAAATGATCCAATTGGACGATTAGGATCTTTAAGTCCACTTCTTGCACGACGAATTGCTCGGGCAACAGCTGAAACAGCCTCGTCTTGACCTACCACTCGTTCGTGCAAAATCTTTTCCAGATTTACCAAACGTTTCTTGTCAGACTGTTTCAAATGAGTAACTGGAATTCCAGTCCATTCGGAAACAATCTGTGCAATGTCTTCAGCATTTTCCTTCAATCGATAATTATGCGTCTTGTTAGCATCATTTTCTTTAATTCTTTGTTTCTGAGTTAAATCAGCGATTTCCTTCTGCAATTTCTGTTCTTGCTTCCGAATTGAAACTGCATCTTCAAAACGTTGTTCTTCAATTGCTTTGTCCTTGTCGTTCTTAACGGAACTTAACTTAGACTCAGCATTTGCCAACTTATCATCTTTACCAGTTGAATCAAGTCTAACCTTAGCAGCACCTTCATCCATTAGATCAATGGCCTTGTCAGGTAGATAACGATTGCTGATGTATCGACTAGATAAATCAACGGCAGCATTAATGGCATCATCAGTAATCTGAACATGGTGATGTTCCTCATACTTAGGACGTAATCCCTTAAGAATCTTACGAGACTCATCCTTACTTGGTTCTTCAATTTCAACCGTTGCAAATCGACGTTCCAAAGCTTCATCGGATTCAATGTACTTTTGATATTCATCAAGTGTGGTAGCACCCATTACTTGAACTTGACCTCGAGCAAGGGATGGTTTCAAAATGTTTGAGGCATCAACTGATCCCTCAGTACCACCGGCACCAATCAGGGTATGCAATTCATCAATAAATAGAATTACATTTCCACTATCTTCAACCTCTTTTAGAACCTTCTTCAGACGGTCTTCAAATTGGCCACGATACTTAGTGCCAGCAACTAATGATCCCATATCAAGTTCCATAACACGTTTGTTTTGCATGTCAGATGGAACCGACTTACCAACAATCTTTTCCGCTAAGCCTTCAGCAATGGCAGTTTTACCAACTCCGGGTTCACCAATTAGAACGGGGTTATTCTTAGTTCTCCGACTCAAGACTTGGATCACACGCCGAACTTCTGAAGTACGTCCCACAACTGGATCAAGCTGATTATCACGAGCAGCTTTGGTTAAATCACGGGCAAGTGAATCTAAAGTTGGGGTATCACTTTGTTCTGAATCATTATTAGAATTAGTATCAGAAGCCATGTTAGTGTCTGCAACTCCCATCTTTCGGATCGTTACTTTCCGAACTTGTTCTGGGCTAACACCTAAGTTAGTCAAAATTCTAGAAGAGAGCATTGCATCATCACTAGTCAAAGCTAGCAAGATATGTTCAGTGCCCACCTTAGTTGCTCCATATTGTTTCGCAATTTTACCAGCTAAGGCTAGAATTTCCTTCATTTTTGGTGAATATGGCAAGTAAGTGTTTCCATCAACCTTCAAGTTACCATATCCAGCTAACTGCTCAATTTCTTCTCTAACGTCTGCCTCGCTGACAGCGAGTTGTTGAAGAGTCTGATAAGCAATCCCATTCTTTTCAATTGTAAGTGCCAACAACATGTGTTCGGTTCCAACAGCTTGGTGTTGAAAGCTTTTTGCTTGTTCTTGAGCAATTACTAAAACGTTTTTTGCACTAGGGGTAAATAAATTATGCATATGCAAATCTCCCTTCATTTCTCTTCAAATCATAATCCACAATTAAACTAACACTCATACTTAAGCCGGTAAAGTAAAGCCTCCAAAACGCTCGCTCTAACCTGATACTCCATTGTCTGATCAGGCAAACTGATTGCTTCCTTCTTCAAGATAGCTGCAATCATGTTCTTCTCTTTTTCGGTAATAACTCCATTAGCATACAAGGTGGTTAAAATTGATTCTTCATCTTTTTCAGAAATTTCATCACCAATTGAGTCGATCAAACTATCTAAGACATCCGAATTATCCATTAAATTGATTTTTTCAATTCTGATATAGCCACCGCCACCACGTTTACTTTCAACTAGATAACCATTTCGCAAGGTAAATCGAGTTTTGATTACATAGTTGATCTGTGATGGTACCACGTCAAAATGATTGGCAATATCTGACCGACGAATCTCAACTCGCTCTTGATCGTTGTCACCCAGCATATCCTTTAAATAATCTTCAATAATGTCTGATATATTACGGCTTGCCATAAACTCATCTCATCTCTGACTAATGTTGACTATTATTATACAAAGAAGAATCGTAAATTCCAAGTAAATGCTCTTGTAAACGAACGTAATAAAAAAATCGGGAAAACAAGATTCGAACTTGCGACCTCCACGTCCCGAACGTGGCGCTCTACCAAGCTGAGCTATTTCCCGATGCGTAAACATTAAAATGTGAGTATATATAAAAATCGGGAAGACAGGATTCGAACCTGCGACCCCCTGGTCCCAAACCAGGTGCTCTACCAAGCTGAGCTACTTCCCGATGAAAAATGCACCTAGTAGGAGTCGAACCTACAACCTTCTGATTCGTAGTCAGACACTCTATCCAATTGCGCTATAGGTGCATAAAATATTTAGAAGTTCACTAATTACCAGCGAACAAATAATATTATACCAGAGACTAGCACTTTTGGTAAAGAAAAATAAAAAAATAACTAGAAATATCTAGTTATTTTTACCACCACAATAAAATCGCCACAACTACGATGATTGTAACCACTAAAATTGAGATGTAGGTCCAATCATTTTTGAGATTCGAGCCATTCTTTACGTTAATGCGAATGTCATGACGCTTAGAAATGTGTTTTTTATTATTCAACTTTGGATCATCAATAATCCTAAGAAAGGTTTGTTGGGCTGATTTGCCCTTAGGATGCTTAAACTTAAAGTACTGTCCGTCCGGTTTAAGAAAGCTGCCGTCCACATCATCCTGCGCATAAATATCAATGATATTGAGTAACTGCTTTTTCAGTTTAGGATCAAGAATCGGAGCCGCTAACTCAACCCGATTATCCATGTTCCTAGTCATTAAATCAGCCGACGAAATCCATAACTTAGAATCATCATTAGTGAAGAAACCGTAGATCCGACTGTGTTCCAAAAACTCACCAACAATACTTGAAACCACAATTTTTTCTTTCTTACCACAAATTCCTAACTTGAGACAACAAGCACCTCTAACTACCAATCGGAACGGTACCCCAACGCGAGCAGCATCATAGATAGCTGAAATAACTTCCACATCGGTTAAAGAATTAATTTTTAGAAAGACAGCACCCTTCCCAGTTTTTAGGTAACTTTCTTTCACTTCTTGAATTCCATCAATTACCTGATCCTGAATTTGGTGAGGAGATGCTGATAAAACTTGATAACTTGGTTGAGCGGCATCCGGAGCCTGTAAGTAATCAAAGAACTTGGATAAATCTCTGACATAATCATCTTTACTGGTAAAGAAGCTCAAATCAACAAATCCCTTGGCAGTTTGCATGTTATAGTTCCCAGTTCCAACCTGAATGTAACCTTGAGGATGCTCACCCACTTTAGTTAAGACTAAGCAAGTCTTACTGTGAACCTTCATGTCCTGCTTTCCAAAAATGACATGAACCCCAGCGTTTTTTAGCTTTTCAGTGACCTTTAAATTATTTTTCTCGTCAAACCGAGCTCTCAGTTCAACCACTACGGTGGTCTTAATCCCTTTTTGAGCAGCTTTAGCTAATAAATCGACCACTTCAGAATGCTTTGAAACCCGATATAGCGTTTGCTTAATGGCAACGGTCTTGGGACTCTCAACGGCTTCCTTTAAGAACTGTAAAAACTGACTAAAGGAATCATAAGGATACTGAATCAACAGATCCTTTTGATCTAGGTAAGCAAGCATTGATTCTGAATCAGACCAGGTCCGTGGATTGAATTTAGCATAACAATATTCGGGATAATCTGGGGAATACTTACTAACAATCTCAAAAAGATAAGTTAGATCAACGGGTCCAGGAATTTTAAAAATGGCATCTTCACCAAGATTGAATTTGGAAATAAAATCACGCAAAAAGTCATCATCGGTATTACCATCAAATTCTTCAACTTCAAATCTAGTTACTTTTCCCTTTTCACGATCAACAAGGTACTGACGCATTCTAGAAATGGTCTCAAAATTATTATCTTCTTTTTCAACGTCTAAAGTAGCATCAAGATCACGGGTGACGCGAAAGACAACCGTACCTGTGATTTCTTTTCCATTAAATAACCGCTTTAAGTTGTGATTAATCAGGTCCTCTAACAAAATATAAGTATCAATCCCATTGGATTTTACTGGAACCAATCGATCAAATTTAAGTGGTACTGGAATAATCCGAATGACTTTTTTGTCGTCACCCTCAACTAATACTCCAATTGCAATTTGTTTATTGGAGAGAAATTTCAGAGTGTAATTCTTATCAAATTCCTTGAATGCCAGCTCTGGCTGAATGTTTTTAATAAAATATTGATTAGCTTTGTTTTTTTGTTTGTCGTCCAAATCTTCATATGATTCGATCGAACAAATATCCTTCTCTTTCAATTCACGATTAAGTTTATCGTAATCATGATATTGAATCTGGAAGTTTTCATTATTGCGGGTATGAATCTGATTTAGAATCTGACTGTAGTGAAGGCCGGACTTTTTTTCGACCCCATTATCACTTAATTCCATCTGACCCTGAATACTTGGTACCCGAACACTATAAAATTCATCTAAATTGTTGGACCCAATTGCTAAAAATTTTAGTTTCTCCAGGAATGGTGTGACCGTCTCAGTAGCTAAATTAATCACTCTTCGATTAAATAATGTCCAGCTCAAATCCCGGTTATAGCATGAGTCAACGTATTCTTCATTTCTTTTCATGTTATTTCAAATCCTTAATAAATGTGTGATAATCCATCTCCACTTGTTTCATATACTCATTTGCAAATTCAATAAATGACTTTTTGACCTTATCACTATTTTTTAAATAACCAATGATCATTGGAAAGGTTGGAGACTGACTGTGTGCCCGTGCCAACAAGATGACACAAACCAGCACGTAATCTTTAAATGCATCTAAATCTAACTTGTTAAGGTTTACTGAACCCTTCATGTCCTTAAACTGACGTACGTAATAACTCTTGTTTTGGGTATTAAACCAACCTAAAAACGGATCCGACGCCGTTTGAAGGATCAATTGACAGTCCACAATGTTCTCACCCAACGAATCGTTCTTGTTCATTCCAATTACGTTATTTTTATAAATTGGAAGAGCCTGCTTAATCTGTAAGACCAGATAATTATTGTTAGCATCCTCCAGTAATACCAAGAAGCATAGTGTCCCTACACTTCCAACACCAACACTATGTCTCACGATGTCCACAATTTGAAAATTGGAAAGAAAGAAACGAATATCACTTTTAGTATGATTATAGTAACGATCAAGACCATCACTAATTTTTTGATAATCTTTCTTACCAATGTGAACAGTCACCGGCTCATTATCAATAAACTGCCGTTCACCGTTTGGAAGTACCGTTGTATACTTCTCAACAGCGTAATCAGAAGTACTTCTAAGAGCTTTGTTAATGCTTTTAGCGGTGATTTTTTGAAACGATTTCTTAAAGTGTTTTTCGCCATCTTTCAGCGTACCAAAGATTTTAGAAATATTTCTAATTGAATTAGGAAGCGTAAGTTTATCCATGGCTGGAATTTCCGTCATTCTCACTAACGCACTGCGATAGGTATCGAGCACGTCTCTTAGAAACGGATTGACCTCATTTTCAATATCAAATCCTTGTTGCTTAGCAACAAGCAAGGCACTTACCATAAAACGCAGAAGGTCATCCTCAAAATGGCCAACGTGTGATTCATCAAAATCATTTAAATCAAACAAAAGTTGGTGTTCTGGTGAACCATAAAAACCAAAGTTACCTAGATGCGCATCACCTGCAATCAGCAGATTAATATCACTCATCGGAATACGCTCCAAGTCATGATTCATGAGTTCCACGCTTCCGCGATAAAATGAAAATGGATTCTTAGCCATTCGTTCACGCTTCAACCCCAGTAAACCACTTAGTAACAACGAATCTCTTTCGGTTAAGATCGGTTTAATGTCTCGCTTTTTAGCTTTGAAATTTCGCATTGCTTCCATGTTGGCATCATTACTCATTTTTTCGCCAGCATGAATTAATTGATCATCGTTCATTGAAACGTCATTAAGTAAAGCACTGACGTTGTTCAGCCCATAAGGCGATTTTTTCTCGAGTTTCATCTTGTTTCTCCTTGGATTCTAAATCTACGTCTGATCAATTATGTTGATTACGTTATTCATATTCTACACGGGACCTTAACGTTAAATCAACTTATTATGGATATCACAATATCAATTCAGTTCTATAGTAGCGCTGTTTTGGTGGCATTTCCAGTATAGAATTAATATTTTGAATAAAAAAGAGAGCTCCTAATATTAGGGCTCTCTCACTAAAATTCCAATATTTAAATGCCGGGGACCGGGATCGAACCGGTACGGTCATCACTGACCGCAGGATTTTAAGTCCTGTGCGTCTGCCAATTCCGCCACTCCGGCAGGATGATACCAAAAAAGCGGAAGACGGGATTCGAACCCGCGACCTCCACCATGGCAAGGTGGCGTTCTACCACTGAACTACTTCCGCATATGCCGACTATAGGATTCGAACCTACGACCTCTTCATTACTAGTGAAGCGCTCTAGCCAACTGAGCTAAGTCGGCAAAAAATCAATGCGGGCGAAGGGATTCGAACCCCCACGTCCTAAGACACTAGAACCTAAATCTAGCGCGTCTGCCAGTTCCGCCACGCCCGCATAATAATGTGTTACTGGCAATGAGCCGTGGCGGGTTCGAACCGCCGACCCTCTGATTAAAAGTCAGATGCTCTACCAACTGAGCTAACGGCTCAAATGGAGGATACAGGGATCGAACCTGTGACCTCCTGCTTGTAAGGCAGATGCTCTCCCAGCTGAGCTAATCCTCCATTGATAGATATCACCCACATACTGTGTGATGACAACTATTATATAATATCATTTTGCAGTTTAAGCGTCAAGAACAAATTTGGCTAACCTACAATGATGATACTGTTTCTTCACGCCAGTCAGACAACAAATATTATTATACCGAAATGTCGCATTGATTTCTACTGATTTTGGTTAAAATTTCTCATTTTTAACAATTTTTTTCATTCCATGCATGTAAGGTTGCAAAACTTCTGGTACATTCACGGTTCCGTCTTCATTTTGATAATTCTCTAAAATGGCAGCTACCGTTCTTCCAACTGCTAAGCCAGAACCATTCAGGGTATGAACATACTGAAGCTTCCCGTTCTCATCCCGATATTGAATGTGAGCCCTTCTTGCTTGAAAATCAAGGGTATTAGAGCAACTTGAAATCTCACGGTACCGATTCTGAGCTGGCATCCAAACTTCTAAGTCATGGGTCTCAGCGGCGGTAAAGCTCATGTCACTCGAAGTTAAAGTAATGACATGATACGGAATTCCGAGTTTTTGTAAGAGGGTCTCAGCTTGATGAGTAATTTCTTCCAAAGCATCCCATGATTCGTCTGGTTTAGTAAACTGCACCATCTCAACCTTATTGAATTGGTGTAAACGAATTAAGCCACGTGTATCTTTACCAGCACTCCCAGCTTCCGATCTGAAAGCGGGGGTTAAGGCCGTAAACTTCACTGGTAGTTTTGCTTCAGGAATCACTTCATCACGGTAAAAGTTAACTAATGGTACCTCAGCGGTTGGAATCATGGTTAAATCACTGTCTTTGATCTCAAAGCCGGCTTTGTTTTCTAAAAACTTAGGGAATTGTCCCGTTCCAAACATTGAATCAGAGTTCACCATGTAAGGAGGCAGCACTTCTGTATACCCAGCCTCCGTATTCTGGTCCAAATAAAAGTTATAGACGGCCCGTTCTAACTGAGCTCCAGCCCCTAAGTAATATACAAATCGGCTTCCGGATACCTTGGCACTTCTTTTGAAGTCTAAAATATCTAGATTTTCACCAATTTCCCAGTGGGGTTTAGGCGTAAAATCAAACTTACGTGGCTCACCAATTCTTCTAAGCTCCTTGGACCCTTCTTCTGTGAGGCTAACTGGAACCTCATCGGCAGGAACATTTGGTAAATGAGCTTCAATGTCATGTTGTTCAGCTTTAATTCCCTCTAATTTTTCATCAAGTTCTTTAATCTCCTTGCCAACTTCACGCATTCGTTGAATTTGATCATCAGCATTTTTCTTGTTGCGCTTTAGCTGTGAGATCTTTTCGGAGACTTCATTTCGCTCCGCCTTTAATGATTCACTTTTGACAATCAGATCACGGCGTTCCGAATCTTTTCTTAGCAAATTATCAATCACTTCGCCAGGAACATTTCGCTCTGCCAACTTTCCCTTGTACCAATCTGGGTTACTTCTGATCAACTTCATATCTAACATTTCAATTTCCTCCCTTAAAAGACACAAAAAGACCTTCGTCATGTTGGGACGAAAGTCTTTTCGCGGTACCACCCAAGTTCCAATTAAGGCACTCGATTAATTAATAACGGTAATTGCCGTGCGGGATTAACCGCCCGAAACACGTGCTGGAATTTTCAAATGACAACTCTCACCAACGTCATCTCTCTGTGATTCTACTTAATAGGCACGTCACGTTTATTTATCAAACTAATTATACAATAATCTAAGAAATTATCCTAATACTTCTTGAACTTTATCAGAAAGAGTCTTTAAAACTTTTTCTCTAGCATTTGGATCCTCAACAAAATCATACTTATCACCATTAATTTTAATCTTCGGCGACAAATCATAATTTTTATACCAAGTCGCATATCGCTGATTTAATTCACGATAATACTCATATAAACTACTATCGTTGTCAATCTGTTCATAATCCCGTCCCCGCTTTTTGATTCTTTTCAGCATGGTACTAAACGAAATATCAATATAGATTAACAAATCAGGTGTCTTTTGGTACTTACCGCCAGGACTAGGCTTCATCATATTCTTTAACAAAGAGTCGTAGATTTGAACCTCAGTCTCAGTAGCTCGTCCTAGATCAGCATTTAAATGAAATAACAGTGAATCCTCAAAAATCGAACGATCCATTACACTGTACTTATTCGTGGAAGCTTCTTTAATACTATCCAAGCGTTTGTTCAAAAAATAAATTTGGAGTAAAAAGGCGTACTTCTTCGGATCTTTATAGAACAATGGGAGAATCTTATTATCATCGACGGACTCATAATAAGCTGGGGAGTTCAACCTCTCAGCGAGTAACGTCGTTAATGTCGTCTTCCCTGCTCCAATAGTTCCAGATAATACAATCATTTATTTAATCCCCTTAGACTAGTTTTAAAGAATTTGCACTTGTAATTGTACCATTTCAAAATCATGAATTTAAGATTTACTTTCATTATTTTTAATTTCATCCGTGTAATCTTCCGATGGTGAGACATCCACTTTGTCCAACGGAATAATGTGAGTGTGATGAATGATCTTGTAACTAAAGTACAAAATAATTACAAGGGGAACACTCATATAAGTGACCGCAATTTCAAATAAGTTGAAGTGAGCGAAGGCTCCGATGTCTTGACCACAAATTACAACGATACACAAGAGTAGCGTAATAATTGGACCAACTGGGAACCAGGTCGCATGATATTTAAGCTCAGAAAGCTTATGACCCTGCTTTATAAAGGCCCTTCTAAATCGATAGTGTGATAAAGCAATTCCAAACCAAGCAATAAATCCAGTTAAGCCAGAAGCAGCCACTAACCACATGTAAATCTTGGATCCAAAAATACTAGTCATGAAGGTTAGAAGTGAAACTACCATGGTAGCTAGGAGTGCTAGCACCGGAATTCCACGTTTTGATACTTTACCGAAAATTTTAGGAGCATAACCTTCATCAGCCATCGAATAGAGCATTCTGGTAGAGGCATACATCCCTGAGTTAGCTGAAGAAATAACCGACGTTAAAATAACAGCATTCATAAGGCTTGCTGCCCCGGCTAGGCCAGCTCTTTCAAACACAATGGTGAAGGGACTGATTGTAACATCCGAAGCACTCGATCCGAGTAGGTCATGACTAGTGTACGGAATGATGGCAGCAATCACAACGATTGCTAAAATATAGAATAAAATAATTCGCCAGAAAACTTCATGAATGGCCTTGGGAACCGTCTTTTGTGGGTCCTCTGATTCACCAGCAGTAATTCCAACTAATTCGGTTCCTTGAAATGAGAACCCGGCAATGACAAAGACGCTTAAAATCCCGGGAATTCCATTTACGAAGGGAGCTTGTTTATAAGTAAAGTTACGCATCCCAATGAAGTGGCCACCCATAATTCCAAAGATGGTTAAGACCCCAACGGCAAGGAAAATAAAGATGGTAATCACTTTGATCAGTGACATCCAGAATTCCGTTTCACCAAACGCCTTTACTGATAAAATGTTAATCAATAAAATCAGTGATAACGCCGCCAGACTCCAGACCCAACTTGGAAAATGCGGAAGCCAAAATTGCATTACAATGGCCACCGTACTAACATCAACAGCTACGGTAATGGCCCAGTTAAACCAGTAATTCCAACCCATGGCGAATCCTAAAGCTGGGTCCACGTATTTGGCCGAATACGTTGCAAATGACCCAGAAACCGGCATGTTAGTGGCCATCTCTCCTAAACTGGTCATTAAAAAGTACACCATGATTCCCATACATACATAAGCCACTAAGGCTCCACCGGGTCCAGCATTGTGAATAGCTCCACCACTAGTTACAAAAAGACCGGTTCCGATACAACCACCTAGGGCAATCATAGACACGTGTCTTGACTTTAGACCCCGCTTAACTTGTCCGTTTCCTTTTTTCTCAGACATAAATTCTCCTCCTAAATAATTAAGAAGATCCCTCGTAATAAAACGATAAATAAAAAGACCCTTTTGAATGATTTCCAAAAGAGTCCGTATTCTTACTAATCGTAATCTTAGAAAGCTCTCCGTGCGATTGCACGACAGTCCTTGATTTATTGAACCAAGACCCAACTAACCATTCACCACGTGATTAGTTTCGGCAACCCTTCCTTTCATAAGCCTTCGTTGATTTAGTAAATCTCCAGCTAATTACTAATAAAAGTCGCGCCTCTTCTTAGAATTTCATATTTAATTATAGTTAAATTATAAGTGATAAATTTTTGATTATCAATCAAATTTTCAAAATTAATAAATTGTATTTCGAAAGATTCGTTTGTTACTTAAACTTCTCGCCCATTTAACGTAACCATACTCACAAATCTGAAGCCAAGTGTAAGCAATCAAAGCGGCTCCAATTGTGTCAGACGGAAAGTGAGCGTTAAGATAAACTCTTGAAATCATTACCAAGAAAAGCACGATGACCAGGATCGTTCTGACAATCCAGCGTGTTGATTGGCGATTAATCATTGGTACCACAATAATCCACAACACACTAATCACTAAGAAAGCCCCTAGCACGTGACCACTGGGATAGCTAAAACCAGTATCACCCGGCAAATGCATTGATGGTCTAGGTTTTGCCACAATGTGCTTAATAACAAACCCAACGGCGTCCCCTCCAAAGACTAGGGCCAATGAAAAGAACGCGGGAACCTTGAATTTAAACCACCACAGAATAATAGCGATTATCAGGATCCAGACGATGTCCATCTTCGGACTCGCGACAAAACTAATTATTGAAAAAATGGTCTCCTCAAATGAAGAAGGATAACCTTGAATCGTTCCAATTAACATGGAATCTAAAAAACCAACGTAGCCAAAACTCATTTTGACTCCAATCGTTAATATTAACGACAGGAGAAACGAAATGGTTAGTTTATACGGGCGACTAACGTCCCTTCCAATCATCATAAGTACAATTACCTCCAGGAATTCATATAAAAAAAGTATAACATAATATCAATCGCTCATTAGAGACAAGGACTAAATTACAGTCGTACTAATATGATATAATTACAACATGAATTTTATAGATTGGGGTCTTATGAATGATTCATAGTATTATTATCATGGTGCTCGTGGGAATCTTTGCGGGAGTACTTGGTGCCATCCTCGGTATTGGTGGTGGGATGATCATTACGCCCGTTTTAACCATTGGTTTTAACCTGGACATCAAATACGCCATTGGAGCTAGTATTATCGCGGTAATCGCAACTAGTTCGGGGGCCACCATCGCATATCTAAAAGATAACGTCTTAAATTTAAGGGTGGCCATGTTCTTAGAGATTGCCACTTCAATTGGTGCCGTGGCAGGAGCCCTATTAACGGGAGTAATTAATCCCATTTTTCTTTATATTTTATTTGGACTCCTACTGTTTTTCTCTGGACTGAACATGATTAAAAAGATCTGGGGCAAGCAGGTGCAGACTAACGCAACTAGCAATGATGCCATTGCGAAGAAGTTAAAACTAAATGGTTCATACTACGACAAGAACCTAAAGAAACAAATTGATTATAAAGTTACCAACGTTCCTGCTGGTCTCACGGTTATGTTTGGCGCCGGGATTGCCAGTGGATTACTCGGAATTGGATCAGGTGCCTTTAAGGTCATTGCCATGGATACTTTCATGAAAATGCCATTAAAACCATCTAGTTCAACCAGCAATCTAATGATGGGAGTAACCGCAGCGGCTAGTGCAACTATCTACTTTTTTAATGGTTCAATTCTGCCACAGATTGCAGTTCCACTGGCACTCGGGATTATTCTAGGTGCCACGGTGGGTTCACGAGTAATGCAAATCATGCCTTCTAAGTTGATTCGAATTATTTTTATTCCGATCTTAATTTATCTAGGAGTGCAGATGATTCTTAAAGGATTCGGGGTGAACCTCCTATCATGAGTAATCAAAACAACGTAAAAAATAGTCAGGCGGAACAAAAAGCTGAAAATATCAGAATTGAACAATTAATTGGAAAGATCATGCGAATCGGGGTTATCATCTCCGTCATCATCATGCTTTTTGGATTGGTTCTATACATTGTTACCGGAACAACTGGATTTGGAAGTCACTATTACCTCACTTCCTTCGGTCAATTACTGAAAGGAATCATTTCGTTAAAACCATATTCGATTATGATGCTAGGTGTATTCGCTTTGATCCTCACACCAGTTCTGCGAGTAGTCGTTTCCATCTACTCTTTCTATAAAGAACATGATAAAATGTACGTAATTATTACCACGATTGTTTTTATCATTTTACTGATTAGTTTCTTCCTTGGAACTTTTCTTCATCTTTAAAACACAAAAAACAGTTAGACATTAATGTCTAACTGTTTTTGTTTGGTCTAATTTAAATAATCTTCCATTCTGGTTAAGCCTGTTTCTAAGTCATCTTTAGACGCAGCGTACGAAATCCGAATGTAACCCTTACCAGCTTTACCAAAGGCTGATCCTGGAATGACACCAACCTTCGCGTTCTGGGCCAAATCCTGAGCAAACTTAACGTCATCTTGCCCATACTCAGTGGGAATTTTAACAAAGATGTAGAAAGCTCCCGTTGGAGCAATCGGCTCAAGTCCCATGCCCTTTAAACGTGCGATGGCTTCATCCCGGTTCTTCTGGTATTCGTCACGCATCGGGAAGGCATCATCCATTCCATTACTTAAAGCTTCCAGCGCTCCGTACTGAGCTGGATCTGATGGAGATGAAACCAGGTAACCATGCATCTTATTGGCTTGGGTGATAAACTCCTCTGGACCCATTGTAAAACCTAACCGATAACCGGTCATTGCGTGCGATTTGGAAACTCCATTAATAACCACGGTTTGACCTGGCAAATACTCGGCCAGTGAATGATGTTTGATTCCATAGGTCAATTCACTGTAGATCTCATCAGCAATTACAAAGATCGCATGTTGCTTCAAAACTGGCACTAGCGCTTGCAACTGTTCCGGTGTGTATTCTACCCCTGTAGGGTTGTTTGGGTAATTCAAGATTAAGGCCTTCGCGTTGGGATGCTTTGTAAGAACCGTTTCCAGTTCATCTGGGGTTAAAACAAAATCAGATTTTGCGGTGTTAATGAAAATCGGTTTTCCACCGGCGAAACGAACCAGGGACTCGTAAAGTGGATAGAACGGTGCTGGAATTAGCACTTCATCTCCAGGGTTAACCGTTGTAAAAACCGATGCAGCAATTGCTTCCGTTGCGCCCATATTAACCATAATTTCCGTATCGGGATCATAATGCAGATTGTATTTTTGGCTCATAAAATGACTAATGGCGTCACGAAGCGGCTTAATTCCCTTGTGAGGAGAATAGTGTGAATGGTTGTCCGCAATGCTTTTCATCATGGCTTTTTTTACGTGTTCAGGAGTGTTAAAACCTGGTTCACCAACTGACAACATCACTAATCCATCAATGTCAGCAATCGACTCTGAGAAAGCACGAATGGCTGATGGTTGTAACTCAGTTAGATTTTGATTAAAACGATTTTGTAAGTTTTCATTTAAAGTAGGCATATTAATTTTCCTCATCATCTGAAGATCTAACGACTAAATTAAATCTCTTTTAACTAGTTCCTCACCAATTTCAACCGTGTTTAAGGCAGCTCCCTTTAATAAGTTATCAGCAACTACCCACATGTTATAAGCATTGTCATTTTCTTGATCTGGTCGCACCCTACCAACGTATGTATCTTCTTTGCCGGCAGCGTCAATTGGTTGTGGATAAAGTTGCTTCTTTGGATCATCTTTAAGCGTCACACCCGGTTCATCGTTTAAAATGCTTTGAATCTTCTCTCGATTAGCATCCTTAGCATCATCAACGGTGAAGTAAACTGACTCTCCATGACAAATTTCAACTGGAACCCGCACACAAGTTGCAGTAACCTTAATTGCTCCAGAATTCATGTCATTTAACATGATCTTCTTGGTTTCATGAATCATCTTCCACTCTTCGTGGGTGTAACCGTCTTTTTCAAAGACATCAATTTGAGGAAGTAGGTTAAATGCAAGTGGATAATGTTCCTTCTCACCCTTAACTGGGAAGATATGAGCATCCATTTTTTTACCGTCAAGGTGTTCTTGTGCCTCATCCCTTAACTCATCGAGTCCACTTTGACCAGCTCCAGAAGCAGCCTGGTAGGTAGAAACAATGATTTGCTTTAAACCAAACTGTTTTCTGATTGGTTCTAGGGCAACCACCATTTGAATGGTAGAACAGTTGGGGTTAGCAATAATTCCATGATGATTTTCAAGTGCATCCGGGTTAACTTCCGGAACCACTAACGGGACTTCTGGATCCATCCGAAAGGCACTGGTATTATCGACCGCAACTGCACCCCGTTTAACGGCTTCTGGTAACAATTTCTTTGAAACGGCACCACCTGCTGAAGCAAGCACTAAGTCGACCCCATCAAAAGAATCGGGAGTAGCCTCTTCAACGGTCAAAACATCATCTCGATACTTTAACTTTTTTCCAGCTGAACGTTTGGAAGCTAATAACTTCAAACTCTTAACCGGGATATTCGACTCAGCTAACTTCTGCATGAGACGTGTTCCAACAGCACCTGTGGCACCTAAAATTGCTACATTATACTCTCTCATCACTAATTGCTCCTCTATAAAATATTTTCTAATCCAACCACTAAACCATTAACGTTATCGACTTTTTGAATGGCGACTTTTAACCCGTTCATAAACGAATCCCGGTCAAACGAATCCTGACGAATCGTTAAGGCTTCGCCATCACCGCCAAATAAGACTTGTTCGTGAGCAACGTATCCTGGCAGTCGCACAGCATGAATTGGTACTCCATCATACTCAGCTCCACGCGCGCCCTTCAATGTTTCTTCAGTCTTCACCTTCTTGGGTTGTTCTTTTCTTCCCGCACTAATTAACTTAGCGGTGTTGATAGCAGTCCCTGATGGCGCATCCTTTTTATCCTGATGATGCATCTCAATAATCTCAGCATCCGGAAAGTATTGGGCCGCTTCTTTAGCAAATTTCATTAACAACACCGCCGAAATGCCAAAGTTAGGAGCGATAATGCCACTCACTTCCTGAGCATCCGCAATTTTTTGTAACTCAGAAAGTTGATCGTCACTCAGACCACTAGTTCCGATCACAGGATGAATGCCATTTTCAAGGGCAAACTTGGTGTTAGGATAGGCTGCTTTAGGAACCGTAAAGTCCACCCAAACATCAATATCTTTGCCATTAATCTGGTCAAAATTATTATATACGTGAACATCATCGGGTAGATTATGACTCTTAGGACTTAAATCTTCGGCCTTGGGATCATAGACTCCAACCAATTGAAAATCATCATTTTTTTCAATCATTTTAATGGCCTTCTGACCCATTGAGCCACGAAAACCAGCTACTAATACTTTAATCATTTAAAATGTCTCCCAAAGAATTGACGTCTAGTGCTTGTGCCAACTCTTCTTTTTCATCCCGATTTAGGGTTGCAATTGGTAAACGACATCCACCAACGCTTAATCCATTAGCATTCAAAGCAGCCTTCGTTGGTGATGGTGATGGGAACATGAATAGGGCTTGCATTTTTGGCGTTAACCAACGCTGCAACTTTCCAGCTGCTTGGTAGTCGCCGTGGTCTAAATCATCGTACATGGCTCTAAGTTGATCTCCGTAGACATGGGACGCAACCGAAATCACACCGTCACCACCCAGCATCTTCGTAGCCAATGCTTGGGGATCTTCTCCACTGTAAACAAGAAAGTCATCGGGAGTGTTTGAGATAATATATTCCATATCAGGGAGAGAACCACATTGCTTAATGCCAGCAATGTTATTGTACTCCGACAATTCAACCACCGTCTCTTTATCCATGTTTACTCCCGTACGACCAGGAATATTGTAAATGATAATAGGTTTATCGGAATGATCCGCCACATACTTAAAGTGCTCTTTCATGCCACGTTGGTTAGGCTTGTTGTAATAAGGAACAACTACGAGTCCGTAATCAATTCCATCTAACTGCATGACTTTTTGATTGAATTCAGCAGTTTGCTGCGTGTTATTAGAACCAGTGCCGGCGATCACAGGATACTTGTCACCAACGATCCTGCCAAATTCGCCGTATAACTTTAATTTTTCGTCTTCCGATAACGTTGGTGTCTCACCAGTTGTCCCGCCAACCACAAATCCGTTGGTGCCCGTATCAATTAAGTGTTGAATCAACTTTTTCAGTCGTCCAATATCCACCTCCCCATCATCACTAAATGGGGTGACGATGGCCGTAAGTAAATCTGCTTTTTCTACCATAATATATAATCTCCTTACTTTGCTGCTTGCTGCATCCGGAAATTCAAAAATCCAATAATGGCTCTGCTGCCAATCTTAATTGCTGCTGGATTAGGGGTAAGCGTTGCCTCATGAAGTTGAGAATCGGGATCACCAATGCCTAACCAAAACATTGTGCCAGGAATCTTAGATAGAAGATACCCAAAGTCTTCCCCTGTCATGGCTGGCATCGTGTTAATAAAATCAACGTCCGCTTGATTCTCCATGTAATTAATAAAATTACTGGTTAACTTTGGATTATTTTCAACTGGAAGATAACCACCCTGATTCAAGTCCAATTGAACCTTGCAATCGTAACTGGTAGCAATCCCATTGGCGACCTCTTTTAGCCGTTGATCAATCAATTCAATCATCTTTTGTGTTAATCCTCGAATCGTTCCTTCAATGCGAGCATGGCCAGCGATGACATTCCGAATCGTTCCCGCCTCCATCTTTCCAAAGGTAACAACTCCACCTTCAATGGGATCAACACTCCGTGACACAATCGTTTGGACCTGATTAATAAACTGACTAGCGGCCACGATCATATCGTTGGCGTCCTGCGGATAAGCCGCATGACCACTCTTTCCCACTAGATCAACATTAACTTCAGTAGTCCCAGCGAAAAGGGTTCCCATCCGACAACCAATCGTACCAGCCGGTAACTGCGGATTGTCATGTAATCCATAAAACTCATCAGGACGCCACTTCCCGGTGAAAATGTCGTCTTCATAGGCAACCTTCCCACCATTTTCACTTTCTTCGGCCGGTTGGAAAAACATCAATAGGTTATCCTGAGGTTGATGCTGAGAGTAGTAATTTAAGATACTCAAAGCTACCGTCATGTGAATATCATGTCCACATGCATGCATCACTCCTGCATGCTTAGACGCAAAGGGTAAGTCGGTCTTTTCGCTAACGGGCAAAGCGTCAATATCAGTTCGATAACCAATTGTCCGTTTCGGCTTGGTTCCATGAACTAATACCAAGATGGCCGTTGGTAATTTTTCTGGCACTTCTGTTTCCATGTAAGAAGTCGTTAACCCGTCAATCACATGCTTTAAATATTCATGGGTTTCAAACTCATGCATGGCTAATTCAGGAATCTGATGAAGATGCCGATAAATTTTTAGTAAATCGTTATTACTCAACTTCGTTTCAGTCTTGGACACATCCATCACTTCCTTAAATCATCTTCGAGTTTTGTTTTGGACTTAGTCTGATTATCAATATCTTTGATCTTTTTAGCGGGAACTCCAGCTACCATTGTGTTGGGCTCAACATCGTGTAATACGACGGATCCGGCAGCGATGACCGCTCCTTCACCAACATGAACACCCTCGATTACCACGGCGTTTGCACCGACTAGGACGTTATCATCAATCCGAACTGGTTCGGCACTGGCGGGTTCAATTACACCCGCTAAAACGGCCCCAGCACCAATGTGACAGTGTTTACCAACAATGGCACGACCGCCAAGAATGGTTCCCATGTCAATCATAGAATCATCACCAATTTCGGCTCCAATGTTAATCAAGGCTCCCATCATGATAACCACATGTTTGCCAATTACCACTTGGTCCCGAATGATGGCACCTGGCTCAATTCGAGCATCTAGATTCTTGGTATCAAGGAGTGGCACCGCCGAATTTCGAGCATCACTTTCAATTTCATACTTACTAATTAACTTCTTGTTTTTCTTGAGAAATTTGGAGACGTTGGCCCAATCGCCAAAGATTACTCCCGTTTTATTCGTGGTAAAATTCTCAATTCCCTTAGGAAATTTAATTTTGCCTAGCTTACCCTTTAGGTAGACCTTAACGGGAGTCTTTTTATCTGACTCAGAAATAAATTTAATGATTGATTGTGCGTCTAATTGTGCCATGCTAATTCTCCTTTAATTTTGTATCTAACCGACTTAAGTCTGCGTAGCTCTCACGTTTAACCGCGATCTGAGATTTCCCATTCTCGACAAAAACCACGGCTGGTCGTGGATTGCGATTATAGTTAGAAGCCATCGAGTATCCGTAAGCACCAGTATTAAAAATAACGAATATGTCGCCAGGCTTGCTCTTAGGAATGGGCTGATTTTGAATTAAAATATCGCCTGATTCACAATACTTTCCAGCGATGCGAACATCCTCAACGGGTTTGCCATCAGCGTTGGTGGCAAGGGCACCTTCATAATCAGCTTCATACAAAGCTGGCCGAATGTTATCGCCCATTCCACCGTCTACAGCAACGTAGGACTTAATTCCAGGAACATCTTTTCTAGAGCCAATGGTGTACAAGCTATAACCAGCGGTACCAACGATCGAGCGTCCTGGTTCAATCCAAATTGCGGGTGTCGGCAAATCATATGATTTCGTCTTCTGTTTAATCTCATCTACGATTGCTGATACAAATTCCTCTGGTGCAACCGGATGTTCTTCGTCAGTGTACTGAATTCCAAATCCCCCACCAACATTAACAACCTTAGCAGTGTAACCAAAGTCATCGTGCCAGTGTTTCATCACATCCACTAATTTATCGGCAGCTCCCACAAAACCCTTCGTCGAAAAGATCTGAGAGCCAATATGGGCATGAACACCCTTCATGTTCATTCGCTTTTCCTTTAAGACCCGTTGAAGTGCTTCATCGGCTTGACCTGAACCAAGGTCAAACCCAAATTTACTGTCGACTTGACCCGTCTGGATATACTCATGGGTGTGAGCTGAGATCCCTGGAGTAATTCGTAACATCACATCAATATTGGCATTTTGTTCCTCTAAAACGTCGTGTAATAAGTCGATCTCATGGAAATTATCCAACATGATCGTCCCTACCCCGTTTTTCACGGCCATCTCTAATTCATCCTTTGACTTATTATTGCCGTGAAAACTCACGCGATTCATCGGAAAATCAGCTTGAAGAGCCGTAAACAACTCGCCACCAGAAACAACGTCGATCCCAGCCCCTTCTTGCTTCACAATCTGATACATTCCGATCGTGGCAAAGGCTTTACTAGCATAATTCACCGAGTAATCGACGTGGCGTTCTTCAAACACTTGTTTAAATTTTCTGATCTGACTTCTGATCTGAGTAACGTCATAAACTTCTAAAGGTGTTCCGTATTCCTTTGCCAAATCACTGGCTTTAATACCGCCAATGTACAAATCATGATCCCTAATATCCTGCTTATCAATAACCGACTTCATCATCGCACCTCTTAAATAATTTATAAAAAAAGATCTCTTTGCTCAGGAGTTGAACAAAAAGATCTAAAAATAATTCGTTTGACATTATTTGATCAAATATTCTTGAATAGCTCCCCGCAGAATATCTGCGACAGTCCGCAACTTATTAAATCACGTCCCAGCAACCATGTCCCTACTCTGGCATAGTGCTTCGGCAAGCAACCCTTTCACTAAGTTCAGTAACGAGTAACATCTCCGTTAGCTAATCTTGTTGTCTGCAACCTCTATTTGAATTTGTTAAGAATATACCCCATTTCCACCAATTCGTCAATTGATATAACTTAATTAATAATTATTTCACATATATTTTGTTAATGCGATTGATAAATCTAAAAATAATGCTACAATTCAACTTAATTAAATTCTTAAGGATGAGTAATTCATGAAAGTAACTAAGTTTGGTGGTAGTTCGCTAGCCAACGGACCCCAATTTCAAAAGGTAATCAACATTATTAAATCAGATCCCGATCGCAGAGCCATCGTGGTTTCCGCCCCTGGAACCCGCTTCAAGGGTGACATTAAGGTGACAGACCTATTGATTGAGTACGCCAACCAGGTCATTAATCACGAAGATTTCTCCGATACCCTCAATCAGATTATTGATCGATACCAAGAAATTGGCCGTTCATTTCACGTTAATGAGCAACAGATTAATCAAATTGTTACGCAATTAAATGATTTACCCAACCAATCGTTCCCGGATACTGCACACTTGATGAGTACTTTTAAGGCTCAAGGTGAGTTCCTGAATGCTCAGATGTTAACCATGATTTTAAATCAGCTTGAAATTCCCGCCAAATTCATGGATCCCAAGCAGATCGGTTTCAAAGTCACTGGTAACGTTGAAGACGCTCAAATTAACCCGGCCACTTATGAAAACATCCGCAAGTTTCGTGACATAAAAGAAAAAATGGTTTTTCCTGGCTTTTTCGGTATCAATGATGACAACCAAATCGCCACCTTTTCGCGAGGTGGATCTGACATTACTGGTTCAATCGTTGCCAGAGGACTTCAAGCTGACTTGTACGAAAATTTTACCGACGTAAACGCGATTTATTCGGTTGATCCACGGGTGGTTAAGAATCCGAAAGCCATTGACGTAATGACCTATCGGGAAATGCGAGAACTTTCATATGCTGGCTTCTCGGTCTTTCATGATGAGGCCATCATTCCAGCCATTCAGGTTGGCATCCCGATCAACGTCAAAAACACGTCGGCCCCTGACCTTCCAGGAACGATGATCGTTCCCGAAAATAAATTTCAACCTACGCGAGTAATTACTGGCGTGGCGAGTGCCAAGCACTTCTCAGCCCTTTACATTCATCGTTACTTACTTAATAAGCAGGTTGGATTTACCCTTACCATCCTAAAGATTCTGTATAAGTACGGTGTTTCATACGAACACATGCCTTCCGGGATCGATGATTTGACCATCATTTTTGATAAGTCACAACTAAATGATCACATCGTAAAAGAAATTACCAAGGAAATTAAAGCCGCCCTTCATCCCGATCAACTTCGCTGGATTAACGACTATGCCATCATCATGATTGTTGGGGAAGGCATGCAATCTGACAATCACACCATCGAAAAAATCATTCGTCCACTAACGGATAACGGAATCTCCATTCACATGATTAATGAAGGGGCCTCTAAGATTTCAGTGATGCTTGGAACCGATATTAAGGATTCAGACAAAGCGGTTAAATTAATATATCGCAACTTTTTCGATAATAACCGACTAATTTACTAGGAGAAAAAATAATGGCTAATTTACTTAAAGTCCACGGATCAGAGAACCAATTCTTTATCCTGGATCAAACCACCCTACACCAAAAGTTAAATGATAATGAATTAAAACAACTAGCACAAACCATCGCTGACCCTGAAAATAACGTCTTAAATGGTGCAGACGGACTTCTGGTGGTCGATTCATCCAGCCATCCAGGTGCTCTTGGTAAAATGCGAGTCTTTAACGCCGATGGCAGTGAGGCTTCCATGTGTGGTAACGGACTCCGAACGGTATCCCGATATCTCGCTCAAAAGTTCAACCAAACGCATTTTAAAGTAGAAACCAACGATGCCGATCTTGACGTTCAAAGGGAAGCTGACATTGCTGAGGGCGTTCCAGCATTTAGTGTTCAAATCTCCCCCATTTCATTCGATGGTAAAAGTCTCCCGTTAGAAAATCTCAAAACCCCGCTAATTGATCAGCCAGTTGACGATTTTATTTCTGGATTAGAGTATTCGGCTGTTGCCGTTCCTAATCCCCATCTCATTAGCTTCATGGGGATGGATCAAGTGAAGTCTGACGATCTTGTCCATCTCGGAACCATGTTAAACAAAAAAAATCCATACTTTACCGACGGCGTCAACGTGAGTTTTGCAAACGTTATGGATGAAAATGAGTTATTCGTGCGGACCTTTGAACGTGGTGTCGGTCTGACCAATGCATGTGGAACTGGAATGACTGCCACTAGCCTCATCTATGAAATCCTTACCCATGATGGCGACTTTGATGAGTTAGTTAACGTCTACAATCCTGGTGGGATGGTAAGAACTCACATCAAGCGGACAGGAGATCAGTATGAACTTCACCTAATTGGAAATGCCACCTTCACTAACAAGTTAACCATTAGTGAAGATGATCTTCACAATTCCAACCTTAACCAGATTCAAATTTCTGATACTGGTGAGGAACGTGATTACAAGAATTTTGTTAAACAACTTCAAACTAACTAAAAATATCCTCATTGACAAAAAATCAATGAGGATATTTTTTAGTTTAGGGTTAGGAAACAAAACTTTTTAAAAGATGCGTAACGTGAAAGAAAAGTTGAATGGCCAACTCAGCAAGTAAAAAGCCGATTGCCAAAGCACCAGCAATCATCGCCACCTGCATCAAGTAAACAAAGGCCAGGTGCGTGTTTCCAGTCGCAATATACTTCATCACCTCATAAGCCTGCCCTCCCGGAACCAACGGTACCAAGGCGGGAATATTAAAAACGATGATCGGCATTTTCTTGTATCTTGCGGCCAACATTCCAAGGATCCCAATCGTGAAAGCTCCAAAGACATTTCCACCAACGTAACCACCAAAGATCGAATTGTAGGTTAGATAAACTAGGTAACTGGCCACCCCAACAAGACCACCCAAATTAAGTGCGCGTGGTGGAACGTTGATTAATATCGCAAAACAAAGGGTTGCTACGTAGACCCCGATAACTTTAACTAAGAATTCGATATCCAACCCTCCTATCCAAACCATTTCAAGGCCAATGCTACACCAAAACCAAGCGCACAAGCACCCATAATGGCTTCCATGGCACGAGCTGGCCCACTAACAAGGTTCCCTGACATAAGATCTCGAACCGCATTAGTAATCTGAACTCCAGGAACTAGGGGCATTACACCTCCGATGATCATATTATCAACCCCACTGCCAAGTCCTAATTTACGCGCTAACATGGCCAACATTCCAATCGAAATGGCAGCCGTAAACTCATTAATAAACTCCACCTTCACAATGCGGTTCAGGTAATCAAAGATAATCCATCCCAGCATCCCAATCACACAGGTAATAAAAAACACGGAATAATCTCCCCGAAAGACCACCTCAATTGACCCCGATAGAATTGCTGCGGATAATATTTTCATCCAGTACGGAAAATACGTATCCAGGTCACTTACGTGTTGTAACTCCTGATAAAATTGCTCTAGGGTGGTTTTATGCTCAGCAAAGCGTCTGGATAGGTCATTTACGGCCGTGATTTTACGAAGATCAAAGGCTCGTTTATCAATCTCAGTAATTTGTGTTTCTGAATTATCGTTAACGGAGATCATGATCCCCGTAATTGTAATGTAAGTCTTCAAGTTTGGCATGCCCGCGTTTCTAGCAATTCGTTTAATGGTATCGTTGACACGGGTCATTTCAGAACCATTCTCAATCATGATTTTACCGGCTAACATACAGGTTTTAATGACCAAATCACTATAGTTACGAAAGCGAGAATCCGGATCCAACTGATTTTTCCCAAACATTCGACTCACCCCTTTTCTTTAATATTTCTAGCATATCAAAATATTCCCCAAAAATCTCAAAGAGTTACCACAGCAAAAAATTATTTTACGAATGGTAGCGAGACAGATATAATTAAATTAGATTTGTAATGGTATCGCATAGGAGGAAAAATATGAGTGACAATGTAAAGTTTAATGATTTAAGTGAACAAGCTCAACAAAAGGTTGTTAACGATTTTGTTCCCTTTTATATCCAATTATTCAGAAACAACAACTTGGAAGTTATGAGTACATTTGACGGCGAATCTGGCGTCATTGCCGACCTTAACCGTGAAATTGTAACCGTAAGTAATAATAGTCCACGTGATATTGTGGCTGACGTCATCAAGTTCGACTATGATGACTTCGCTAGTCTATTAAGTAAGTTAAGTCAGACTTACTTCGAAAACGGTAATCCTACCGTCGATTGGTCAGAATGGTACGTTAACGCAACTAATAAGTTAGATCCTGACAATACTTTATAGTTCACTCTAATTCATTAAAAAAGCTTCTATCCTACATGGATAGAAGCTTTTTTTAGATGTCTTTTCCATTATCATAAAATAAATCATCGTGGCGACCCCGATCAACTTCTGGTTGAATCGTAACGTGGTCAATGTGATATTTTCCTTTTAATAATTTATTAATTTGATCATAAATTAATTGAACTTGACTAAGTGGCATATCCTTCATGTTGACATGAGCTGAAAAGACAATGCTATTCTCGTCAACCATCATGGCGTGAACGTGATGAACACTAGTCACACCGTTGATTTTAAGCAAATCCTTTTTAATGGCAGCGTAATTAAGATTGGGAGCACATTCCATTAGAATTCCAACCGTCTTCTTAATGATAGGCCAGCTTTCCCACATGATATACAAAGCCACCAAAATCGTTACGATCGGATCCACAATCGTCCAGTTAAAAAATGAGATTAAAATTCCGCCAAAGATGATTCCAAGTGAGGACAATGAATCACTTAGAAGATGAAGGTAAGTCGCCTTCATGTTTAAATTGTGTTTGGCTCCCTTGTTGAGCAGAAATGCTGAAACGAAGTTAGCAATGGTTCCCACAATCGCAACTCCCAACATTACTGGGCCATCAATGGTTTCTGGATGTGAGATTCGACTAATCGCTTCAATAATTAAAAAAATGGAAATCAAGATCAAAAACAATGAATTGAGAAAGGCCGAAATAATTTCAGCTCGTTTAAATCCATACGTATTCTGCTTGGTTTGCTGTTTTTTACTAATCCGATGAGCAATATAGCTCAATACAATTGAAATGGAATCTCCCAGATTATGGAATGCATCTGAAAGAAGTGATAAGCTTCCAGAAAAAATCCCCCCTAAAAATTCAAGGATCGTAATAACTGCATTTAATACCGTGACTTCGAAAAATCTCATTCCAGATAATTGATCATTATTCATAATCTTTCTCCTTTATTTCGATTTATATTAAAAAATACTACCTGTGTAATGACTTTCTGGCATCTTAGAAAAGTCATAAGCCTGAAGCTGCTCCCCATTTCTAAGGTAAGCATGCAAGCTTTCTGAAATCATCAAATTTAATGGTTCATCCTTTTGTTGAAAAACAACCACTGGTTTGCCCATCTGAACTCCAGCACCAATTTCATAAGCAGTTCCACTGTCAACATTATCACCAACAAAGTCGACCACAGCAACTACCACTTTAGCAGCTGCTAAGTTTTCCATGTCACGATGATAAATCTCGTTTGCCCATGGCAGAGTAAACTGTTCATTTTCGGCATCTTGATGTTTCCGTGGGGAATAAAAATCGGTAACCGTTGGGTTTGCTTCTAACGCTTTTTCAACGACTTCAATTCTTTGAATCTGTTCGTCACTGAAAAAGGGACTTGCTAAATAGATTTGGGCCATGTTAATTCTCCTTGTCTTTGTCTAATCTTCTACCATTCGCCATTCGCCTTCACCGGCTTTTGAAATTAAATTTAAAAAGTGCAGTGCTTCAAGGGCTTGACTTTGATCGTGTTTGTTTAAAGCATTCAAACCCGCTCCCGTGTTAATGGGACGTGAGAGATCAAACTGGCCGTTTTTACCAGATTGACCCTCTGCCATGGCTACCACGACTTCTCCACTGTCAACCTTAGTAACAATAAAAAAGATGGTAAAATCATCGTCTTTTTTCATATACGCGGGCATTGCCCAGATATCATCTGCAATCTGCTGCATTTCGTATTCTTTGAACTTATAATCGAGATGATTTTTTTCGGTCACCGGATTCTTAAGTACAAACATCATCTTATCAAACGGCTTTTCACCTAACTGAATGTTGTCTTCCATTCGACCATGCTCCTTACTAATTTAATTTAATTGTAGCAAACTTTGAAAAAATTACATACTAGTTTTTAGAAATCAATCCTTGCATATCATCGGGGACTTTGGCTTTAAAATTCAACTGTTGCTTTTGAAATGGATCAAAAAAAGAGATGAATGATGCATGCAAAGCCTGACGGGTAATCCCTCGGTCCATGCCTCGGTCCATGGGACCTTGATACAATTGATCACCTAAAAGCCGATGATTAATGGATGTCATGTGAACCCGAATCTGGTGGGTTCTCCCCGTGTGAAGCTTAATTTCAAGTAATGAATAGCCAGAAAATTCCTCTTTTACCCAGTATTCCGTTTGAGCTGAATGTCCGTTTGGCGTCACCTGGCGTGCAAAGTCATTTCCGATCCTACCAATCGGCTGGTCAATCATCCCGTGCTGATGATCCATTTTTCCAACCACCAGTGCTAAATATCGTTTATCAATTTGGTGCTGATTAAGTTCCATGTTTGCATAACTATTAGCCAACCGATTCTTAGCGACAAGAACCACCCCCACTCGTAAACCGATCTAACCGGGTAATAATATGGGGCTTTAAGTTGGCCGCTTTTTCTTTCACTAAATGACCCTTAATCCGGTTCACTAACGTATCGTCTTGATTACTTGGACCAGGAACTGACGTTAACCCAGCCTCCTTGTTGACAACCAGCCAATTATCATCCTCATAAATCACTTTAATTGGCTGAAAACTCGTTATGATTCGTGGATCCGATGGCTCATTAGGAAAATGAACGGAGACCAAGTCGCCAAAATTAACGGTCCCATCTGGATCAACTCGCTTACCATTAATTTCTAAAGGATGACTTTGTCGTTTCAGGTCGGCATACATTCGATGACTAATTCCTTGTTGAGTTAAAAAGGCTTTTAGCGATAAAGGATGGTGGCTTTCACTTTTAAAATCGACTTTCATGATTTCCTCCTTCAGACAAAATAAATAAGGCGGTGCATCGCACTGCCTTATTTAAAGATTTTTCTACGAAAGATTTTAATGTCCCATAAACCAACTGCTCCCATAGCAAGAAGAATAATTCCACAAACCACGAAGGTTAAAGCAGGTTTATTGGAACTAAAGACTGAATCAATTCCACCTAAAGCGATTGGTGCTAAGAAAATTCCACAATTACTACCGATCAACAAAATCGAAGTTGTTAGGTTTAAAGTTCCCTTTGATGAGATCTCGGTGGCAATGTTTAAAATGTATGAAACTACCACGGCATCAAGGAAAGTTACCAAAAAGAATCCAAGTGCGGCACTAAAGAAGGAATGTGACAAGCCAATCCATAACTGACAAATTCCACTCGCAATGATTCCAACGGGCAATAGATACTTCTTTAATTTCATGAGTGCCACACTAAAAATAATCCCACCAACTAGTCCAAAGATTGGGGCAATACTAATTACCACGGCCGATTGTTGGGTAGAACCAATTCCCGTTCCTTCGATGAACTCGGCAATTCGAACGGTTGCTCCGACGTAAGTAATTTGATAAACAGCCAAAAGAATTGTCCAAAATAAAACATCGGTATTAACTTTTGGGAAATACTGATTTTTTCGTTCGGCTTGATAATGTTCCTCTTGCGGTGGATTTGGCACAAAGAAGAAGAACAGGATGGCCACTGGAAATGCCAAAGTATAAATCAAGAAGGCACTGTGCCAACCAAAGTCAACCAGTAGCGCACCAGCAACATAGGCCGAAATGGCATTTCCTAACATCTCAAAGCCACTTCTAACCCCCATTAGCTGATTCTTCTCTTTTCCCTTAAAGAAGGTTCCGATCAGACTAACGGCTAATCCATTTAATAATCCCAAACCAATACCAAAGGCAAATCTGGAAATGAGCATAACATAATAATTAGTGACGAAGATGGGAATGACCCCAGCTATTCCACTAACCAACAGTCCAAAGATCACCGTTCGCTTGGGACCAATTTTTTTAGCAATCCAACTACTTGCCAACAAAAAAATGATAACGGCAAGAGCGGGCATGGTGGCAATTAACTCAATACTTGAGTAAGAATGTCCAGGGAACGCACACTGCCATTGAGGCACTTCAGCTGAAACTGATAATGATGACGCCAAAACTAATGAAACTGCCAATAATGAAAATTTCATCATTGGAGAATATTTTTTCTTTTCTTGATCCATGAACTCCACCATCCCTTATTACTTAATTTGTTACTTAATGAATCGATTATACAAAAAAAGAGTGGCAAATGGAAGCCACTCTAACTTAATCAACTAATTAATTGTTAATTATGTTCTTTTAAGAATTTATTCTTTAATTTTTCCCATGTGAAGAGTTAAAGCATTAACAGCAACGATAATCGTTGAAGCTGACATAATTAAGGCTCCAACCGCTGGAGAAAGGATGATACCCCATGGAGCAAGAATCCCAGCAGCTAGCGGCATCGCAATAATATTGTATCCAGCACCCCACCAGAGGTTCTCAACCATTTTACGGTTAGTTGCTCTAGCGAGATCCAAGAAATCAATGATATCTTCCGGATCACTTTTGACTAAAACAACATCAGCCGATTCAATTGCAACGTCGGTTCCAGCACCGATGGCAACTCCAATGTTAGCTCGAGACAAACTTGGTGCATCGTTGATACCATCTCCGACCATCATGACATCGTTACCCTTACTCTGATACTCTTTAATGATTTCTTCCTTGTTCTGTGGAAGTAGTTCAGCACGATAATCAATGTCACCTAACTGATGTGCGACTCGTTTAGCAGCTAAATCATTATCACCAGTGAGCATGACTGGAGTGATATTCATTCTTCTTAAAGCCTTGATAAGGTCAATTGACTTCGGACGAAGGACATCACCTTGAGCAATAACCCCCAGAACCTTGTCATTACTTACAAGGTAACTGATTGAATTTCCTTGACTTGCTAAATCATCAAACTGCTTTTGGCTATAGTCCAAATGATTGTCTGATAAATATTTAGCAGTAACAATCTTGTATTCTTGGTCATCAATCTGACCGGTCAACCCAACTCCTTGAATTGCTTGAACATTTTTAGCCGGAGTTACATTGATCCCTTCCCTTTTAGCCTTAGCTAAAATTCCAGTTGCAAGAGGATGGCTTGAATTAGCTTCAAGATCAGCAAACTTTGTAAGTAATTCATTGTCGCTCATATCTGAATCAGATGTGACGTCATTAACCTGGAAGACCCCTTCAGTTAAAGTTCCAGTCTTATCCATAAAGACGTAGTCAAGGCGCTTAACTTCTTCAATTGCCTGACGGTGGCGAATTAAAAGACCATTTTGAGCTCCAATTGAGGTGCTTCGAGCAACAACCAAGGGAATTGCGAGTCCTAAAGCATGAGGACATGCAATTACTAAGACGGTAATCATTCTTTGTAGTCCATAACTCAGTCCACTAAGAATGGTCCAAATAATTAATGCCAGAATTCCAATTATCAAAGCACCGTAGAACAACCAACGTGAAACCTTGTCAGCCATCGTTTGAGCCTTTGATTTTTCCTTCTGGGACGCCTGAACCATCTTGATAACTTGAGCCAGGTAACCGTCTTTGGCAGTCGCGGTAACTTTTACCTTAATACTACCGTCACCGTTAACAGATCCACCAATAACTTTACTACCAGGTTTCTTGGTAACAGCTCTTGATTCACCCGTTACTAAAGACTCGTTTACGGCACTCGTGCCAGAATCAACAACCCCGTCGGATGGGACTTTTTCACCTGGTTGAACAAGAACCACATTGCCAACTTGCAACTGATCCAGATTAACATCCTTTGTCTTGCCATTTGGTTCAACTAAATGAGCGGTATTAGGAAGCAGTGCCGCCATTTTCTTCAGAGCATCTCCAGCGTTCATGACCGCATCCATTTCAATCCAGTGACCTAGAAGCATGATGACAATCAACGTTGCTAGTTCCCAGAAGAAATTCATCACGTGACCGCTTGGATTAACAAAGGTGTTCATGATAAATGCATATAAACTGTAGAAGTAAGATGCACCAATTCCAAGCGTGATCAACGTCATCATGGCAGGAGCACGATTCTCTAATTCACCTTTAGCTCCCTTAAAGAATGGTTCTCCACCGTAGAAGAATAAAATCGTTGAGAGGATCATAACAACCCAGTCTGATCCGGGAAAAGTAATCTGAAATGGTAGTTTCATTCCCATGAATGGAGAAAGTAATAGGATGGGGATCGTAAGGATCAATGAAATCCAAAAGCGACGCTTAAAGTTTCCCATGTTCATCATGTGGCCGCCACCCATGTCCATTGAGCCACCGCTCATATTCATGTTCATGGATCCATGTTTCATCTTCATCGAACCATGATCCATCTTCATTTTATGATTACTACCCATGTTCATTTGTGACTTATTATTTTGGGAATTCATATTTTTCATTTTATGGTCGTCATGATTCATGTTCATATTATTCATTGAATCATGCTTCCCGTTGTTCATGTCTTTCATTAAAAAGCTCCTCTCTACTGACAATCCATGTTCATATTGCCTGGCAAGCAGTTACAGTCAACTTTATCAGGCGCCGTTTTTAATTTTTGGTTTAACATTTTTACCAACTGATTAATATCGCCCTTACTAATCTTACTTTGACTAACTAAATCCATAATCGTTTGCCCTTTTCGCATATCACACATCTGTTTAAAAAGTTCCTCAGCGCTCAGATTCATCGCATTTTGTTCACTAACTGTTGATGAATAAACAAAGTGCTGACCTTGTTTTACTCTTGTCAGCAGTCCCTTTTTAACCAAGCGACCAAGTAGGGTTTTGATGGTTGATTCCTTCCAGTCCCGTTTACTGGCGACAGCATCAATAATGCTTCGTGATGAACTAGAACCCATGGTCCAAATTAGCCGCATAATTTGCCATTCAGCAGGTGTGATTTCATCAATTTTTTTAACTTCATTCAACTCTATCACCCCTCAAACATTTAATTTACATATGTAAACTCAGTTCTAAATATAATCTACAATTGTAAACTTGGCAAGGATTTTAAATCTCCTGCATAAATAAAAGAGTGGTTAGTTACCGTCGTCTCAGTAATTAATCACTCTTTTTTAGTATTTTCTAAGGTAAACTTTATCCACGATATGACCCTTACCCTTATGAATAATAAGGTTAGCCCGTTCTCGGGTTGGCAATATATACTCGTTTAAATTTGGTAAATTAACGGTATTCCAAACATTTTCAGCCATTTCAATCGCTTTTTGGGGTTCCTCTTTCGCATATTTGTAATAATAATTGGTCGGATCTTTAAACGCGGTCTTCATTAACTTTTTGAAACGGTTGAGATACCACGTTTCAATTAATTTCGGATCAGCATCAATGTAAATTGAAAAATCAGTAAAATCACCAATGTAAAGCTTCTGATGATCCGGAATTTGGAGGGTATTGATCCCTTCAATAATTAAGATATCAGGATTCTTAATGACATCGTATCGGTTGGGAATAATGTCATAAGTCTGATGAGAATAAACGGGAGCTTTCACTTCTTTTACCCCGGCTTTAATCTTAACCAAAAATTGAATTAAAGATTCCATGTCATAGCTTTCAGGAAAGCCCTTACGATCAAGGATTCCCTTCTCCTTCAAGATCTTTGTTGGATACAAAAAGCCGTCCGTGGTAATTAATTGGGTCTTCATGTCCGGTAATAAATCGGTAAAAAGGTATCGCAGTAAGCGTGCGGCCGTGGATTTCCCAACTGCTACACTTCCTGAAATTCCAATAATAAACGGAATTTTGGGAGTCAAACGTTTTAGAAAGTGACTCTCGGTATTTTCCCAATTTTGATAATGTTTCGAAGCCAATTCCAACAAATGAACCAATGGCATGTAGATGTTAGACACATCATCCAATGAAATTTGGTCGTTAAAGGCTTTTAACCGTTCCAAATTAGCCTGAGTAATCGGCGCTGATTCGTTCGGATAAAACTCTTTCCATTCATTTTTACTGAATTCATAAAAATCTTTCATCGCCAATCACCTACTTGGTTACCAACTGATATTCATCCTTTGGAACATCATTAAACAGTGGTGATAATTCACCAATTGAAATCACATCTAAACGATGCATGGCACGACTACAAATCGTATAAACTAACTGATCGTCACGTTCCGTTGGATATTCTTGTTTAGAACCATTCCACATAACAACGGCATCAAACTCAAGTCCCTTGGCTAGATAAGCTGGGACCACAATGACACCCTTAACTAACCGCTGATTTTCGGTCTGAATCAAAGTGGATTTAATTCCCTTCTGCTCGAGCTTTTCGTGCACTCGTTTACATTCATCCAATGATTTCGCAATTATAGCCGTGGTGTCGTTCGCTTGATCGTTGGTCTGAATCGTCTCTTTTAAAGCGTCAATGCCACTATCAACATCACCTACCACGTTAATCTTAGGGAGTTCCCCCGTTCTCGCAAAGGATTGAATCTTACTTCCATCCGGAATCAAATGCTTCGTAAAATCAGTAATTTGTTCGGTTGACCGGTACGATTTATTAAGTTCGATGACACGAGTTTTTTCCGGATCAAACATCGTTTCCATTTCTTTTAACAAACTCTGGCTACTTTCATGGGTGAAAATGGCCTGATTAAGATCTCCCAGTAAAGTAAACTTAGCTCGGGGAAAATTAAACTTCAAGTAAGCCAACTGAAATGGAGTATAGTCCTGAACTTCATCAACAAACAGGTAACGCATATGAACATCAGGACGTTTCCCAGAAATCAAGTCGTATAAATAGAGATAAATGGAGATGTCAGCATCACTGATTTTTCCATTCTTTAAACGATCAATCGATTTTTCCACTCCATCGTTCCATTCCTGCTCACTAATTCCATATTTACTCAGGTCCGCGATTCGAGGAACATTTCTTAGTAAGTTAACAAATTGACGGTTGATACTGACAAAACGACCGCGGGTAATGGCCTTTTTGACGTTTCGAAAAGCATTTTGGACAATCTTTTTAGCAAGGAAATTGTATTCCTTGTCTGGGTTATCCATACTCTCACCAAACTTGGCGTAAATGGCTTGCAGTTGTTGTTGATCAAGACCTTCAATGGTCTCTTCCACCCACTTCTTACGCATTTCACTTCCAATGTGGCGATTCAAAATCTTACTTAATTCTTCCTTAGTGGCTTCCAATCGATTTCGCAAGTTATAGTTCTGGTTAAAACGATAGTAAATCTCACTAATCTCTTCTTTGGAGATAAAGACATTCTGTTCAAACTTAATATCCTTAAATTGGAAATTTTCCTTATTTAAATGATGAGCATACTTCCCCACCAACTTAAAGAAGTCCAAACTGTTCTTAAAGTCGACCACTTTCTGCTGATGCTTTTCGTGGGTCTCAGTGAAACGCTCACCAACCGTCTCCACACTTAGGTGCGGAACGCGCCGATTAGTGTACTGATAATACGTCATCTGAACCATATTTTGTTCCCCTAGTTCAGGTAAAACTTCATTAATATAATCATTAAATAATTGGTTAGGTGAAAACAAGATGACTTGACCAGAGTTCAAATTCCCCCGGTAACGGTAAAGGAGGTACGCAATTCGTTGTAAAACTGCAGCCGTTTTTCCTGATCCAGCCGCTCCTTGAACGAAAAGAAGGTCAGAATTAGTATCTCGAATGATTTGATTTTGTTCCTTCTGGATCGTGGTTACGATACTCTTCATCTTCGTATCAGACTGGTGACTAAGGTTTTCTAGTAACAGATTATCGCCTAACGCTTCATCCGTATCAAAGATGGTCTCAATCTTACCGTCTTTAATCTCAATTTGTCGCTTTAATTTGACATCCACCTTCTGTGGTCCAGCTGGTGAATCATAGGTCATCTGACCGATTCCACTATCATAGTAAATACTGGAAATGGGAGCTCGCCAATCATAAACCAGGTAGTCATCTGGATTATCGGTAAATGAAGCTAGTCCAATATAGATCGTCTCGGTGTGCTTTTCACCCTCTTCGTGAAAATCAATGCGTGCGAAATAAGGGTTTTGATCCAACCGTTTTAACGTGCCTAAGTCTCTAGCGGCATTCTTCCATCGATTTTCCCGTTCTGATAACAGTTGTTGTTGCTGTCTGACTGAGACTCCGGTTTCCATCTGACCACTATATGTACTGGTCTTCAGACGAACATCATTAAAAAAGTTTTTTTGGATTTCCGATTGGTCACCCTTCGCTTTTTTAATTTTTTTAGCAGCGTCGACTTCTGCCATTTCAATCTTGCTTTCCACAAAATCAAGGTGCTTCTGTTCTGATTTTTTAATTGAATTTTCCAACGGATAATCCCTCCTGCTTGCTAAACTTGACTAAATATTCTAACATATTACATCAGCTCGACAAAATATAAAAAACCAAGGTGATCGTAATATGGATTCAATTTCATTAGTAATTGTTCTACTGGCGGCCCTCATAACGCCATTAATCATGGCTAGATTCCACATTTCTATGCTACCAACGGCGGTCGTAGAAATCTTAGTTGGAATCATCTTAGGTCCCAGTCTATTTAACATTGTATCGGACTCAAATATCTTATCCATTCTTTCCAAAATCGGTGTAATTGTCCTCCTGTTTTTGAGTGGAATGGAAATCGATTTTTCACTATTTAAGCCCAAAAATAAGAACCCGAGTGAACTCGAAAAGAAGTCAAACAAGAACGCTCCTCGTTTTTCTTCGGTCCAACTAGCCTTCATGGGTTACGCAACCGTTATTATCCTATCATTAATTCTAGGATACTTCTGTAAATTAAGCGGCCTTTTCAGTGATTTTTGGTTAGCTTCCATTCTATTTGCTACCATTTCACTAGGAGTCGTAATTGCTGCCCTAAAAGAAAAGGATGTGACCGGTAGTGATTTTGGTCAAACCATTCTGTTAATTGCAGCTTTAGGTGAAGTTTTACCAATCTTTGCCCTTACAATCTATGCATCCGTCTTCGGTAAAGATAGTAAGTCATTATGGTTAATTTTGATTCTCTTTGTGGTAGCGGGATTTCTACTCTGGTGGTTCAAACGCTTCTTTAAATTCTCAGACCAAATCAACAAATCAACCACTCAGATTGATATTCGGCTCGCATTCTTTATCATCGTGCTCCTATCAACCATTGCGGTTTTCGTGGGCTCAGAAGATATCTTAGGAGCCTTCATCGGTGGAATGGTATACAAACTTTTGCAACCATCCGAAACGACTAAAGACCGGCTGGATTCAATTGGATACGGTCTGTTTATCCCTGTCTTCTTCATCATGAGTGGTGTCGGTTTGAATGTCAAAGAGTTATTGTCTAATCCAGCTACACTGATACTCATCCCAGTCTTCTTTGCGAGTTATATTATCTCCAAATTGGGACTTTATCCCATTTTTAGGCTTCGCTTCAATAAGCGAAATTCACTAGCGGGAATGGCGCTTCCAAGTGCCACCATCACGATGGTGTTAGCCATCCTTCAGGTTGCCAAGGGCATGAAGGTTATTACCTCGCAACAATCTGGAGCATTCTTACTGGCTGCCATTATTACTTGTATCCTTGGACCCCTGGTCTTTAACAAGGCCTTTAAGGTTGAACCAGAAACCTATCCTAAGATTAAAGTAAACTTTTTCGGGGTCAACCTAACAACCATTCCAGTTGCCCAACAACTGTCAACCGGATGGTATGACGTTAACGTCTATACTGACAACGAGGAACACTACCGTTCCTATAACAGTCAGGCTAACGTTCATCTGGTCGACAAATTGGATCCACAATCCCTGATTGAGAACGGATACTTTGACTGTGACATCACCGTTATGGCCTACTTTGACTCAGAAACAAGTTATGAATTAGCTAAGGCAGCTAAGAAGTACGGGGTACGTCGTGTCATTGCCCGTTTTGAAAATCGGGACGTCCTTGACAAACACAAGAAAGAACTTCTTGATCTAGGGGTTGAAATTTACAATAATCTGTCCGTTAACATTGCTATGCTCAGAGAACTGATCGAAGTACCATCTACCTTTAAGATGATTGAATCCAACGAATCAATTCTCCATGAGGTTAAGTTAACCAATCCGAGTCTTGCCAATACCCCAATCAAGAGTCTTCCGTTTAGTAATGACATTACCATTAATGAAATTTTCAGAGATCATCAACCGCTTCATCCAACTGGAAACACTACTTTGATGTTGGGTGATCAAATTATCTTCTCGGCTAAAAAAGGAACTGGCATTCAAATCAGAAATGAATTTAATCCTGATGAATAAATGAAGTCCTAATAACCTCTTCTAACTCAACAAGTTAGTGGAGTTTATTTTTTATGCCACCATTTTATCTCAATTAAGAAACTAATTACTTCAAATAATTATTAAATTATACCAATTCCACTTCGCCCACGTTTATATTAAGGGCCAAAATATGCTAGAATTAGGCAACTAGTCAATCAGGAGGAAAATAAAATGACTTCACTTAATTTATATTTTGTAAGACACGGTCAAACTTATCTAAACCGTTATCATCGTCTACAGGGTTGGGCAGATTCTGCATTGACCGATAAGGGAATTACAGATGCAATTGATGCCGGTAAACACCTTAGCAAAATTAACTTTGACAAAGCATACAGTAGTGACACCAAAAGAGCGCGTGACACGGCTGAATTAATTTTAAAAGAAAACCCATCAGGATTAATTGAACCCATTGAGATGGAAAATCTCAGAGAAGAAAACTTTGGCTATTTTGAGGGAAACGACATGGGTCAAGTTTGGCACATCATTGGTGGACCTTCTGGAGCTGATTCTTATAGTCAGATGATCGCAACCTACACGATGGAGAAGACCCGTGACATGATTGCGGATGCTGACCCTTACGGCGACGCCGAAAATGATTCTCAGTTTTGGCAACGAGTTCAAACTGGACTGGACGAAATCGTTAACAATGCTGAAGACGGTGATGATATCTTAATCACCGCTCATGGAACCTTTATTCGAAGCATCGTCAGTCGGTTTAGTGACATTGACATTAGTGATCCAATTCATAACGGGAGTGTTACTAAAATCGAATATAAAGACGGTGACTACGTCGTAAAGTACTATAACAATATTTCTGATCCAGTCTAAAGGAGCTTTAATGAACGATAATCTTACTGATGTAATTACAATTGGCTTAGATTTAAATGATGCCAATTTTCAGTACTCAATGGAAGAACTCAATAATCTCGTCACGGCTAATAACATGCAAAGTGTTGAGACCGTTACGCAAAAATTGGATCATCCTGATCCTGCTACTTACTTTGGTAAGGGAAAAGTGGAATTTCTTGAGCAACTCGTTAAGACCACGGAAACGGACGTGATCGTCGCCAACGATGAATTGAGTCCCAGTCAGATTCGAAATCTGGAAAAATTGATTAATGCCAAAATCATTGACCGAACAGGACTCATCTTAGAAATCTTCGCCAACCGGGCACGCTCCCGTGAAGCCAAATTGCAGGTTCAGCTTGCTAAACTTAACTATCAACTTCCCAGACTCCGAACCAGCGCAAGTCAACGCCTAGACCAGCAGTCTGCTGGAGGAGGTCTTGCTAACCGTGGTGCTGGTGAAACCCAAATTGAGTTAAATCGGCGAACCATCCAACACCAAATTAATCATGTTCGTCACGAACTAAAAGAAATTGACAAATCATACGACACGCAGAGTAAAAAGCGCAAACAAAATGACCTTAAAACCATTGCACTGGTTGGATATACGAATGCTGGAAAATCTACCATTATGAACCAACTGGTCAAACGCTTTGGGGAGAATGAAGATAAAGAAGTTACGGTTAAAAACATGCTGTTTGCTACCCTAGACACCAGCGTTAGAAAGATTGAATTACCAAACCACAAACGATTTCTGGCAACCGATACGGTTGGTTTTGTAAGTCAACTTCCCCACCAACTCATTCAAGCCTTCAAATCAACTCTGGCTGAAGCAGCTAATGCGGATCTACTGATTCAAGTGGTTGATTATTCTGATCCTAATCAGGAATTAATGATGCAGACCACCGAAGCAACCCTAAAAGAAATTGGGGTTCCGGATATCCCAATGATTAAGGTCTTCAACAAGGCTGACAAAAGTGGCGAGAACTACCCTGTTCGTGAGGGCAATAATATCATCATGTCCGCTTTGGACCCTAATTCCATTAACCGCTTGGTTGACATTATCTCCGAAAACTTGTTTAAGGATTACATCAAAAAAACTTACCTAGTTCCGTTTAGTAATGGTCAGGTTATCTCTGATTTAAACGAAAACGAGACGGTTTATCAGACTGACTATACTGATCAAGGAACCGTTTTACGGGTCGAACTTCCAGAAACATCCGCGGGAAAATATAAAAAATATGAAGTTAATGAATAAAATTTTAGTTGACATTTAAGATAGATCGCGGTTAAATAGTCCTATAATTAATTTAAGAGAACAATATTTAAAGAAATTGCCTAAGAGAGGCTGACGTTATTCTGGAAGTTGGCTGACTACTCTTTATTTCACCACCTCTTAAAAATAGATTAATAACCAACAGAAAGTGCTCTGGTTTATTCAGAGAATTTTGGGTGGAACCGCGTAAACTTGCGTCCCTGACATTTATTTGTCGGGGACTTTTTTTATTCTCAAAAAGGGGGAATTTATTATGAAAAAAAAGGAAGCAGATTCAAACGTTAAACTTAATCGTTCGCTTGGACTTTGGTCCGCACTCTCGCTTGTAGTTGGAACCATCATCGGGGTTGGTATCTTTGTTAGACAAGCAGCCGTCTTAAATGACGCTGGATCAGCAACGGGTGCCATGCTAGCTTGGCTAGCTGGTGGCCTATTAACCTTAGCCGCTGGCCTCTCAATTGCCGAAATTGCTTCACAAATTCCCGCCACGGGTGGCTTATACGCCTATATGGAAGTGATTTACAACAAGTTCTGGGGCTTTCTCTCAGGTTGGATGCAAATTATCGTATATGGACCTGCCATGATCGCCTCATTAGGTGCCTACCTAGCAATTCTTTTAGGGGACTTCTTCCATATCCAACCCCAGTGGAACATCCCAATTGCGATTGTGGCCGTGGTTGCTGTTGGGTTGCTTAACACCTTCCCCAACCGGTTCGGAGCTGCCTTCTCAATCGTTACTACTATTTGCAAATTAGTTCCCGTAGCCGCTTTGATTATTTTTGGTCTTTTCTTTGGCCACGCGGACGCTTTCACTCAAAGTGTCAGTGACGTCCATTCCACAGTTGGTGGCTTTGGAGTTGCCATGTTAGCCACTCTTTTTGCTTTCGACGGTTGGATTTTAGTTGCTAACCTGGGTGGAGAAATTAAAAATCCGAAGAAGATGTTGCCACGTGCTATTACCTTTGGAATCCTAGCCGTCATTGCAATTTACATGTTAGTTTCATACGGGGTTCTTAAAAGTATTGGTCCTCAGAAAATTCATGAGCTCGGGACCAACGCAATCCCGTACATGGCAAACAAGGATTTTGGTGTCATCGGTGGAAAGATCCTGAGTATCGGAATTATCATTTCAATCATCGGTTGTATGAACGGAAAAATCATGACCTTCCCTCGTATCATGTATGCTATGGCAAAGGAAAATCAACTTCCCTTTTCAAAACAGTTAGCTTACTTAAACCCAAAGACTAGAACTCCGATCGTTTCCATTGCTGCGGTATTAGCCATCGTAATTATCATGATTTGTTTCTTTGATGCCGATCGCCTTTCCGAACTATGCATCTTCACGGTTTACTGTTTCTACGTCATGGCGTTTTTCGGGGTCTTCATTTTAAGAAAACGTCATCCAGATCGAAAACGAGTCTTCTCGGTTCCCCTCTATCCATTTACGCCAATTATCGCAATTTTAGCTTCCCTTTTCGTAATTTGTTCCGAAATTGGTTCCGATTTTATTGGGGTAGTTTGTTCCCTTGGAATTGTGGCCCTTGGAATTCCAGTTTATTATTTCGAAGTAACCAGTAAGAAAATAAAACTCCAAAATAAATAAAAAAGAGATCTCGTTTGAGATCTCTTTTTTACTTTTTCCGGTATGCGATTTTAATTTGAACCGCGTAATCGTCGGCACCATCAATTAATCCAGCCCGACCAGCCGTTTTATACTTTCCACCTACTAAAAAGGCCTCAGCTAAGTATAGCTTAACCTTATTCTTATCGAGGTTTTGAATATCTTCAAAACCTGCTTGGACAATATGACCAACCGGCTCACAGTTAACCTGATTCATCCCTGCGTATACCTCATATTTTCCATTCTCTTCTCTTAAATCAAAGTACGGAATTAAGGCACCATCCCCCATCGCATAAACACGATGCTTGGGACTGGTCTTTATTTCAGAAAGAAGGGCTCGTTCACCCAAACCATTGTAGTCATAGTTGGCTACTTTCTTGTTAATCATGGTCTCAGCTAGCTCATGAATGTTATGCCGTTCACTCAGAGTGGATTCCAACTTAGCGGGCATCGTCTTTCGCTCATCGAACAATCCGTTAGCGGGAATATTGCGATAACGACGCTGTTCACCACTTATTGGCTTTTCTTCACTCTTGGGTTGAATGTGTAATACTTTATTGATTACTGGTGTTACGTCAAACTTGGCTCTCTTCTTGGTGAAATAATACATGATGTTCAAATACAAGAAGTACGCCAGGATCAACACTACTAAGAAGACCAAAATCCCCCTAATGATGAATCCGTTGGCAGCAAAACGGTAGGCAACGTAAAGGAGATATAAATCCCCTAACACACCTAAAATCACATAAATTCGACTTTTAGTGTTCGTTTCAATCGTAACGTAACCCAGGTAGTGATTAATAATATCTAGAAAACTAAACATTAACGATCACCTCCCGTAGTGGTGGCCTTTTCTTGTGTATTATTTTGGGTGTTATTGGAATCATTTCCAGTATTGTTATTAGTATTGCCGCCATTATTTTCATTTTGGCTCGATTTTCCGGTACTTCCATTGTTATTGTTGCCAGTGGTCGTCTTCTGGGCATTACTACCATTGTCAGTATTGGAATTATTCCCATCCGAATTAGTCGAATTATTCTGATCCTGTTTACCCGAAGTGGTCTTATTTTGATCATCGTTTTGTGACTTATTGGTGTTCTCCGTATTGTTCTGACTATTTCCAGAATTATTAGATTCATTTTTACCGCTATCGCCATTAGAATCTGAGCTCTGGTTCTTAGAATCTTTACTGTTATCATCGTTTCCCTTCAACTTAAAACCAAAGATGGACTTCTTTTGATTAGTTGGATGGGATGTCACTTTGGCACCTTCATGGGTATTGGTGGCTTTATTAACCACCACGTTGGTAGCTCCAAGGGCCAAACAAATTGAAATAATGGCAAACGGAGTAAGAAACGGTGGCACTCGATTTGGCATTTAATCATCCTCTCAACATATATTCTCTTTTTAAATCTTTAATTATTACGCATAAAAGTAAAGAAATCATTCCAATCCAGAAAAGATTTCTTAAAGTTGCTTCCTTAAGTTTAAAACAATCTGATCAATCCGTTCTCGGGTTTGACTCCACTCCTCATTATCAATCACAATGGATCGACCCTTTAATGCACTAGGGAGGGTTAGATCTCGTTCATCTTCTTTACTCTCCATTCGAACTTGGATCTGGGCCATGGTGTCACCACGGTCAATCATGCGCTGTTTCAGTTCAGCTGGATTTTTGACCCTTAAAAAGATGACCACTGCTTCCGATCCCAGCTTATCCTTGTACGTGATCGCTCCCTTGGTATCTAACACGATCGAAACAATGGATGACTTGGCAAAAGCCCGTTCTAACCCCTCATATGACGATCCATAGTAATTACCGGAGTACTTCACGGATTCCAAAAGATGGAGTTGTTTAAAACTCTGTTGGGTTTCAAAATAGTAATCCACTCCATTTTGCTCGTGGTCCCGTGGAGGTCTCGTTGTGTGAGTGATAACTTTGGGGATGCCATACCTTTTCATTAAATAATCTGAGATAGTGGTCTTCCCAGTGCCAGCTGCACCAGTAATCACAATTACAAATCGTTTATTTGACATAATGCTCCTCAATGTACTTATTCGCTTTTTTAAGTGGAGGAAGTAAATTGTCATAGGTTACTAATTTAAGCGCTTCATCATAAGTGCACCAACGATATTCACTAATTTCTTCATCCTGTTTAGTAACCGGTGTCCCAACGGGAACTTCGGTCACAAAGAAGGTGACCTCTTTGTGGTGACCATTCTTCATGTCATATTCCACCTTGAAGTGAAACCCATCATCAATGTCGGCACGAATCCCAGTTTCTTCCCTTAATTCTCGCTGAGCCGCTTGTTGCAACGTTTCGTTTCCTTCTACGTGTCCCTTAGGATAGCCCCAAAAATTACTAGTTGCACTTTTTAAAAGTAGATAAAGTGGTTGGTTGTCTTTAAGTTGGAAGGCAATCGTTCCACCGTCAATTTCATTAATCATAAAAATGCCCCATTTATTTGTTTCTTTCATTGTACCAAAAAATCAAAAACTACACTGATTTAATACTAAACTTAAGCATGATTGGCGACAAAATGGTAGAAAGAACAATCACCATAATAATCTCAGAATATAATTCTGGAGCAAGCAAGTGGCTAGCCAGTCCGATCTGAGCCACAATCAGTGCCATCTCACCTCTAGAAACCATTCCTGACCCGACTACGTTGGCTTCATTCCAAGTCAATCCAGTTAATTTAGCACCGATTCCACAACCAATCCACTTGGTAAGGAGGGCCAAAACGGTCATCACAATTACAATTATCCACGTACTAGAAAGCCCCTTAAAACTCATTTCCATCCCAATGGCGGCAAAGAAAATGGGAATGAAGAAAGAATAACCAACCTGGTTAGCACTCTTTATTACCTGATCTCGAAGTGACGTTCTGGCGATGGCAATTCCAGCAAAGAAGGCCCCTAAAACCGTACTTAAATTGGCTGCTTCTGCCAAATAAGCCATCAACAAGCAAATACTAATTCCAACCACCGAAACAGCTGAATTAGCCGGAAGTAAGTCGGCTAAGCGCATTAACCATGGCGCAATCCATTTAATGACCAGTATAATCAACACAAAGAATAGGATTTGCCACGTAAATAACACCAGTAGATTTTTCGAACCAGATCCCGTGCCAAAAACACTAGAAAAAACACTCAACAGAACGATGGAAATTACATCGTCAACCACGGCCGCTCCCAAAATGGTAGCTCCAGCGACCGATTTTAATTTACCGAATTCCTGTAAAACTTCCACACTAATTGAAACTGAGGTGGCTGAAAAAATCACACCCCAAAACAAGGCTTTTTCAATGCCCTGTCCTAAGATTTGACCATAAAGGGTGAATGCTAAGACTGGTAAAATAACCCCACAAATCGCCACACTAAACGCTGGCTTCAAGTACTTCTTAACCAGATCAAAGTCACATTCCAACCCGGCAATAAACATTAAAAAAATCACCCCAATTTCGGAGCCAACCGAAACCATATGATTTAAGTTAACTAGGTGTAAGACCGCTGGTCCCAGTAGTAGCCCTGCTAGGATTTCACCAACAACTGCCGGCATTCCAATTCTTTGGCTCAACACCCCTAAGATCAGCGTGGAAATTAAAATTAAACCAATCGACGCTAAATACTCCATTTTATTACCTCCATTATTCCCTATCCTTCAAAAAAAGCAGAGTTTGCCAATTTGACAAACTCCACTAATTAATAAAACTTATGTTCTTTTATCATTTTCTTGGCCTTGGGGTTGGACTTAGTTCTTGCTTCAAACAAGTAGTAAGTAGCCCGTCGTGCCTCAAACATCTGCGCATGACTGCTACGCAATCTGTAATTTTTAATTAGAGCATCACGTCCACCTTTTCTGGAACCACTGCTCATATAACTATATAATTTATCGTTATTCTTACCACTCGTATTATCAACTCGGATTACCAACCACTGAACCTGTTTTTTCTGCACCACCTTGTTAGCCGATCTCATCATTCTTGGATAAGCCCGACTAGGAATGTTGTTTCGCTCAAAGAAATAGTGCGTTGGGTAGGCACCAGAACTCGTATAGAAGCCGTTTTCCAAACGACTATAGGTCAAAAGGGTTGGGGTTCCTTTACTTTCATCTCTGATAATCTTTCCAAATGACACTTGAGCAGGTTGTTGATACTGTCCCTTCTTAGGATTAAGGGTAACGTATAAGTTTTGGGGATGTAACTTTGAATAAATAAAGTTATTGTTTGATCCAAGCACAAACGTTAGCGCCATGCATAGTGCCACAGCAACAAATGTCCATGGCAGAGCAAGTTTCCTGTTAGATTCAAAATGTTTAATAAAGAAGACCAATAAGAAGATGGTCGTTACCAGGATAAATGGGAAGTACGCTAATTGATAGTACTGATAGATCTTTCCAAAGGTATGACCATAAACGGCAACAATCGCATTGACAATCATCATGAATAAAAAGAGGGACTTTGAAACCCCATTCTTGAAGATTTCATGATCAAACAAAACGTAGATGAGACCTAGTAGTCCAAAAACCGTGGTAATTGGATACTGAGTTAAAAACTTCATGAAGAAGCCAGTGGCCATAAGCATCTTAGTGGGAATAATTCCAGAAGATCCATAAACGGTCATATTGATCGTAAAGTAAACGTGAATAAACGCTTTAAGACTGCCAGTCACTACAAAGTAAATTAACCAAGGGACAAGGGCAATCAAGAAACTTAATCCACTGAATAAAATCAACCGCCACATCTCTTTAAAGCGACGGTGATAAACATAGAAAACAAACATAAATACATAAAATCCGATCCACGGACCCAGCAAGGTGTACTTCGAGAAGAACACAACTCCTACCATGAATCCTTGAATCATCCATTCCCACCATTTGATATCAAAATGGTTTTGACTCGCTTTCAAAGCCACGTAAATCAAATACAAAACAGCTGGAAAAACAAAGAATTCAACTGATCCACCATAGTCATAGAATGGCTGAAGCACGGCAAAGACCGGCATAAACAGTGAAATTACAAATGACCAATTCTGTGACAAATACAACCGAGCAATCTTGTATGCCATGGTCATGATAATAATCATGGCAATGATTTCAAACGGCATCATTCCCACCAAAGAACGCTTGGTAAGTAATGATGATAGTCCATAGATCAGATAAACAAAGGGTCCCTTTTGTTCAAAAACATCTTTATAAGGAATAATCCCATGAAACATAGCCTTACCAACAGTAAAGAAGTTATTACTATCAGGCGATGTATCAAAATAATAAAACGGTGAAGCAAACGATAAAAGCAATATTATGATGATACTCATTACCACAAAAGTTAAACCAAATAGATATGGTTTAGTTTTTAGTTTCTTTAGCATAAGATGTTCTTCCAATCATTCAGAAATTTATATTGTACTCAATAATAGTGGCAATTATACCACACTGCCCAAAATGAAGAACGGCACTTCAACATTTTATAAAGTTATCTTAAGATTGTTAACGCCGTTTGAGTAACCAATAGGTCGATTTACGATTATTCGGAGCTTTTTGTTCATGAGTCGACACAACCCGATAATTTTCTAACAGTGTCTTAGAGGCTGGTCGGGTCGAACCATGCTGGCCAAAATACGTTTTGATTGAGTCTGCCTGATTGGTTTTTACTACAATCCACTGAACTGCTTTATCTTGAACCGCTTTATTCTGGGACTTCACTATCTTAGGGTTCTTATCATACGGAATATTATTGATTTGAAAATAGTACTGAGTGGGCAGTGCCCCAGAAACCGTGTACATCCCCAAGTCAAGATAGCCATAGTTCAGTAGGGTTGGAGTCCCCTTACTCTCCTCACGCATGATCTTACCAAATTTTTGTTGTGCGGTCTGCTTGTCATTCATATCCAAGGTCTCTTCATTGTTATCAGGAAACAACTTTGATTTTTGAAAATTATCATTAACTCCCATGGTAAAAAATAGCATTAAGAGCGCCATTCCAATAAACATTGGAACCAATCGTTCCTTTGGCAACTTAAAATGTTGATAACGCAAAAGTTTGGCAACTAAAATTACCAATGTAACTACCACATAAGGCATAAAAGCCAACTGATAGTAAACATAAAGCGTGTCAGGAGTATAACTATAAACAGCAAAAAAGGCGCTCACAAACATCATACACAAAAAAAGGACTTTCGAGATCCCTTTATTAAATACGACAAAAAGTGCAAGTGGAATGGCACCAAGTACAAAAAGTTGTGGTTTATCGATCAAAAACTCACTGAAGATCGCAAACGGTCCAGCAATTTTAGTAAGAATTCCACCACCAACGGAAGTGTTGTAAACCGTCATATTGGAAACAAAATAGACATCGTAAAACGCCTTGAAAGAATTGGTGACAAGAAAATAAATTCCCCATGGTACTACCGAAAGTAGAAAACCAATCCCACTCGCGATTACCATCTTGAAAAGACTATTAAATTGGCGATGATACAAGTAGACCACCGCAAAGATAATGTAAAACGCAATCCAGGTTCCAAGTAAAGTATATTTAGAGAGGAAAACCACTCCTACTAGGAATCCCTGAATAAGCCAGTTCCCATTACTAATCATAAAATGATCGTTGCAAGCTTTAAACGTTAAATAGACAGCCGATAAAATCATCGGAAACACGAATTCCTCGACTAAGCCACCATACGTAAAATATTCCTGAAACATCAAAAAGAACGGTGTTATTAAGGCCAGAATTGCAGCGGTCGGTTTATTAAGATAGAGGTGAGCTGTTTTAAAAACCAAAAACATGGACGTAGCCAGCGAAATTATTTCTACTATTGTAATACCAATAATTGAATAATGGCTGATCAGATAAGCTAATCCATATAAAAGATAGACGTATGGTCCCTTCTGCTCAAAGACATCTTTATAAGGAACTAGTCCATGCATCATTCCCTTACCAACCGTAAAAAAACAGTTGATATCGGGTGAATAGTCAAAATAATAAAGCGGGGATGCATAACTAAACATCCCAATAAAAACAAGTGCTACTAGTACGAAAGCTAAAAAATAACGAACGTTAACATTTTTAATAAAACGTTCTAAACAGAACCTCATTACCGATCCTACTCCTTTTTAAACTCCTCTTATTATATCCTAGAATAATTGTCCTGTACACGTTGACCACATTTCCCAATTACGTTTCCCCCCCACTTTTTTTACCGTTTCAAAGTGGTATCATAATAACTAAATCAAATAAGTAGGTGAATGTTATGAAACAAGGAACCAAAATCATTACATTAGATAATGGTTACCACCTATGGACTAACACTCAAGGAACTGGAGATATTCATCTTCTGGCTCTTCATGGAGGCCCTGGTGGTACACACGAATATTGGGAAAACACCGCTGATGAACTCAAAAAACAAGGATTGAACGTTCAGGTTCATATGTACGATCAGTTAGGATCATGGTATTCAGATACCCCTGATTTTGACGATCCCAAGGTAGCAAATAAAGTTTTGACTTACGATTACTTCCTCGATGAAGTTGAAGAAGCTCGTCAAAAACTAGGAATCGACAAGTTTTACCTCATCGGTCAATCTTGGGGTGGTGCCTTAGTTCAGATGTACGCTGCTAAGTATGGCGATCATCTGAAGGGTGCTATCATTTCATCAATGGTTGATCGTATTGGCGACTATACTAAGCACTTGGCTCAAATCAGAGAAACGGCTTTAACTCCCGACCAGTTAGCATACATGAAAAAGTGTGAAGCCAACAACGATTATGATAACGATAAATATCAGGAACTCGTTGAACTGCTTAATCGTGAATACGTTGACAGAAAACAGCCGCCAGCAATCGCTCACTTAGTGGATACCATGAGTAAACCAATCTACAACGCCTTTCAGGGTGACAACGAATTTGTTATTACCGGAAAGTTAAAGGACTGGAACTTTACTGATCATCTAAAAGACATTAAGGTTCCAACCCTTGTGACCTTTGGTGAACATGAAACCATGCCAATGGAAACCGGAAAACGAATGGCCAAAATGATTCCAAACGCTAAGTTTGTTTCAACTCCAAATGGTGGTCATCATCACATGATTGACAATGCTCCCGTTTACTATGACCATTTGGCAAACTTTATTAAACAAGTTGAAAATGGTACATTTAATCAAAATTAGACCAATAAAAAGACACTTCATTTTATGAAGTGTCTTTTTTGTTATTATTTTTTCGTTAAACTTAACTTTTCCACATCAATGGTTTTATCAACCAGTCCATCATAGAAACTCGCTTCATGACTAACGATGATGGCATTTCCAGGAAACTTGATAATGGCCTGCTTTAAAGCATTCTTGGTTTCATCGTCCAAATGATTCGTAGGTTCATCCATGATTAAGAAGTTGCTTGGAACAAATTCCATCAGAGCTAACTTCACCTTCGTCTGTTCCCCACCAGAAAGTTCACCAATCGGCTTCATGGCATTAGCGGCATCAAGTCCACAACGCCCTAATTGAGATCGAATCTCCTTCTGGGTTAACTTAGGATACTTATCCTGAATGATCTGAAGTGGCGTCATCTTGCGGTTAGGCCAAACCAAATCCTGACTAAAGTAATTAACCTTAGCGGATGGTGAAAAGTCAGCCTCACCACCCTTTGCCGGAATCTGGCCCAGAATGGACTTAATCAAAGTTGACTTTCCAACTCCGTTAAATCCTTGTAGTCCAACTTTTTGGTCAGTATTAACCGAGAAAGTAACGGGCCGAAGTAATGGGCGATCGTATCCAACTGAAAGTTGATCTACTACCAAAGCATTCTGTGAACCAGTGTCAGCATAAGGGAATTTGAACGAAGCTTGAATGTTACTTGAAGGTGGCTCAATGACATTCATGCGTTTCAACATTTTTTCTCTTGACTTCGCCATATTAGAATGACTACCGGCCTTGTTCTTCTGAATGAAGGTCTTGGCCTTTGAGATTTCCTCTTGTTGCTTTTCATATTCCCGTTGCTGGGTCATTTCTTTTTCGTCTTTTTGTCGCATCGCTGACTTAAAGTCACCACGATACTTAGTAACTTTCCCAAAAGCAACGTTGACAATGCAGTTGGTGACTTTTTCCAAGAAATCGTAATCATGGGAAATAATCATTGCTGCCCCGTCAAAACTATTTAAATAATCTTCCAACCAATTAATGTGAGCAGTATCCAAGTAGTTCGTCGGTTCATCAAGCAAAATCACATCTGGATGTTCCAGAATTAATTTAGCTAAAATAATCTTCGAACGTTGTCCACCACTCATTTCTGAAATGGTCTGATCTCTACCAATATCGTCAAGACCTAAGCCATTAATTACCTGCTCAACTTCCGTATCAATATCATAAAAGTTCCGCGATTCAAGCTGTTCTTGGATTCGACCAGCCTGTTCAAGTAATTTTTCATCCATATTGTCGGCATATTTCATGTATAAATCACTCATATGCTGATTCATATTATAGAGGTCAGAAAAGGCGGTGTGTAAGAAATCAATTAACGTCATTCCCTTCGGAATATTAACGTATTGATCCAGGTAACCAACTTTGGTTCCCTTTTGCCATTTGATGTCACCAGTTAGAGGAAGTTGCTTATTGGTCAAAATTTTAATCAAAGTTGATTTCCCAACTCCGTTTTGGCCCACAATTCCCATGTGCTCACCCTTATTTAGCTGAAATGTAGCATCTGAGTAGAGGTCTTTATCAGCAAAACTCATGCTTAGATTCGATACACTTAATAACGCCATTATATATTTCCCTCCATTATTTCATAACTAATACCGTAACACCGAACCGTAATCAACGTCAATTATGTCAATTTGAGTGGTATAATTATAGGTACATTTTTATGAAAGAAGAGTACCTATGAAAATCAAAGATATTGATCACATCACCTTATCAGTAAATGACATCGAAAAATCGATGCGCTTTTATCACGAAGTTCTAGATTTACCCGTTGTGATCGAAACTGAATCTCGAATTGAATTTCAGCTTGGTCACCAACGACTCGTTTGTGTCACCGCTAATGATGACAACGTCAAACCAGCCCACCCTAATCCTGGTTCTACCAGTTTTAGTGTGGTTGTAAGGGATCCGCTTGCCTCCATTCAATCCCACCTTGCTAATTATTTTGTTACCATCATAGCAGGTCCACTTGAAAGTCAAGGACACAACGGCAAAATGAATTCCCTTTTCATTAATGATCCTGATAAAAATTTGATTGAGATTAGAGAGTACCAACGATAGGAATGAAAGAGAATACAACATCATCAAAACCCCCGCGAGTTAGCCTTTTTTAATTTTACAACCATAATCATTTTTGTTATATTCGTCGAATACGCAAAAAGAAAGGATATTTATGAAAACAAAAAATTCAGAAAACAATTCAAAGCAAAAAGTTGCAAAACCGAAGATGAGTCTTTTTAGCGTTACGATGTTAGCGTTAAGCTCAATCATCGGTTCAGGATGGCTGTTTGGATCCTGGGAAGGTGCCAAAACCGCAGGACCAGCGGCCATTATTTCGTGGGTCATTGGTGCGGTTGTAATTGGCGCGATCGCGTTTAATTACATAGAATTAGGCACAATGTTCCCCGAAAGTGGGGGAATGAGTAAATACGCTCAATACACCCATGGTCCCCTCCTCGGATTCATCGCATCGTGGTCAAACTGGGTTTCACTGGTAACCTTACTGCCAATTGAAGCAGTGGCTGCCGTTCAATACATGAGCTCATGGCCATGGAAATGGGCAAGTTGGACTCACGGATTCTACGCAAACGGAACCGTGACCACCGAAGGATTATTCATTGTATTTATCTTTATCCTCGTGTTTACCCTGTTGAACTACTGGTCAGTTAATTTACTGACACGTTTCACTACGCTAACTTCAATCTTTAAGATTGTGGTTCCAGTTCTTACTATTATTATGTTACTTGCTTCTGGTTTCCATTCACAAAACTTTAATAATGTAGCTACTGGTGGCTTCTTCCCATACGGGACTGCTCCAATCTTTACGGCTACTACCGTATCCGGTATTATCTTCTCATATAATGCCTTTCAAACGGTTATTAACGTTGGTGACGAAATTGAAAACCCGAAGAAGAACATTTGGCGTGGAATCGTCATTTCGCTTCTAATCAGTATCGTAATTTACGTTATGCTTCAATTTACCTTTATTGGTGTAATTGATCCTGGAACTTTAGCCAAACACGGATGGAATGGCATTAACTTTAGTTCACCATTTGCTGATCTTGCCATTATGCTGAACTTGAACTGGTTAGTCATCCTATTATACATTGATGCTTTCGTTTCACCATTTGGAACCGGAGTTTCATTTGTTGCCTCAACTAGTCGGACTTTGGCCGCAATGACTGAAAATGGTCATATGCCTAAGTTCCTAGGAAAAATTAACAAAAAATGGGGAACGCCCAGAATCGCCATGATTGTCAACTGGATTGTCAGTTGTATCTTGGTCTCAGTATTCAGAAACTGGGCTGTCTTGGCTAGTGTAATTGCCACTTCCACGATGATTGCCTACCTTACTGGACCCGTCACATTGGGATCATTACGTCTTCACGCACCTCATTTCAAACGTCCAGTTAAAATTAGTTTCGCTGGAATCATGGCACCATTAGCCTTCGTTCTTGCTAGTTTAGCAATTTACTGGGCAATGTGGCCTACTACCGTTGAGGTTATCATCGTTATTATGCTTGGTTTACCATTCTACTTCTTCTATGAAAATAAGAACGGTTGGAAAGATACGCTCACTAAATTCCGTGGTGGAGCCTGGATGGTTGTATACCTCATCTTTATGGCAGCATTCTCATACATTGGATCAACTCCATTTGGTGGCCAAAACTGGATTCATTATCCATATGATTTCATTGTAATTATTGTGGTTTCCTTGGTATTCTTCTACTGGGGTGTCTTTAGTTATCAACGTACTGGCAACATGCTTAACGCCAAAAGCGTTAACGAACAAGTCGAAGATGATCAGGTTGACGATTAGTTAATCTACTGCAAAAGCATAAGAATTTTGTTATAATACGTAATGCATCTTGTTTTTCTTGAAATGGATGGAGGGATTCTTATGAATAATCAAGATCCAGATTCGAGATATGAACGTTATGACTTTAATGCCACTAACGACCCAAGACATCAAAAGAAAACCTTTAAGGCGTGGCCGTGGGTCCTAGGTTTAGTAGCAATCGTTATTCTACTAGTCTTTGGAATTCACCTTCTGACGAGTGGCAATGGATTGAAACAACTAAGTGTTCCTTCCACAAGTCAACAGAGTAGCAAAGCTATTCGATCAGAGAAAAAAGCAAAAAACTTTAATAGGGCAGAACAATTACCTAACCAAAGTGCATCTTCGGTAAGTCAAAATCAAGCATCCACTAGTCAAAATAGATCGCAAGCATCAAATGCAAATAATTCTAATGAAAACAATTCAGCAAATGATTCAAATTCAATGTTTGCGACCCCTAAAACATTTGATTCGGTGCAAGACGCCAAAAATTATGCACGTGCAACTCAAAAAAGTTGGTTAGCAGCTGGTTACTCTAACTTCACGATTGAGCGGAATGGTCAGGGATTCTATACCTTACAATTCGTCAAATAAGGAACTATTTATAGTTCCTTATTTTTTTATATTCTGATGATTTTGGTATAATGAACTGTATAGGAGGTACTATTATGAAAATTAATACTCCACTTCAAAATGGATTTTTACCTGATAAATACACGAAGCATGCTCAACCAGATGAAATGTTAGACGGACATCCCGTCATTTCATTTCCAATCAAGATTTCAGATGTGCCAAGTGATGCTAAGTCACTAGTAGTGATGCTACTAGATGACGATTCAATTCCTGTTTGTGGTTTCACCTACATTCACTGGGTCGCTGCTAATATCGACCCCGATGTATCTGAGATCCCAGAAAATGCGAGTCAAGACCGTTCAATTAACATGACTCTTGGAAAGAACAGCTTGGCTGGCGGACTAGTCAATGTTACTAATCCTAAATTAAATCAACATTATGTTGGTCCAACCCCTCCTGATAAGCCGCATGACTATCAGTTGCACGTATACGCTTTGGACCAAAAATTAAACTTATCTGATGGATTTTGGCTTAACGAACTTAAGCAAAAAATGTCAGGTCATATTGTTGCTAGTGCGGAACAAATTTTACCAGTAAAAAATTAAAACGGAGGGCTTCATAATGCTAAATGGATACAAACACGTTTTAGTACCAGTTGATGGATCAAAAGAAGCAGAAGCTGCTTTATACAAGGCTGCCGCTGTAGCACAAAGAAATAAAGGTCGAGTTGACGTCTTAAACGTCATCAACACCACAAACTATGGGTACAGTCTCGGCGTCGTTGACGGTAGTGTCATTACTCAAATCGTTAACGATGAACTTACCTATTTAAAAGATTTAGTTAACAAGATCAAGGATAAAACTGGGATTGAAGATATTCATATTCATGCTCGTTTTGGAAGTCCTAGAGAAGTTATCACTTATGAGTTCCCACGCGACCACCAAACTGACCTCATCATGATGGGTGCAACCGGTAAAGGTCGGCTGTATCGAATGCTAGAAGGTTCAGTCACTGGATACGTCAATTCGCATGCTGGTTGTGATGTTATCATCGTCAGAACTGACATGAAGAACACCCCAATCAAATAATTAACAATTATTTAAGGAAGAATAGCTAAGCCCTTACACTTAGCTATTTTTTCTTGCCCATTATCCGAAGAAATCATTTAGTTCGCCTAGCTGAATCACTCTAATTGTTATATGATGTTAACTGCTAGTATATAAATTTAAATTAATTAAAAGGAATGTTTACAATGCACATCAAAAAAAGAAAACACACCAAATCATTCATCGCCCTCTTTGTCGTTATTGTAGTGGCTATATTTGCTGGCGGTGGATATTATTATTGGAATAATCATGGTAGTTTTCTCGGTAAGTTAGACGTTAATCAAAGCAAAACCGCTACTGTATTCATTCCTGGGTTAGGTGGAAACAACATCACCACTGGCTACATGGTTGATACTCTAAACCGTTATCACTTAGCCACTAAGACTCTGCAACTGTACGTCAAAAAAGATGGAACGGTTAAAACAACCAAGCAATTTCATAAGATCGGTGCTGATAACCCCACCGTTCAAATCGTTTTCCAAGAAAACCATCGTCCTTATTTCCAATCAACTCAAATGCCTAAGGTTATGCATTACTTGTATACCAAGTACAACATTCGTTCTGTCAACATGATTGGGCATTCTTCGGGTGGAAACATCATTTATTACTACTTGGCACACTATCCTAACCTAAAGGAAGTACCAACAGTAAATAAATTCATCTCACTCGCTACTAACTATGCTCCAAACGATCCTGATGTTAAAAACTTACCTAAAAATCTCCAAATCATGAACTTGGTCGGAGATATGAACCATTCCGGAACCGATGGTGAAGTTACTATGAAGAGTGAGATCCCAATGAAGGGATTAGTTACCGGACACGTCAAGAATTATAAACTTTACGTATACCATGGAAACAGCTCACAGGCTCAACACACCATGCTTCATGAGAATCCGTCGATCGTCAAAATTATTGCTGAATATTTCTTTACCGATAAATTTGACAACTAATGGGAGAATAATTAATGTTTTTAACCCTTAAAAATCGTTTATATCAGTACGTTTACGTGCTGAGTTACATAGTATTTCTGGCATCGTCAGTAATTCTTTTGAACAGTCAATTCAATAACGTATACTCAGCTAAAAGTTTCTTACAATGGAAAATTGCGGGAATTGTGACCCTGATTGTTATCTTCGTTCAAATTGTGTTGTTACTAACCAGAAGACACGGCTTAAAACAGTGGTCAGTAATCGGCCTGATGCTAATTATCTTTGTCCTATCCTATTTTCTAAAGCTCAATGTGATTACTAGTACTCTTTTCCTACTGTTCCTGTTTATGGCAAATGCCGATCTTTTAAGCGAAAATGCCTTTGCAACAATCGACCTAGCCACTAAACTCATTATTTTAGTGGTCATCTTCGCCTTCTTGATCTTCCATGTTTTCCCATCACAGAATGCAATTTCATTTACCCGGGGGACTTCCACACGTTATGCCATTGGATTTACTCATCCAAATGTTCTAAGTGGGTTTATTTTAAGTATCCTTTGTTCCGCCCTCTTACTATTGCAGAACATCCGAAAGCACTTTACGTATTTGATTTACGCTCTTCTTTTGGTTGTTTATCTAGTGATTGCTTATCTGACGGGATCACGTGGATTTATGGTTGCCGGAGCTGTCCTGATCCTCGGATTTGGACTGAGTTACTCTAAAAGAATCGTTCGTTGGCTACCCAAAGTCACTTGGGTGATCGTCTCATTAACCTTTGTTATTGGAATTGGAATGGTAGCTTGGGGTTCATCACTACCGCTCTTTAACACTCTAAATAGCACGTTATCAGGACGTCCTGGTCAACAATTAACCGTCATCCAGTATTTCTATTCACCAAAGATTATCGGTCAAAATCTTCCACTACTGGGAGCACGATCGAACTTATGGGTCGATAATACCTTCTTATTTATCCTTCTAAGCGCTGGCTTCATTGGTCTAATGCTTCTCCTAGCGTTATTCATCGGAAGTGCTTACAAGGCCAAACAAGACAATAACTACTTTCTTTGTGTAATCCTGATTGCTTTGGCAGTTCAGGGAATTATTGAAACCCAGCTTACCAATGCATATATGTTTGCTCCGTTTATCTATGCCTTTACCCAGGTCGTTAAAGATCTTCCTAAAAGACAAAGACCCGTGGGCAGACACGCACGCCATGCTCGCACATTTTAATTATGATTTATTGCATCCCATTTTCAGCAAAAGTTGAAAATGGGATTTTTAATTGATATTATTTTCACAAAAATATACCATGAATAGGTAAGTATCAATTAATTTCAAAGGAGGTCATAAATTTGCGTTATTTAGCATTTTTAGGATCACAGAGTAAGGATGGTTTGACGGCCAAATACTTGAACGCGGTTATCTCGGGTCTCCCAAAGGACGCCGAAGTTGAAACCCTATTTCTTCAAGACTATGACATCAAACCCGATAATTTAAGACACCCTAACCCAACGCTTGATATGATTGAAAAGAAGATGGAAGCAGCCGATGTGTGGATCATCGCCTCACCCACTTACTTCGCCGATCTATCCGGGGTTACCAAAAACCTATTTGACTGCATGCGTCACCGCATGGTTAAAATGAACAGTATTGGAGACACTCTCCCGGGCAAGTTCAAAAATAAACATTACTTAAGCTTAACCACCTGCTTTTTGTCTTCATTTCAAAATCTCTTTACCGGAATTACCGATCAAACCTTTCGAACCATTGATAAAATTATGACGTCAGCTGGTTTGATCAAGCTTGGCGAAGTCATTGGTACCCACACTTGGGGAAGTAAGGGGATTCCTAATCCCAAGAAACTTGAGCTATGTAAACGATGGGGACAAAAAATTGCTAACAAACCGCGAAAGGATGATAGTACTTTGAAACGTTATATTGAATTATTTGGCATGATCGCTGTGATGTCACTGGTTACAATGGTAATCGAAGGACTGGTTTTTGGACTGAAATTCAACGGAGAATTCTGGCTCTTCTACGTTGCATTCGTTGTGATTTTCTACGTCCTACTCGCCATTCTGCTTCATTTCTTTACCTTTTTAAGACACCGACGTCGTTAAAATTAACCCAAACAAAAAGATCGACTTTAAATCGATCTTTTTTTATTTTAGTTATTAATCTTTTCAATTCTAATTTCATCAGAAAGTTGATGATCATCCAATTTGTATAAGTTATTAAAGAACTCCATTTCAAATGATGCTGGGTCAGCCGGATAGTTCCTTTCCGCTAACTCACCTGCCACACTGACAATGGCAGTTCCAAGTGCAACGGCATGAATGCCACGATGATGAGCAGCGACAACTCCAAGGACACCATCCAACACGTCTCCAGAACCCACGTTAATGGCTAATTCTTTACTGCCATTGTGAACCACGTATGTTTCTGAACCATCAGAAATCACATCATCAACCCCTGAAATCACCACAATTGAATGGAACTGTTTGGCAGCCATCTTGGCAACTTGAACACGATCACCATTTCCATCATCTGCATCGATTCCACGAGTTCCCCAATCTATTCCAGCCGTAAAAGCAATCTCACCAACATTACCCCGCAAAATATCAATATTGACCTCGTTACTTATTTTCTTGAAAACTTCCGTTCTTAGTTCCGAAGCACTGACCGCCACTGGATCAACAATAACGGGTAAGTTACGATTATTAGCCGCTTGACCAGCGATAATATCCAATTTTACGTTATCATCATTCATCGTTCCTAGGTTCAAGACCAAACTGTTCGCAGTGGCCACTAAGTCACGACCTTCGTTTGAAGAATCACACATAATTGGCGAACCGCCAACATAACTAATTGCATCAGCTACTTTTTGTGGGGTTACCATATTAGGAATATCTAAGACAACTGGATTCTCTCTACGAATTTCTTCTAAAATTGATGTCATATTCTTATTTCCTTTCTAATTCATCGATTGTCTCTTTTACATTTTTACTATCCATGATTACGGAAATTACAGCAATTCCAGCCTTCGAAGCCTGATAAATCGACTGGCAGTTACTAGTATTAATACCGCCAATTGCGACCACAGGTAGTGAAACCTGATTTTGCAATTGTACTAAGCCATTAATACCAATTGGAGGTTTAGCATCTGCTTTACTAATAGTAGGAAAAATTGGACCAATTCCCAAATAATTAATTCCAATAAGTGGCTTACTGTACTCTAACTCACTTTCGGTACTAATCGATAACCCCACTATTAAATTTGGATTATCGTGAATTATCTTTTGAACACTTTCATCACTCTGACCAACGTGGATTCCATCCGCATTAATTTCATTTGCCAAATTCACATCATCATCAACAATTAATGGGACGTGATGCTTGGTAGTAATTTTACGGAGCTTTTTACCCATTTCAATTTTTCTCTGACCAGTTAATGATCCTGGACCTTTTTCACGATATTGGAGAGCTGTTACTCCATTACTTAAAGCTTGCTCAATATGATTTACGAATTCAGCGTCAGAGCCAGCAAAATTTTGAGTTCCAGCTACCAAATAAATTTGAAGTACTTCCTTATTAAACTGCATGTTAATTACTCCCACATTCCATGATTTAACGGCCCATGACCATGACCAATGATCAGTGGATTCCTAATAATTTTATCCAAATAATTTTTTCCAAAACGGATAGCGGATTCCATTTTTTCACCACGTGCTAATGCTGAAACAATTGCCGAAGAAAGCGTATCTCCAGTCCCATGGGTTCTAACCGTATCAATTCGATTGACAGTTAACCAAAAATCAGAACCATCTTCTAAAAGAACATAGTCTTTTACGATCTTGTTAGTACCATGGCCGCCTTTAATCATGACATTCTTAGCACCAGCAATCTGGATATTTCGAGCGGCTTTTTTAACTTCTTCATCTGATTCGATCGATTGATTCGTAATTTTCTCTGCTTCAGGCAAGTTTGGTGTTACTAAATCGGCTAGTGGGATCAATTCATTAATCAAAGTTTCAATGGCACTTTCTTCAAGTAGAATTGAACCTCCCTTAGCTACCATAACAGGATCAACTACAATTTGACCTAATTTATACTTCTTAATGTTATCCGCCACTAATTGAACATGTCTTTCATCAAATAATGCCCCAGTTTTAGTTGCTTTAATGTCAAAATCGTCACAGATAGAAGCAAATTGTTCATTAATAATTTTCTCAGGAAGTGGATAAGTATCCTGAACCCCAATGGTATTCTGAGCAGTTATACCAACAACCACGTTGGTACTGGATACTTGACATGCTTGCATGGTTTTTATATCTGATTCCATCCCTGCGCCACCGCCAGAATCTGTTCCTGCGATTGTTAATGCTTCTGGATATTGTTTAATTTCATTACTCATAATATCTCCCTCTCATGACTTTAAGCGTCATACATCGTATTCCAAAAATCCAACTCATATTGACAGCTACTTTGAAATACCATATTAGCCCTCCCTCTTTCGTCAGGATGAATTTCCGCCAGTTGATTAATAAAGTAAAAAACACTTTTCATTTCACTGGGATCCAAATAAAATTTGATCCAATCATTAAAAGGATTATTTCTACAATCACTTTTATTTAACTGATAAGCAATCACATAATAAGTCCAAATACACGGAGCAAGTGCACACAGTCCAATCAAAATTGACTTGGTATTAACGGCATTATGCATACTTTTAACATAATTTTTTGTAACTGAAAGCATGGGAACTCTTTGAACCTGCTTGCCGGTAATGTCTATAACTCTCATCATGACATCATGTGGTGTATGCTCATCTCTAATTCCGTTAACACAAATTACTAAAAACTTTTGCAATTTTAAATCCATTGTCTCTTTTTTTATTTGTTGAAATTGATCAGCATAACCATTCAGATACATTTCGTCTTGTTGAACGTATCTGATAAGTGCAGATTTCGGAACTTCTCCAACCTTAATCCCCTCAACATAATCACAATCCATGATCTGATCCATTATTTCTGTTGAGTTTTCTATTAATTCATCGGTAAACTTTACTTTTCTCAATTACTAACATCCCCAATACAAAAAGGCTCCTCATCAATGATGAGGAGCCCTTAATTACATTTTTAATTAAAGATACGCACGATTCCTTTCGCAGGTATTAACCAGTTCAAGTTCAATGGGTATAATCTCAGCCAAATGGCACCCCCTCATACAATTGTTCAATTATTTTTAGTATATACTTTAAAAATCAGTATGACAATTTTAATCAACAATCTTTGCGCCCAGAACATTCTTGAAGTGATCCATCGCAAATTTCTGTCCCAAATCAGAGAAGGTTGCCACTCCGCTCTGATGAATGACCAAGTTGTAATCTAAATTATATCCAGCAATCGCGGTGTGTAAAACACAAATGTCGGTGCAGACACCCACCAAATGCAACGTTTTCACGTTTCGTTCTCTGAGTCTAAGATCGAGATCCGTCCCAGCAAACGCACTGTATCTGGTTTTATCCATTTGCCAAACATTATCCAAATCTTGGTTCTTATCAAACCACTTTCCAACGTTTCCATACAACTGACGACCCCAGGTTTCCCGCACGTTGTGAGTTGGATAAAGCTTGGTTTCGGGACTGTATGGATCGTCCTTTTTATGCACATCAGTTGGAAAAATCACGAATTGATTGTCATCTTTAAATTTTTCAGCCAAATCAACAATGGACTGATCAAGTTTCTGAGCTGGCTCACCAGCGGTCAGAGATCCCTGATCATCCACAAAATCATTAGTATAGTCAATAATTAGAAGTGCGTCTTTATCTGCCATTTTAATGCCTCGATTTCCTAAAAATCAGACGGTTTTGTTGGATACTTAATTTCCCTTTCAGAACGATCCTGAGCAGCCTTTACATAGACTTTAGCAACGTTGTCTGGTTGCATCTCTTCACTACTACCAGAAAGCCCTTGAATGGTAATCAAACCAACGTAAATATTATCATCTTCAACTGCATCATGAAGTGAAAATGCGTAATCACTTAAAGCTGCCTTGGTAGCCGCTAAAGTGACGTTATCCTTCGTGGGATGAAAAGCTGCTCCACCACCAGTGATTAAAATATTCCGATTCAACTTAGAATCATCTGAAAGACCAACGAATTGTCGTGTTGTTGTAATGGCACCAAAAACATTGGTGTCATAAATTCCTTTAATTTGATCCAATGGCAATGAAAATGGTGTATCCAAAGTTTTATCACCAACGTTATAAACCATGGTCTCTGGAATTCCATAAGCCATTTTGACCTTACTAAAGACATTGGTTACCTGAGTAGGATCGGTTACATCTGCGACAATGAAATCAGCTTTAATGCCATCGTTACTCAAATCTTTTACAAACTGTTTCAATTGATTAGCGTTCCGGGCTACTAAAATTGGAGTCTTGCCTGCTTCACCAAATTTCTTGGCAATGGAAAAGCCAAAGCCCTTTCCAACACCAAAGATTACTACACTTTCACTCATAAATTTACCTCCTAAAGTTAATTCATGAAAAGTTTACCACCATTTGGGAAAACAAACATTTTTGGCGTTTGGTGATAAAAAATTACGCACACATAAAATACAAGTTTAAATACAAAAGAAGCCCCACTACCCAAAAGTAGTGAGGCTTCTTTGCGACTTAATCTCCGTTAAATAAGTATACCAGTTTTAAGAATTTTGTCAGCCCTTCCTATTAACTGAAGCCAAATAGAGACCAACTTGTTTTTAAATGCTGTTATATCAATGCTTTGAAACTAATATAAATGCGCCCCCCGAGAGTCGAACTCGGATCATGAGGACCGAAATCTCATGTGCTATCCATTACACTAAGGGCGCTTAACAAATACTATGCTATCGATAAACACAGTAAATTGCAAGTAAATTATTTATTTGCGACTTTATTTGCAGCCGCTTCTAGGTCTAACTCTAGCTTTAAAGAGTTATTTTTAAAGTCATCAACCAGGCTGGTTCCCTTGGTAACATACTTTCCAATCGTTCTCCCGGTGATGCTAACAAACGCAATGGTTTGATCATTAACCAACTTAGCCGAGTCATAGTGACCCTCTTCAGCTGAATCCAGGTAGGCTTGGGTTAAATCCTGGACGTTACTTTTGATCAACTCATCAAGTGTAATGTCCTTGCCTTCTTTTTTGAGCTCATCCCACAAGTTTTTAACTTCATCCATCGTCTCTGGAATCTTTGCACTCATTTCAATTCCTCCATCTTTAAACAAAACCACCGGTCCGTAAACATCGGTGGTTAAATAATTATTTATTTCTCTGTACGAACGTCTTATTAGGAACCCGAATTAAAATGAATTGGTTGGCATCCTTTCCGGCATGCATCCCCAAACCATTCCAGAAGTTCCCTTTATATGTCAAAGTAACTACCTTGGCCCATGCGTTCTGGAAGTGCTGGTCGTTTAATTTAATGTTTTTGTGATTCAATTTGTAACTGCGCCCAGTAACTTCAGCATTACCACGCGTCGTAACTACTTGTGCATTGGTACTTGGAAGCTGATACTTAACGTTCTTTAACCAGAACGAATATTGTTGAATCGGGCCCCTATTACCATCAACCTTCACGTAATAAGAACCGTGCTCGTCACTTTGAATGATTAATGGTTCCACTTGCGTCGTGGTAACAACGTTCCGGTTGTTCGTCTTGGTAATGTTTCTAAAGAAGGTCGTGTAAACCATCAAAGCCAGCAAAACCAAGAAAACAACGATTTCAACGATTGAGATCAGCAAATTTCGCCATTCAAAAGTCTTTTTATCTTGGACGATCATTTTAATTCGGCGTGAACGAATGTTTTTAATCACAAGGATTAAAACTACCAAAACAATTAACCACGCAATTACACCTACAAGATTCCACCATGAATTCATGAAAGTATCCTCCGCTCTATTTTTCCTATCTCCCCTATTCTAATTGAAAATTGATTTTTATGCCATATTTGATATACTAAACTTAATTAAACATTGGGGTGCCGAGTGGCTGAGATCATACCCGTTGAACCTGACTTGGACAATACCAGCGCAGGAAATATATAACTAAGCTTGTTAAATACATCAGCTGGACGTTCTCCCACTCGCGGTTTGGACGTCTTTTTTTATGGAGAATAAATGATGATAAATATCAAAGATCTATCATTTTCATATCCTGAACAGGATAAAATCTTAAATCAAATTAATTTAAAGTTTGAGCCAAATAGTATTAACTTACTATTTGGTCCAACTGGAAGCGGGAAGACCACGCTCTTGAAGCTGATTGCGGGACTGTATCCTAAGTACAGTAAGGGCGAAATGAGTGGAAAAATTGACATGGATGAAAAGACAGCCATGCTGTTTCAGGATCCTAACCACCAATTTGCGATGAAAACCGTCAAAGAAGAACTAATCTTCGCCCTCGGAAACTTACAGATCGATCCCGCTCAAATGCCCAATCGCATTGATGCGGCCCTAGCCTTTTGTGGAATCAGCAGTCTTAAAAATCGGACCATCTCAACCTTATCTGGGGGTGAGAAACAAAAAGTTGCTTTAGCAGTGACAGTTGCCATGAAACGTCCCGTTCTTCTCCTTGATGAACCTTTTAGTAACGTCGACGTCGAAAGTAAGAAAGACATCATCAGGCGACTCGTTCAACTTAAGGAAGAACACAATCGGACCATCATCATTTCCGATCATAACTTGAGCGATTACATTGGAATCGCCGATCACTTCTTCAACGTTCAAAACGATTCCGTCAAACCAATTCCGGTTAAGCAAATTAAGAACCGTCTCCCACACCATCCTGACAAAGAGATTGAATACAGGATCATGTCAGACAATGATCCCATCATTAATCTACTCAATTTCTCCATGACCGATGGCAACCAAAACTTAATTGAACCAGAAAACATTGATTTGTATCCTGGCATCACTTACTTAAATGGGAAGAACGGGAGTGGTAAATCAACTTTCTTCAAAGCCTTATCACGTCTCCACTCTTATAACGGGGTCGTCAAAATCCTTAATCGCAACATTAAGAAGTCATCCCTCCCATTTCTCATGCGATATGAAAATCTTGTTTTCCAAAATTCAGAAGACCAATTTTTGACCATTACCATTAATGATGAGATTCAATTGGCCAAAAAGAACGCCATTACGAAGAATTGGACGGATGATCGGATCAATGACTTAATGGAAGAACTCCATTTAGATCAACTCACCGATCGAGTTGTCTACTCACTTAGTGGCGGTCAAAAAAAGAAACTGCAAATCGTAATCATGTTAATCAGAGATGCTCCCATTCTCATGTTGGACGAACCGTTTGCCGGACTTGATCAAGAATCGACCACGATTATCTCAAGGTTGCTTGAAGGCGAGGCCCACGCTGGCAAAACGATCATTTTTGCTTCTCATCAACAAACGGAATTGGTGGACAACGCTGATTTTTACATCGAACTCGCTAATCACCGCTTGACTTATAAGGAGGATGTTCATGAATCCTAGTCTAAAATTCATCTTAGTCCTGATCATTGCACTCGAAGTATCATTTACTAACAGTATTGTTGGCAACGTGATTTTAATCGTAGTGGGGCTTCTCTACCTTTTAGTTAAACGTGTTAAATTAAAGCGTCTTTTATGGATCCTCCTGATTGCGTTGATCCCTGCCATTGGGCTCCTTATTTCGCAAATCTTGTACGCTAAGAGTAGCCACGCCGGGATCCTCCTTTTCACTCGAATCTACGTCTATGTGATCTACGGAGCAGCATTCACCTTAACAACCAAGCTCTATGAGTTAGTCAATTCACTTGAACAGAATCTCCATCTTCCAAGCAAATTCGTTTACGGTGCCATGGCAGCGTTCAACCTTCTTCCTGAGATTCAGGCCGAAGTTAATAAAATCAAAACCGCGAGTTTAATGCGCGGCGTTAAATTACACTGGTGGTCACCTACCCTATACTTTAAGGCCATTTTGTCAGCCATTCGGTGGTCAGAAAACTTAGCGCAAGGAATGGAATCGCATGGATTCGTTGAGGGTCAGTCTCGAACTTTTTATGAGCCGGTTAAAATTACGATGGTAGACTGGCTGGTCTTCGTTTTCAACGTAATTTTACTTCAAGCGATCCTACTTCTCCTTTAGTATTCTTTGTCTCAATTAAATAAATTAATGTATAATGGACTCAAGTAAGAGAAGTAGAGGAGGAAACAAAATGAAAATTGGTGAAGAATTTAGTCAAGTAGCAACTGATCTGATTAAATTCCAAGAAAAACATGATATTCCTGATAACCAGATGGCAGTTGACTTACATATGACCGTGGAAAGATTTCACGCCATCAAGAGTATGCAAGTTCAACCCACTCAGGATGAAGTAAAAATAATTAAACAGTTTATTGTTCATAACAAGTAAAAAACGATGGCTTTCATGAAAGTCATCGTTTTTTTATCCAATTTGTTGTTCAATTAGATACGAATCAAGATAGCCAAAGGCAATCTCATCAATATCATTTAAATTAATCAGTTGGTTATTTACGACAAATAATTTAGCTTTATCAACAATCTGAACCGTAACCTGTCCCCGCTCGTACTTTACGGGAAAACCGAGGTACGATTGTCCGTCATTCATTTTAATGCGAACCACCCGTTGAAACTTGATGGCCATCTCAATCGTAGCGGCAAACAAGTTGACCGTTGCATCAAAACTCCGATCATTATTTAAAACTGGTTGAACGAAAACGCCGTTGGCTGAATTAATGGAGACAAAATGATTAATCAAACGCAAATAATCACTTTTAATCACTAACTTATCAATCTCATCAATTTTAATTAATTCATAACCGCCAAATCGTCCCATCATATCAACCAACGAAAAGATTACCGAATCTGAATTAACCGCCCGAATCTGACCAATAAAGAAGAGATCGGAATGAATCTTAGGAATCATCACAATCCGTCTCCCGGTTTCCATCGCGGAATAGAGGTTAGCTTCAATCGCTAATTGGCCATCTACTACTTGAGGATCAATGTGTTTAGCAAATAACACCGACTTGGAATCCGTTAATAATTTTAATTCCGTTCCCAAAAACTCAACGGATCGAACCAATGGCTTAATAATGGTCTTGTGTGTCACGTTCTCATTATCAAACTTATCAATTACAGAAAGTGAAAATTCAAAGTCTGACAACGAATTAATAAAACCTTCAACGGAATTGCCGTCCTGAGTCACCACCATGATAGCTTGCTGGTCAACAAAGGAATTTCCTAAGATCTGAGTTAATAGATCATTCTTCGAATTAAGCTTCATTACTTCCTGTTTTGTCCCGTTCAGCTTTAGTTGGCGTGACATCCGAATCCGACCTTCCATCTTGGTCAGGTCTTCACTTTGAAAATCAATGTCGTCAATGTCACCATAAACTACATATACCAGTCCGTTAGCTAATCCATAGTCATCATACGTAATTAGAATGGCTCCAGCAGCATCAAGGGCAACCACGACCCCAGTATAAAAAACCGTGGTGTTTCGTTGGGTCAAATTTACCAATAAATTATTATTCATCGAATACCTCAAGTCTTTGACAACTTGATCAACCGAATTATTCAAATTATCACCTACTTCTCTAGTAACATCAGTTTAATCTTATCACATGTAAGGATTCGACCAAGATTAGTGCGCCTATCATAACATAAATTTTGCGTTCTTTTTAAGCTTTTACTTTCTATTTTCATTTATACCATGAATGCTTTAAAATGAGATTGAGGTGAAAATATGTCGAAGAAGAAAATTGAACGTAAGCAACGCCAAAACATCATTATTGATATGAACGATTTCATCATTAAATACGCTGCCACAATGTTAGGAGAAAACAAAACTAACTTAGCTCAGCAAATCTACGAAGCAGGCAAAGATGACGTCAAGGGTTTAGATAAACTATTCAATGACGCCGGATACGGTCGTAAAGAACAATACGAAAACATCGCCGAAGGATATGTCTGCAACTTTTATCACGTGATGCCGGATCAAACCAAGCCCGAGGTTGACCGGTTAACTAAAGAAGCAATGAATTACTTAGGATCACACGCGGACGAGTTCAATCGTTGGCGTGAGGAATAAAACAACTTCGCTTGAAGTTGTTTTTTTATGGAAAAATGGAGGTGGAAATGGTGAACAAAGTTGGAGTCAGAGATCTCGTTGAGTTCTTACTAAGAAGTGGCGATCTCAATAGTAGTTTAAGTAGTTTAAACACGGCTCAAGCTGGCACTAGGATCCACCACAAACTACAAAAGAATCGAACAAAAAACTACCAAAAAGAATACTATCTTGAAAAAACGGTTCAAGTAAATCACAACGATTTCCTGGTGCATGGTCGGGCTGATGGTGTAATCCTCAACGATGATTCGGCTATCATTGAAGAAATCAAAACCTCTGACATCGAATTTCAAGACATCCCTGAAAATAAAATGATTCTCTACTGGGGGCAAGTCAAAGCCTATGCCTACTTACTCATGAACGAAAATCCAGCAATCAAAACCGTAACAATGCGGCTCACCTACGTTCAAACTCCCGAAGAAGAAATCACCCAAAAAGAACAATCAATTACATTCACAGATGCAGAAAGTTTCTTTAACAATTTAATCAAAGAATTCAGTGAGTGGCTTAAGCTTAAAGATCAATTAGATGAAGAGAAACACACTACCGCCCAAAAACTCCAATTTCCTTTCAAGGAATATCGTGACGGTCAGCATGAATTAGCCGCCGCCGTTTACAAGACGGTGGTGACCCATCGGCACCTGTTTGCCGAGGCGCCCACTGGGACGGGAAAAACCATTTCAACCCTTTTTCCTACCATAAAAGCCATGGGAAATGACCTTATTTCCAAGGTGTTTTACCTAACGGCTAAGCAGAGCACCCGAAGAGTCGCTGAAGATGCCATTCGCCTTATGAGTGACAAGGGGCTGCGGTTAAGAAGCATCACCCTTACGGCCAAGGACCAGATCATGTTTGAAGAGGAGCGAGACCAAGCTCCTGAAGATAATCCCTATATGATTGGCTACTACGATCGCTTGAAGCCCGCCCTAAAGGACCTTTTGCGTCACAATCATCAGATTACGCGTGACGTCATAGAAAAGTATGCAAAAAAATACACACTGGACCCGTTTGAATTTTCACTTGATATCAGCCTTTTTTGCGATGTAATCATTGGTGACTATAACTACCTCTTTGATCCCCAGGTTCACCTGCAACGTTTCTTTGAGGTTCAAGACTATCGTAACTTTTACTTAATTGATGAGGCTCATAACCTCGTGGATCGTTCCCGCGAGATGTATTCAACTGAACTATCGTCTAGTTCGCTAGCCGACGTTATCAAAATCATTTCAAGGGATAAGGAATCAAACAAAAAGGTGTTAACCAAGCTCCGTTCACTCAAGCGTCAGTTTAATGCAGTTGCTAAGCCATTGCGTGATGATCACGTCTTTGAAACGGCCACTGATGACCCTCTCGATAAATTTACGAAGGCGGTTACTAACCTAGTTAAGGTGATGCGGAAGTGGATTGCCAAACAGGATGATGGTGACGACTTAGACGTCGTACTCGATTTTTTCTTTCAGTGCACCGGGTACCTTAAAATCAATGAATATTTTGGTCCTAATTATAAAGTTCGCATCTTACTGGATGGAAAAAATGTCACCGTGCGCCTCTTTTGTATGGATCCCAGCCATGATCTAGCCGAGACCCTCAACTTAGGTGGCGGAGCCGTCTTATTTTCAGCCACCCTCTCACCAATGGACTACTACGCTAAGGTTTTAGGTGACGAACCCGACAGTCTAAAGTATGAACTACCATCTCCCTTTCCACCTGAAAACCAGTCCATTATTGTGACTTCATACATTAATACTACGTTCCGAAACCGAGACCAAAGCATCGCCAAAATTGTCGCTACCATTAATCAAATGGTGACTGCCAAGAAGGGTAACTATCTCATTTTTGCCCCATCCGGATTATACCTTGAGAAAATCTACGCTGAATTTACCAAACAACATCCAACCATTCACACCATCAAACAAGAGTCAGGGATGGACGATCAAGCCCGCTCTCGCTTCATTCACCAGTTCGATCATCCCGATGATCAACCGACGGTGGGTTTTGCCCTTTTGGGTGGTATTTTTTCGGAGGGGATTGACCTTGTCGGGGATAAGTTAATCGGCGTTGGAATCGTCGGGGTTGGACTTCCAGGACTTAACTCGGAGACCAACCTCATTCGGGACTACTTTGACGCCGAGAACGGTCACGGGTTTGAATATGCCTATCAACTTCCTGGATTAAACCACGTTTTTCAAGCAGCTGGGCGCCTAATCCGTGGAAAACATGATCAAGGTGTTATTGTAATGATGGATCAAAGATTTACCCAAAAAAGATACACGAATCTTTACCCACCGCAATGGAAAAATTATCACATTGCTCATAATCCACGTGAATTAGAAAATGATCTCCACCAATTCTGGAACCATTTGAAGGGAGAAAGTCATGACTAAATTTGAAAGTTACCACCCTATTTTTACTGCTCATCTTGAGCTAGATTGGTTAACCACTACTAGTTTGGGGCAAATTACTCAATTATTAAACGGTCGTACCATTGCCAACGTTCGTCTTGACGGTGAGTACGATGCATCAAGGACTGCTGACCTTGTAAACGATGACATGCGCCAAATCATGCAATCCCAAGCTTTAATTTGGGCAGTCAAAGACAAGCAAACCCAAGTCTTATTGGGAATTTTTGCCATCACCAACCTAGCCAATAATGAACCCCAATTTAACTTTATCTTTGAAGTTGGGATTGCTCCAGATTTTATCAGCGAATTATTTGACCATATGATACAATTTACTTTTAAAGAATTAAAACAATCTAGTATTTCTCTCCTATTAAATAATAACCAACATAATCTTATGAGTATAATAAAAACTTTAGGACTCTCCCAAATCGCTAAATCAGCTAAATCCTCTAGATTTCAATTATTTCAGTAATTTCAGTTGAATTGTGTTCCATAAGCTACTAGAATGATTATTGAAATAAAAGAGTAACATTATAATGTATGGGAGTGCATATTTATGAATGATAGAGAGAAGAAAGAAGCTTATGGGAAAGCTATGGACATTTTGAAAAGCAATAATGTTCGTATTACCCCACAACGTCAAATTATTTTGAAGTACCTAATTGATCACAACAACCATCCTTCTGTTGAGACGATCTTCCATTTCTTGGAAGAAACGTTCCCCAACCTTAGTATGGCAACCGTTTACAATAACCTGCGCTTATTTAAAAAGCTTAGGATTGTGATTGAATTACCAAACCCAGATGGCGGATATCGTTATGACTTTTACAGTCATCCCCATTTCCACGCCATTTGTGACACTTGTGGTAAGATTATTGATATTGATGATCCTAAATTCAAGAAGATCGACGAAGAACTCCAAGACGCCACTAAGAAAGTTGGATTTGATCCATCAGTCTCAAACGTAGAAGTTCACGGCACTTGTAAAGAATGCCAGGCTAAAAAGAACGCTCAAGAACCTAAGCAAGATCAGGGTAAGAGTAGTAACAAAAGAGTAGTTGAAATGCCGAAAGCATCACTTAAAAACTAATTTTATTTCAGAATTAAGCATTATGACGTTTGTCATGATGCTTTTTTTGTGCATAATTTATCATTCATGTTTACTAGATCAAGAGATTGCGGTAAAATAGTAGTTGAGCTAGATTATAATCATTATAAACTGGAGGAATTAATTATGGCAAAAAAGAAAACATCACTTGCGCAAAAAATCAACGTTTTGCGAGCAAGTGTCATGGGTGCTAATGACGGTATCCTATCAGTCGCAGGGATTGTCCTAGGTGTCGCTGGAGCGTCAACCAGTAACTGGGCAATCCTGATTTCTGGTTTGGCGGGAATGCTAGCCGGAACGGTTTCAATGACAATGGGAGAATACGTTTCAGTCAACACCCAAAAGGATTCACAACGACAGGCCATCGACTTTGTAAAACGTGGTCTTGCCAACGATTACGATGGTGAATTTAACTTTGTGAAAAATAAGTATCTCAAAACGGGAATGGCTCCTGAATTGGCAGAAAAAGCCACTTCCGAAATGATGCAAGAAGATGCGTTAACGACAGTCGTGCGGGAAAAATACTCGTTTGATAGAAAAGATTTTACCAGTCCGTACGCTGCCGCAATTGCTTCCATGATTTCGTTTCCCACGGGATCAATTCTGCCTCTAGTCACCATCTTTGTCGCTCCATCTCAGTACCGGGTTCTTGGAACTTATCTTGCCATCATCTTGGCACTTTCAATTACCGGATACGTAGCTGCCGTTCTAGGAAATGCTAATCGGACTAAGTCACTAATACGAAATGTCATCTCTGGATTAGTCACCATGACCGTCGCATACCTTGTTGGTCGTTTAGTCGGGTTAGTATTTTAAGGAGGGACACTAGATGAGTTTTCATTTTAAGAAAGATCACAAAGATAACAATGACAACACCATGGACGAAAAACTGAATAACCTACGAGCCGGAGTCCTTGGGTCAAACGACGGGATTTTGACCGTCGTGGGTGTCCTCTTCTCAGTGGCGGTTGCCACTACTAACCCCCTTACCATTTTCATTGCTGGACTGTCTGACTTACTTGCCTGCGCTTTTTCGATGGCCGGTGGGGAGTATGCTTCTGTTAGTTCTCAGCGTGATACCGAGCAAGCGGCCGTCAAAACCGAAAGTAAGTTACTTAAAACCAACTTTAATGAAGAACTTCAAAGTGTAATCGAATTTTATGTGGGCCGAGGAGTTAGTCAAAAAACGGCCACCGCAATCGCTAAGGACCTTCTTTCAAAGAAACCCTTAGAGACCGTCGTAAGTGTGAAATATGACCTTCAATTAGGAAAGTATTTGAGTCCATGGAGTGCGGCCCTGTCTTCTCTATGTTCGGCCTCTCTTGGTGGGATCCTTCCCTTATTAGCAATGACCCTCCTCCCGGTTGGTCTTCAGTGGCCTGGAACCATTATTGCCGTCATCATCGCCGTTGCCATCACTGGATTTCTAAGTGCAGAACTCGGAAACGGCTTGGTCAAGATCGCCGTAGTTCGAAACGTCATCGTTGGAATCATCACCATGATTATCCATTATGGGATCGGACAATTCTTCTAACATAATTCTCAACCTTTAACATTAATTTTTAGATAAAATTACATTACGGTAAACCTATATCAGAGTAGGAGTATAGAGGCTATAAAAACCGACGTGCCGCTATTTCCAAATGATAGATAATTTGACATATACCTTTCAAATTGTTAAGTTGGTTAACGTAGATATTTTTATTTTTAATGAAGATGTTAATCGAAAGGAGGAGTTCTGTGACTCAAAATAATAATGAAAAAATCAAAGTAGATCACATTACAAAGATCTTTGGTCCTCATGTTAGAAAAGCACAAGAACTTTTATCTAAGGGAGAAGACAAGGCCCACATTCTTGATGAGACCGGTAGTACCGTTGGTGTTGATAACGCGACCTTCTCAATCAAAAATAACGAGATTTTCGTTATCATGGGACTATCTGGTTCAGGTAAGTCAACCATGTTACGGATGTTTAATCGTTTAATCGATCCAACATCTGGTGCCATCTATTTGGATGGAAAAGATATCATGAAGTTTGACAAGAAACAATTACTTGATCTTCGTCGAAAGAAAATGAGCATGGTCTTTCAAGGCTTTGGATTACTTCCTAACCGTACGATCCTTGAAAACGCTGCCTTCGGGCTTGAAGTTCAAGACGTTAAGAAGGAAGAACGTGACAAGAAGGCTCATGAATCACTTGAAATGGTCGGCCTTCACGGATATGACGACAGTTATCCAGGGGAACTATCTGGTGGGATGCAACAACGTGTTGGTTTGGCTCGTGCCATTACCAACGATCCGGATATTCTCCTGATGGATGAGGCCTTCTCAGCCCTTGATCCACTGAATCGTCGTGAAATGCAGAATGAGTTATTGGAACTGCAACGAAAACTTCACAAAACCATTATCTTCATTAGTCATGACTTAAACGAAGCACTACGAGTTGGTGACCGAATCATGATGATGCATGATGGTGACGTCATTCAGGTTGATACTCCTGAAGACTTACTTGATCATCCTAAAAATGAATACGTTAAGAAATTTATCGAAAACGTTGATCGTTCTAAGATTCTGACTGCTTCCAATGTAATGGTTAAACCAAACACCGTTAACATTGATAAGGATGGTCCTAAGTTGGCCCTTCGTCGTATGAAAGAAGATCAGATTTCAAGTATCTTCGTGGTTGATTCCGACAATCATTTTGTGGGAATTGTCGATGCTGATGATGCTAACGAAATGATTGATAAGAACGAGAAAGACCTTCATACTGCACTTAAAACTGACGTGCCAACAACTGCTCCAAACACCCCAATTGGCGAATTGTTCAATGCAATTTCTAAATCGCCAATTCCATACGCAGTCGTTGATGACGAAAAGCACTTACAGGGAATTATTCTTCGAAGTGCCGTTCTTGATGCCATGGCAACGAAAGGAGCAGATGACTAATGAATAGTTTATTATCAATTGCTAGCATTGGTGCAATTCCAATCGCTAAATGGGTGAATGCCTTTTTTGCTTGGCTAACTGGATTTGCTGGCTTTTTTAATGCCATTACACTGTTCTTGAATACCGTTATGAATGGTATTCAATGGGTCTTTGACATTATTCCAATCTGGTTATTCATTGTGATTATCCTGCTTGGAACTTGGTTCTTATTCAGAAAAACTAAGCACTGGGGCTTCATGCTCTTTGAATTATTAGGATTTCTATTAATTTGGAACCAGGGTTACTGGCGTGAAATGACTCAGACTCTGGATCTGGTTCTTACAACCTGTCTTTTAATTATCATCATTGGGGTTCCACTTGGAACTTGGATGGCTAAGAGTAAGATTGTACAAACCATCGTTAGTCCAATCATGTCATTTCTACAAACGATGCCAGCCTTCGTTTACTTGATCCCTGCCGTTGCTTTGTTTGGAATCGGTCAAGTTCCTGGTGTGTTTGCATCAGTAATCTTCTCAATTCCACCAATCGTCAACATGACTAACCTTGGAATTAGACAAGTACCTAGTGAATACCTGGAAGTTTCAGAATCATTCGGTTGTACCGCATGGCAAAAGCTTTTCAAAGTTCAATTCCCATTGGCTAAACCAACCGTTATGTCTGGAATTAACCAGGGAATCATGCTTGCCCTTTCAATGGTTGTTATTGCTTCAATGATTGGAACGATGGGACTTGGAGAAGCCGTTTACTTCGCCGTTGGTAGAAATGACGTTGGTACTGGTTTTGCAGCTGGTATCGCAATCGTTATTCTGGCAATTGTCCTTGATAAAATCAGTAAAGGCCTTGGTGGTGCCAATAAAACTGATGCAGGATCTAACGAATAATGAATAAAAAATTTACTAAATGGATTCTCGGAATCACTTCTGCGTTACTTCTAGCGGTGACCTTAACCGCATGTAGTGTAAATCCACCAAAGTACAATCCCAACGCAAAAGTTGGACCACAAGTTAACTACACAATAACTGGAATTGATTCCGGAGCTGGAATCATGTCATCCACTACTAAAGCAATTAATACCTACGGACTAAAAAAAGAAAAGTGGCAACTTCAGGCTAGTTCTACTGCTGCCATGCTTTCATCCTTAGACAAAGCCCTAAAGTATAAACAACCAATCGTTATTACTGGTTGGACACCTCATTGGATGTTTCAAAAGTATCCAATCAAATTCTTGAAGGATCCAAAGAATGCTTATGGAAAAGGTGAACACATTCAAACCATTATCCATAAGGGATTTGAAAAGAAAGATCCTGGCGCAACTAAGTTACTCAAACAGTTCCATTGGAATGATGAACTAATGAGTGAAGTGATGTTCAAGATTGACAAGGGTGAAAATGCTGAAAAAGCTTCCAAGGAATTTATTGCTAAACATCCTGAACTAGTTAAACAATGGCTCAATGGTGTTCCTGAAGGACACGGTCAACCCGTTAAACTTGTCCTAGTTTCATGGGACTCGGAATTATCATCTTCTAACGTGGTTGCCCAGTTACTTCGAATGAAGGGTTACAAACCAACCCTTTCAGCAATGGAAGCTCAACCAATGTGGACCTCCCTTTCAACGGGATCCGCTGATGCTTCAACTGCTGGTTGGTTGCCAACTACAATGGCTCCAATGTACAAGAAGTACAAGAACAACGTTGAAATCATTGGTACTAGTATCGACAAGGCAAAGGTTGGATTAGCCGTTCCGAAGTACATGAAGAACGTTAACTCAATTGAAGACCTTAAAAAATAAATAATCAGTAAAATTAAGTCCCGTGAATGTCGTTCATGGGACTTTTTTGATACCATTTAGTTATGATAAAAGTTTCGAAAGGACAATGACTATGACAAAGAAAGATTTTCCAATTAACAAACCCGAACTAAAAGATGACTTTTATGATGCCATCAATGGTTCGTGGATTAAACAAGCTACGATTCCATCCGATCACTCTTCAACTGGTGGATTCATGGATCTAGTTGATGATATCGATAAAACCCTGATGAAGGATTCAGCAGAACTCCAGAGTGGCAAGCTAAACGCCACCTCTCCTGAATTAGAGGAGTACAAAAAGTTCTACAATATGACCACCAATTTTAAAAAGCGTGACGAAGATGGCGTGAAGCCCTTAAAACCAGTCCTTGATCGCATTACCAACCTTGATAACTACGATGATCTAAACGACCAACTTCCCGACTGGATTCTTTCAGGTCTCCCTACCCCATTTTCACTTGGCCTTGACCCTGACATGAAGAACGCTAAGGTCAACGCCCTCTTTGCGAGCGGTCCTTCCTTATTCATGCCCGACAAAACTTACTATGAAAAGGACAATGAGGCCGCTAAGACCTTAATGCCAATCTTCATTAAAATGACCGTCAAGTTATTCGAAATGGCCGGATACAGTGAAGAAGATAGCAAAAACATCGTTGAAAATGCGGTTGAATTTGATCGTTTAATTGCCCCTAACGTTAAGTCAGCCGAGGAAGCTGCGGATTATAGTAAGATGTATAATCCTGAAAGTCCTGACCAACTGGCCAAATCAACCAACGTATTAAACCTAAAGGAAGCCATTAACCAACTCGTTGGTGCCCTCCCTGAAAAGATCATTGTGACCGAACCTCAATTCTTTGAAAATCTGTCTGAACTTCTTACCTCATCACACTTTAAGCTCATGAAGGATTGGATGCTCGTTAAGACCCTTAATGGCTACAGTGGAGCCCTTTCGGACGAATTCCGAGTAACTGGTGGAACCTACAGCCGAGCCCTTTCTGGTAAGAAAGAGGCCACTAATAAGAAAAAAGCGGCCTACTACCTTGCTTCTGGTACTTTCGACCAGGTCATCGGCGACTACTACGGGAAGAAGTACTTCGGTGAAAAAGCAAAGGATGACGTTCATCAGATGGTTAACAACATGATTAACGTCTACAAGAATCGCCTTACTAACAATGATTGGTTAAGTGAAGACACTAAGAAAATGGCCATCAAAAAGCTTTCAACCCTTGGTGTTCAGGTTGGATATCCTGATGAACTTGATCCTTTGTACAAGAAGTTCCACGTAACGGAGGAAAAAGATGGTGGTACGGTTTTAAGTAACCTCCTCGACTTTGAAAAGATTGCTAACCAGTACGAGTTCTCCAAGTGGAATAAACCAGTTGAAAGAGAACGCTGGGAAATGAGTGCCAACACCGTGAACGCTTATTACCATCCCTTTAAGAATATCATTGTCTTTCCAGCTGCCATCCTACAAGCACCATTCTACAGTCTTGATCAACCTGAGAGTGCCAATTATGGTGGAATTGGTGCTGTGATGGCGCATGAAATCTCACATGCCTTTGATAATAACGGTTCTTTGTTTGATCAGTATGGCAATCTGAACAACTGGTGGACCAAATCGGACCACGAACACTTTGCTAAACTAGCTCAAAAGATGATTGATGAATTCAACGGTATTCCATTTGCTGGCGGAAAAGTTAACGGAAAATTGACGGTTTCTGAAAATATTGCTGATGCTGGTGGACTCAGTTGTGCTGAGGAAGCCGCTAAAAATGACACCGACCCCGATTTATATCAATTCTTTACTAACTGGGGTCGAATCTGGCGCATGAAAGCCACTCCAGAATACCAAAACCTGCTACTATCAATTGACGTTCACGCTCCCTCCCCACTTCGAGCATCCGTTCAAGTCAAAAATTTGGATGACTTTTACACGACCTTTGACGTAACATCTGAAGATAAGATGTACTTAAAACCTGATAAACGGGTTCAGATCTGGTAGGATGTAAGTGGAAAACAGAATAGATTGGAGCGAATAATATGAAACTTACTGATTATATCGATAAACAAATTCAATTCTTAGATCAACAATTACAAGACGCCAAAGACAAGAGTGAGGTCAAAGGCCAATACCTCATTGAGTCCAAAATTAACGAACTACAGGCACTGAACCGTGCCGTTGAAAAAGGTGTCGTTAATCAACTTTAATTAGAAACGTAAAAAGCGGAAGCACTTCAATGAAGTGCTTCCGCTTTTTTATCTTTTATTATTCAGCGAACAAGAATCGTTCGATAATTCGTGAAGCCATCTGATTACTCAACAGCTTACTGTGACGTCCAGACTTTCCACTAACCTTAATTTCTTGATAATCAGATCCTGGAACCAACTTCTTGAGTTCTCTAGCCGACGACGTTGTAACCCGTCCATCCGACTTGTTAGCCCGACTCAACTGGCCATAGACGTTCAGGACACTGACACCCTTAGGAAAGGTCTTCGAACCATCTCGCAGTTCGCTCACTTTTGGATAACGATGATTCATGATATTTTGTTTTGGCATAATTCCCTTGAAGGGACCACCAATCGAAATGAACTTCGTTAAGCGCATGTGATTAGCTTCCTGTCCGTAAGAAACGGCATTTTGATAAACCGTTAAACTTCCAGAGCCAAAGCCCAGGGCATTGTACTGCTGATAACGATACTTACGATTCAAATGAACTAAGATTTCGTTTAACCACTTCGCCTGAACTACTGTAGAAGCAGTATTGTCATTGAAGTTAACCTTAATGATCGGATACTTAGCATGCACGTTTTCATTCGGATGATAATAAATCTTGCCATCTGGATAAACATTAATCTTCATGGCATATTCACCACCCTCACGACTAGAAGTAACCGTCAAATGATTGGCAGCCTTAGAAGTTTTGTTTAAGTCAGATACAAATAAAATGGGCGTATGATCATGTTGCTTAACGCCATCAACGTTAATTCCAAATTCAATAAACAAAAAGCCAGCAACCACTACAATGATTCCGATCGCAAATAAAAAAATGTTTTTCTTTGTTGCTTTTTCCAAAAAATCACTCTTCCTTTGTTCTAATAATTTAAGGATACTAGTAATTCAGAGATATTGCATTAAAATTTAACGAATCAAATGTCATTAAGCTAACTCACATCTTGACATCTGAACGCTTTCTTATACTTCAAAGTTAGATTTCATCCTGCTTTCTTCCAACGAAGAAGAAGTAAATACAGGCTCCAATAATACCTAATAACAATATTAACATAACGAGCCAAAAGATGCTCTTAGCAACTGTTTTCCTACCTGAGTTAGTCGCCGAAACGGGATTATTAACGGTAAAGTTATGCGTAAAATTCCAAACCTTTGTCGCCTTAAATTGAGGATCATTTGAGGTCATTTTTAGGTGAAGGGTGTATTGACCATTAGGTAAACTCTTCGTGGGTTTAGGAACCAAGTAATCAAACGAACTATTGGGTGCAATAATGGCATTGGCAGTGGTATGTGAAGCCACCACATTGGAACTATTGATTGGGGTAATATCAGTTCTAATCTTGGTCTTCCCTAACACAGCAGCCCTATCATTAGCTAACTTCACCTTTATGAGGTTCGGATTCCCAGCTGGTAACGTCTTAACGCCATTCATTTTCATGTTAGCGAGTTGCTTCCCCTGTTTTAGTTGGATTCCAACCGAATACGAATACAGGGAATTAACCGGGGAAGACGACTTGTTACCATTATCTTCAACTACGTAAAGTCCACCGAGAATTGTTCCATTAAACTTCTGAAAGTTCTCGTCGTTTGGAACATTTAGGTTCAAAGTAACGGTTTGTTTCTGGTGCGGTTGTAAAGAAACTGTCTGATCTGAAGCCTTGTTAAAAGTTACCAGTTGTTCAATCGGAAATTGTAAATGATTGTTGGTTGCTTGAGCCTTATTGGCGTAACTAATCGTAGGAGCTCCCGAAGTAGTTGCTGGATTAATCCCTAATTTTACTTTTAAGGGCATCTTAGTACTACGGTTGATCAATTGCACCTTCAGTTGCTGTTTCATGCCTGGAGATGCCTTAATATCAAAATAATTGGCACCCTTTTGCTGTCCCTTAACTCCGTTTAACTGTGGCAGAACCTCAAGGGGAACCTGATTCTGGGTGTCAGCATGAGTGGTTGGAGTCACCATCACAATCATGAGAACACTAGCAATCACAGTCAACCCGATTATTGCTAATTTTTTGCTTACTTTCATTATCAATCCACCCCAATATTATAATTAATTGCTTATGTACAAAAGACGATAACAATCTTTCAATTATTATCGTCTTTTATGTTGGTTAATTTCCTTCTGAAGGTCCATGTGATAAGTTCCAAGTCAACGTTCCGCTTGCATTTTGTGAATTACCACCTAAACCAGCATTATTATTTTTCAAAACATTTTCATCAAGATTCAACTTAACGTTGGCCAAATTCCAGAACGCTTGATAAGTAGAGTTATCCAAGTCAACGTTTGAACTTGAAACAATCGGAGTGGCTTGTCCGTCAAAGTTAATCGTGTTTCCAAGATTATTTCCGGTTTTATTCCACGTTAGCATACTCTTATCCTGATTGAGCGACAGTTCCTGTAAGAACCCATCACCTAAAGAGGATCCTCCTAAATCAAGTGAAGCGTTATTCAACAAGTTATTCTGAGCTGAACCTGACTGAGCCGTGACTGTAAGACCCCAGCCCACATCATTCATTTCGCTTCCAGCGGAGTTAGTAAACTGAGTAAAGATGCCTGGATCGGAACTATTAGGATTATAAGCTAATGAGGTTCCGTCTTGTGAAATAGGAACAGCTACACGCCCATTTGATGGGGTTGAGTTCTTCCCTTCCATGTTGAATTGCATGCTTTGAGGAACCGCATCCAGTCTTAACATTGCCGGAGGATTATTATTAGATGGGTTATTTTTGCCGGATACCTGATCTCCCGCCTTAACATTATCTGGATAAGTTTGATCGGGATGATTAGGATCAGGAGTTCCTGGTGTTTGTGGTTCGTAAGGATTAATGACTCCTGGTTCACTCACACCATCAACTGATTCTTGGGCATCATTTGTCTGAAACCACGAATCACTATTGGCCCTATCATAATAAGCCGCAAATCCATTAATGGTCTCGTCAGCACTTAAATACTTACCCTTGGGCAAAGTATAATCGAAAGTTCCATCAGAATTAGTGTACGTTGTATACTGACGTGAACTAATGTTATCGGGAGCTTTCGGAGTAAAGTATGGATAACCATATACATACCCATCATTAATGCTATCAACGGCATCATCTGGGCTGATGTTGGGATCCCCCGTTAAACTGACGAAGACGCCGCCCATTCCTTTCCCATTATTATCAGTAACTCTTCCTGAAATGGTTCTGGAATACTTTGAATCATGAGCATCATTTAGTGGGTGCGTAAACTCGATGTTTCCCTGGGTGGTCGATGATCCTACCTTTAGTCGTGAGTACTGGTAAATATTAAAATTACTACCATTAACTGCGGTTTGTTTTGGATAAGAAAATCCACTGCTAGGGGTCATCCATTGAAATTGAGATGGACCATCATTATTGGCACCATTTAGGTCCCAAGCATTCAGGGGCTCTCCACCAGGAAACATAATTTGTGGACCACTACTTTGCTGACTGCCACTTCCAGAATTTCTAACCTGGAGTAACGGATCATCCAAACTATCGTTTTTATACTGACCATAATTTTGTAAACGAAAATCCCCGTGACCCATGCCACTCAAATCAATGTTTCCCCGTCTGGATTGCATCATGGTTGGAGAATCACTTTGAGCGTCTTTATACATACTAATATTAGGACTATCATCAGGTGAATTGGTTGATTCATTCGTATTCGGTTTGACGGTAATGTCACTGTTAGCCCAAATTGAAGGAGTTCCTGATGATGGACTACCATATCCATTGTTCACAGTATTAACGGTAACCTTGGAACTCCCAATGCTAATCCCTGATGAGGCACTACTAGTGGCACGATTGTAAGAAACAATGGCATAATGTCCCGGACTCATACTAAAGTTAACATTCGAATTGTTACCAATACTAAAATCATCTGGCTTGCTTCCTCTACCTAGATCAAAGCCAGTGGTTTGTCCGGAAATGCCGGTATTTCCCCCACCAGTATTTTGTTTAGCAGCAGAATTCATATTAACGTTAACATTATTGCCAATGGCAATCTGGCCAATACCAAATGGTTGATTAGTATTAGGATTGATAGGGGGATTTTGGATTCGACGATCCCAACGTTCATCTCCCCAATCACCAATTTCGAAGTTTGGAGTAGAACCATTGTTATTAACAGTTGTTTTCAGATCAGTGGGATTATTTTTATCGTTACTATCAGCAATCCAAAGGGCACAGCCCTCCATTAGTTGTTGACCACCGTTATCAACGTCGGTATTAGTTCTACCCAAAGCCGTATAATAACTAACTTGATTAAGCCGTTGTTTGCCCTTTAGGATATTGAGTCCACCATAGTTAACAAATGGTTGAGCTCCCGTAAAGGAATAGTTGGTGTACGTTTGAATATCACCGTGAGTACCACCGTTACTATCACAAAACATTCCGTAGTAGTTTCCACTGTACACGTTTAGGTTGTTTACCTGGATATTAGGAAATCTTGATGTTCCATCTGAATAGGAGCCATTATTTCCATGCCAGTCAAAACTATTACCACCTAGATCAACCGTCGGCCCACCGACATGTTGTCCATCGGGACTATTATTAGAATTAGTTACCTGACCATCCACGACTAAATTACCACTCGGTCGTGGAGCAGCTTGGATCTGGTTATGACCAGTATCAGGAGAAGCAATATCATTTGCGATCAAAATATGATCAACATTTGAATTTTGAATTGCCGCTACATAACTATCCCAATCGCCAACTGAAATGGTTGATAAGTCAGCCGTTTTAATTTGGGCAGCTGATAATTTCGTGGCTGGAACATACTTTCCACTCTTAAACTCACTTTCGGCATTCTTACTTTCTTGAATTAGTTTAATATTTTTGGTGTCATTAGGATCTTTTTTGGCCTTAGCTTCATTGGCAGAGGTCTTGGTCTTCTGAACGTCTTGAGCGGCCTGCTTGCTTGATTCCTCACTAGCCTTATTATCTGAGCTTATTTTTGCCGACGAGCTACTAGAAGATTGGCTTGAAGAGCTACTTTGAGTGCTACTAGAAGAGGCTTGGCTCTGACTGGAACTAGTTGATGACGAACTTGAAGCTTTAGCCTCCGTCTTGACATTATTTCCAGCTTTTGCTGAGACAGGATTATTTGAACTAGAAGTGTACATAAACAAGACGGCACATGCAACCACGAATAATGGCGCAATTCCGCTTAAAGTTATTAATTGATTCCGATTTTTCTTTTTCATTGTTCATTCTCCTCCTCAGCATAGATTTAAAGCTTATTTTTGCGATGATTCCGGATAATCAAGAACGTCAAGCCCGCAATGATGATCAACATGATCATTACGATTCCTACAAAGATCAGGACCGTCTGATATGAAAATGTTCTCACGTAATCCACTGGGTTGATGGTAAATTCCTTTCGTAATTCCACGTTACTGGGCGTTTCATCAACTGGATCTTTTCCATTTAGATTAATTGTTGCGATGTATTTTCCCGGCAACAACTGCTTATTTAATGGTTGCTTAACCGTAAATTGACTATTCGGGGCAATCTGACCTCGTTTGATACTAGTTCTAGTGATTGTTTGGTTCAATGTCGTATTTTTTAAACTAACATTAGCTTTCACATTATTTAACATCGCTGGTTTTGGATTAGCTAATCCAAACATTAGCATTGAATGCTGGATCGCTGGCCTCTTCAAACTAGCACTCGTCTTTTCAACTTCGCCAGTTGGAATCTTTCCTTTTTTTACCTGAACCGGGATGGTGTAAGAAAATTGATTATTAATCTCACCCTTAACGGTCGGGGCATCTTGAGTAAAAGTCACCGCCCCCAAGATTTCACCGTTAAAATTTTTAAACTGATCATTATTTAGGTTAAGTGACATCTTAATGTTGCGCGTTTGACCGGGATTTAGTTGAAAGTTGCGATCAGACCCATTAGCAAATGTAACCAACTTTCGCATGTTAAACGGGAGTTTTTCAAATTTACTCTGATCATTATCATAAAACAACGCTAATTTTGATGAAGTAGAAGCCGCGTCAACCCGAGTACTTACCTGACAAGAATTGGTTTTACTCATGTTTGTTACTGAAATTGCAATCGGAAAATCACGGGTCTGATTGGCCTGAATCTGGTAATATGCTTTTTGCTTTGATATGTGGCTACTATCGTCAATCCTTACGCTTAACGGAACCGTACTACTCAAGTTAGCAGCTGAGACCGTGAAACAGCTTAAAGTCCCCATCACAGATAGTGTAAATAATGTAACTAATAATGACTTCAGTAGTTTCTTCATAATCCGTGTCCTTAACTATTAATTGTTAACCTGAGGTGAATAGTTCCAATCAATCGTTCCATTATATTCGGTATTCTGAGACGGCATCTTAGCTTGTCCAGTAAAACTATTACTATCAAATGGAACCTCAAGCCGCATATTATCTAATGTCCAGGCTAACTCATAGACCCCAAAAGAACCAACTGGGGCAGAAGATTGATCAGCTGGACCATTGTCGGTATTAGAAAGCATCACTGGCGCATCAGCATCAGTGGTAATTGTAGTAGTTCCAATGTTGTCTGGTGAGGCTGGACTAGAAATATTATTATAGATTACATCCCCGATATTGTACTGAAACAACTGGGTGTTAGAAAGTTTAATGAATGCTCCTGGTAGTGCTCCACCCTGATCGTTAGTAAATCCATTTCCGTTTTGGTCAGGTCGTAAAGTTGCCTTTAAAGCCATGGGACCAGTTCCACCAAAATCATGGACTTGGGCAAACACAAAATTATTCTGATTCCCGTCTTTTGATACGCTGGTTCCGTCCGCCGTAAGTGGACTATCAGCAAAGTTAGGATCACGTAACGATTGAAACGTTAACTCTTTAGGCACGTAATCTAGCGCAGTCGGATCGTTATTTTCTCCTGCTGCACCGTTATCACCAATGTTAGAATTGTCATTGGGGGTAAACGGATTAATAATGGGGACATTTAATCTTCCCTGAACGTTTAGACCAATATGGGTATCATTGTTTTGTGAATAATTAATTAAACCATCAGCCCTTGGAGCTAAAGAAAGTGAGCATACCACTACAAAGAGACTACATAGTAATATGCTCACGTACTTCATTCTTTTTAGCAATATCCTCACCTCTCCTACCCTAACAAATAAAAAGAGCATTCAACCTGTTAATTAATTTCCCAATCCAACATTCTTTGATACAAAAATTAGTTAACTTTTGAATTCAGATTTCACATTTTCTAAGAATAATTTAAAAATTACGATATGTATATGTTTAACAATCTTAGTGAACTGAAAAACACAAAGCCTAGTCTCATCGATATCTTGTGTTAAATTGAATTACACAAAATCCGCATAATATTATAATAATAATAACATAATATTGATACTTATTAATAGTGAAAAGTCTTCATATAATTGTTTTCAGTAACTAATCCATTACTTAATTCATTGATATTGTAACATGATACCATGCAATTTATAAATTTTGGAAAATATTTCTACGATGCGTTTTCACAAAGATGAGTCAATTAATTTAAGATTAGAAATAAGAGGTCAAATAGTGATATATTAGAGGCGTGAGAAATCTATTAAAAAAGTTGGTAATTTAAAATCATTTTTAATCTTTAATAATATAGTAGAAAAACAAATTACCACAGTAATAAAAAGGAGATATTTACTTGATTACTTTAAAATCAGACCGTGAAATTGAAAAAATGGCAGAATCTGGTGCCGTACTTGCTGGGGTCCACAACGGACTTAAAAAAATTATTAAACCGGGAATCGATACCTGGGAAATCGAAGAATTCGCTGACAAGTACATTACCGACCATGGTGCCACTCCCTCCGAAAAAGGATTTGATGGCTATAATTATGGAACCTGCATTTCCATCAATAACGAGGTTGCCCATGGGATTCCACGTCGTGGTCTGAAACTTAAGAACGGTGACATCGTTAAAGTTGACATGTGTGTGAACAAAGATGGCTTTGAAAGTGACTCTTGCTGGTCATACGCTGTTGGAGACGTTTCTCCAAAGATTAAAAAGTTAATGGAAGTAACCCGCAAGGGTCTCTACCTTGGTATTGATCAAGCTCAAGTCGGCAATCGAATTGGTGACATTGGTGCTGCCATCCAACACTATGTTGAAGACGAAAATCACATGGGTGATGTTCGAGAATTAATCGGTCATGGGATTCAACCTTCAATTCACGAAGATCCAGCTGTTCCAGCTTACGGAGTTGCAGGTCATGGAATGCGTCTTCGTCCCGGAATGACCATTACGATTGAACCAATGGTCAACCTAGGAACTTGGAAAATTAAGGATGACTACGATAAGAAGGATGACTGGACTTACTATGTCAGCCAAGATGGTTCTTATTCAGCTCAATACGAACACACTCTAGCAATCACAGAAGATGGTCCTAAGATCTTAACCTCTCAAGATCACGTTGCAGACGCCAAGTACATGTTTAAAAAATAATAATTCACAAAAAGGGTACGAAATTGTTAAGAATTTCGTACCCTTTTCCTTTTGATTCTTCCTGATGTTCATTTATGCTAGTATAAATTTGACTAAAATAAGTCACAAAGGTGGGATATCATGAAACAACTTTCAAAAATTACTGGAATCATTATGGCACTCATCATTTCACTCGTTGCCTTTAGTTCACTACCCAGTTCAAATGCCAAAGCGGACCAAAACGTCGACCCTAACATTGGGTTTCGTTATGAACAGCCCACCGCCAAATATTATATTCGCAAAGGGACACCCCAAAGTTATCGTATTATTATCAATCAAGCCATCACTAATTGGAACAAAACCCACGCCTTTACCTGGGTTCGTTCCAAGACCAAGGTTCCAACTACGATTGGCATCACTAACAGTAATCAAGGATTTTGGAAGGGTAACCATTACGCTGGTGTCACCCTTAATCTAACTAAAACCAAAAATGTTAATGATCACACTTTTCAAACTGGGGCCAAAATCACTTTGAATCCCAGGGTCATGGCTAACATGCGTTACACTTATAACCAACAATTACTTACCGTTGAACACGAATTAGGCCACGCCATGGGACTAAAACACAATCACGAAAAAGATAGTATCATGTACCCTAATGATACCTACTACAATTCACTCAATCCCAATCAAATTGGACCAAGTGATATTAGCGGTGTTGAGGCTTTATATAACGAAAAATAAGCAAGTTTAAAGGGGATGCTACTCATAAAGTAGCATCCCCTTTTTATTTCCATCCGTAAGTTTTTAAATCCATCTCACGTTTGGGTAGCTTGGATACGTAAGGATTTCCTTTTACGTAAAATCGATACGGTTTGTCAGTCCAGGTTCCACGATCACTCACACCAATCCGCCCTGACTCCACAATCTTCTTTGGAACTTTCACATTATCAACGTCAAGATCAAGGGCAGTATCACCTAACTCAATTAGGTTCATGTCCTTATCATAGATTCCAAGGGCATCCATTAGCTTTCCCGGTCCGTTGGTTAACTCAAAGCCGGATTTCGGGCGATTGGCTTTCATCAAATCAATTCCCTGATATGGTTCAATTCCCCGAATCAGAATTCCCTCGGGAACGTCCTTGGCTTGAGCAGCCACATCTAAACAAAGGCGACCATGAATCGAATAGATGTAGATTGTACCTGGAACTCCATACAAAGCTTCATTAGATGGAGTTCGTTTCCCTTGGTAAGCATGAGCTGCTGAATCTTTTTGCCCTAAATAAGCCTCTGCTTCGGTAATGTAGCCACTCATTAAACCCTTGGGTGAATGATAAACAAGTAACGTTCCGAGCATCCTCTTGGTGATCTCATCGGTGGTACCTTCATTAAAAAATCTTCTTAATTTATCTGACAAAATCCATCCCTACCTACTTAAAGATTTAGAAACTAACGAATGATAATCGTTGAAATCTTAGACTTCTTAACTAACTTAACACTTATACTCCGATTACCGTGTTCACCGGTAGCATCAGCTCCACAGATGAGCAAATCAGCCTGAAACTTAGGTGCGATTGAGTCCAAAATCTCATCATCAATACTTCCACCAACCGAAATAATTGGTGTAACATCTTCAACTCCAGCCTTTGAAGCGCAATCAGCATAGCCACCAACTACTTCTCGTAGTTGGTCACGTTTAGCTTCGATTTTACTTGGTGTTAAAGAATCATAAATATTAATATCATTATTTTCTAACACCGAGCAAATTCCAAGTGATGCTTTAAACTTAATGGCCATTGTTACCGCATAACGGAAAGCACGTTGAGTTGACTTACTGTCATCAGGGTCAACGGTCAATAAAATTCTTTGAAACGTTAATGGCTCAAATTTTTCCATTTTTTTCATCCCCTTTCAGTAATATCATATCATTAATTTTAAAATTTTCGACAAAAAAATAATCAGTAGAAAACTACTGATTATTACTAATTATTTATTCTTTATTAGGATCAGGAAGTGAGGCCTCATGATCGTTACCCTGAGCATCTTCAATACTCTTGACCATTTTCTTGGCGTGAATCCGACGCATCTTTTCTTTCTTCTTCTTAATTCGTAAATCATCCATTGCTTTGTTCTTAAGGACGATTCCCTCATCATTCTTCACCATGTGATAAATCGATATCAGGATCATGATACATACAAACATTAGTGGGAATCCCGCGATCGCACAGAAGGTCTGAATGGTGCTAAATCCTCCAACGACCACAAGTCCGAAGGAGAACAACACGAAGACGACCACCCAGGTCATTCGGTTAAACTGGGTTGGTTCTTGACCTTCTTTGAGTCCTAGACTCGTAAACGATGAAACGATAAAGGCCGACGATGAAATTGTCGTAGCAAGAAAAATAAAACAAGAAATACAGTAGACCGCGAACACAATCGCCTTAAACGGCAGATTAGACAAGACAGCAGTAATTACTGCGGCCTGCCCCTGTGTATTCAAGATATGAACCAGATTAATTTGGCCGGTTTTTTGAAGCCACAATGAGTATCCACCAAGAATGGCATAAAAACTCAAGCAACCAACCGAACCATATCCAAGCATTCCAATCAGCGTCGAACGAATCGTGCGTCCCTTTGAAATACGTGCAATAAACAATCCCATGACTGGCATGTATGATAACCACCAACCCCAGTAAAAGATCGTTTCTTGTTTAGCAACATCTGCCGGACCATTGGGAATGGTGTTCGTCGACATGGCAACGAACTTATCAGCTAGTAGTCCCAAACTATTTGTCTCTGAACTTAAAATGTAAATCGTTGGACCAACTAACAAGACAAACGCCAAGAAGATAATGGCGGTCCAAATGTGGGCATCACTCAATCGGTCAATCCCACCGTTAAGCCCCTTGTAGACAGTCCATGCAAAGATGACAAAGAGAACACCGAAGAGCGCAATCTTCAGAATTAAATTATCAGGAATTCCCAATAAGCGACTCAAGACGTTGGAAATGATTGGAATCTCCATTCCAACGGAAGATCCAACTCCACCCATGATTCCAAAGACAACCAGAAAGTCAACTAATTGTCTGAGATAGTACTTCCACTTGGCTTCTCCTTGAATGAAATCAATCGCAGAACTTAGACGCTGAACCTTCCCGTGCTTAACGAACAAGATGTACGCAATTGCAATGGTGGCCGGGGCAAACATCATCCATGCCATCGGTCCCCAATTAAATTGACCAAACATATGCGCGTAGTTATACGCACTTTCAGAAAATGGTTTTGCGCCAAATGGTGGATGTTGGAGATACCTTAACGGATCAACCATACTCAACATCAGAATACTAGCATCAATTGCAGTCGCAAACACCATGCTTCCCCACTGAAGGTCACTGTATTCTGGCTTCGAGTGTGGTTCTCCCAGTCTGATGGCACCATATTTTGAAAAGATTAGCCACATAAAAAATAAGAAATTAATTATGTAAACAACCATGTAGGCCCAACCCATTTGATTAGTGATCCAATTTAAAGCCAGAGCTAAAATCCCCTGTAATTTTGAACCACCAACGATCAAAATGATCGATCCCACTCCAAAGATTAACAGCGTGGGAATAAAGACGAATTTATCAATATTAAATTTTTTAAAAATAAAGAAATCCCTCCAAATACTTTTTCACAATAAAAAACGCTATGCATGGTGCTCATAGAGACACTTGCATAGCGTTATAACGGTCACACAAATGATAATTACTTATCTTTCATTATCATTATACACAACTAAGATAATAAGTAAAATTCGTTAATTATTATCAATCTTTTTTAATACTTTTGCAGGATTACCTACCAGGACCACATCATCGCCAAATGACTTGGTGACAACGGATCCAGCTCCTACGACCACATTATTCCCGAGGGTCACTCCCGGAACAATTGTGACATGACCACCAAACCAAGCATTATCACCAATGGTAATTGGGGCAGCCATTTCAACGTCTGCCACCCGTTCCTTTGCATTTAGGGGATGAACGTTGGTATATAGTCCACAATTAGGACCTATGTAACAGTTTTTACCAAACGTAATTGGAGCGGTGTCCAAAAGGGTTAACCCATAATTAGCATAAAAATTGTCACCAATATAAATGTTAAAACCATAATCAAACTCAATTCCAGTTTCAACAAAGAACTTCGGACCACTCTTAGCCAATAAGTCCTGAATTAATCCGTTTCGTTTCTCGTTATCAAGGGTATTATTAGCCTCCTGTAACTGCTTTCGACATAAAATTCGCCGACTAATCAATTCCTTATCAAACTGATTGTACGGTTCACCATTTGTCATCTTTTCTCTCTCACTTGTCATTGAATCACTCCTTTGGGGTTTCATCTTTATTATTAAGCAAATTTACATTTTGTCCATAGTCTGATTCAATTTCTCGTCAACAAAGACGTTTCCCTTGTTAGTGGCGTGACCCTTCGTCCAACCAAACTGGATGTTGGAAAACTGATGCAAAAGTTCATCAAGCTGTTGCCAGAGCTCCTTATTTTTCAGTTCACCACCACTGCGTTTCCAGCCTCGCTTTTTCCAGCCATCAATCCAATGCTTTGTAATTGCGTTTAAAACGTATCTGGAATCACTGACTACACCAATGCCAGCATGATTTAGTTGGTGCTCAGATAGCCACTGAAGGGCCCTCACGAGTGCCATGATTTCCATCCGATTGTTAGTAACCCCATATTCCCCACCAGAGTCAACGTGTTGACCCGTTGGAGCGTCAATGAGGTACGCCCAGGCTGCTTTATCGTTGGACTTAACGTGACCACCAGCGACATTACCATGATTTCGTGACCCACCATCGGTGAAAACAATAATGTCAGGACGTTGGGTGTGACCTCCCTCTGTTTCTGTGGTTGGTGCTTGTTCATTATACAAGTACGCACTCGCCTCCCGTTTGGTTTGAAAGCTTTTATACTGCGCTCCTGAATATCCGTCAATCTGAGTTTTGGCCAAATCCCAGGTCGGATAAATTCCAGGATGACGCCCTCGCCTGACTGCGTAATACTTCTTTGTCTTTCCCATTTTTACTCCATTCAAATTCTTAATTAATTCTTACATTTAGTCATATCATTTTGCATTTTGTAATATTTATGCGAAAATAATATGTAGGAGGGGATTCATACAATGGCCGATATAGCTGCAAAATTAATTACAGTTGATCAAGCGTTAGCAATGCTCAAAGACCGTCATGCTCAAAAAAATGAACGTTTTCCAAAGTTAATGACTCCCGGTAAATACATTTTACCAGATTACTTTTTAACTAGAAAAAGAGAAGCGTTCAAGATTAGAAAGCATACCTTCTTAAAGCGGCGCTCTCGCTCATACGTTGCTTTCGATTCTGAGAATGGTCAAACGCTTTGGTTGCACAATTTCCCTAGTCTATCAGAAGCATTATTCTGGTTAGATACCGGTCTTAAACCCGCCGATTCTGATTCAGGATCATCATTCAAAGAATGGAAACAGGAGCATGCAAAAGAAATTGAAGGCATGAAAGATCAACTGAGACAAATGTCAAAACCTAAAAAGCGTAAACCTAAAAAAGCTAAAAAAGGTAAGAAGCATTAATTTAAAAACCACAATCCTAATTGTGGTTTTTATTATCAATAAAAAAGCACCACTCAATTACGAGTGGTGCTTTTTAAATAGCTGCTGTGGCTGGGCTCGAACCAGCGACATCTTCATTAACAGTGAAGCGTTTCTACCAACTGAACTACACAGCAATAATGAAATACTTAATTTGTTGTTCATAAGTATACACAGGTCTTAATAGCTTGTCTACTAATTTAGCAAATTATTTTGCAAAAAAAATGGACTCTGCAATTACCCGTTGCAGAATCCACTTATGGCGCTATTTTCTCAGTTGTTCATTTGGATAAATAATGACCTTAATTGAATTACTTTTATCGGTTCTGGACTTTTCAAGTGCTGCCTTAGTTTGATCCAATGGATAGAAGTTAGTTAACAAATTATCAACCAGTTTTGTATTCTTAGCTAAAATCTTCAAACCAGTTTGATAATTATTACAGTATCTAAAGATCCCCATGATCGTAGTTTCATGATCAGTCATAAACGGAACGTCCAGTGGAGTTTGGTCAGTCGTTGGAACTCCAATGTAAGCAACCTTTCCGCCCCGTTTTAAGGCATGCAGGGAAGTTTGTTCACCAGGAACCGTTCCAGAAGCTTCAATGGCATAGTCAACTCCAACCCCGTTGGTAAGAGTTTTAACGGTATCAAGAACATCAGCATTCTTAATGTTAACCGCGTTAGTGGCTCCTAACTTTTTTGCAACGTCCAATCGTGATTGCTCAGCATCACTAACAATGATCTGATCAGCTCCATGGGCTTTAGCGGCCAGAATTGCCAGTAAACCAATGGGACCCATTCCGGAAATCAGAACTGATGAACCAACATCTACACCTAATTTTTGCGTAGCATGAACACCAACTGACAATGGTTCGTTCAAAGTAGCTTCTTCATATGAGACATTTTCAGGAATTGGGTAAACAAAGTCTTGAGGATAAACGATAAATTGAGTTAAGTCACCATTAACGGGTGGCGTTGCCATAAACTGCATATTCGGGCAAAGGTTGTAGTGACCAGTTCGACAAGCTTCACAGTGACCGCATGGAACACCAGGTTCCATGGCAACCCGATCACCACGTTTGAACTTAGTAACTTTATCGCCAACAGCAACAATAACACCGGAACTCTCATGGCCCAAAATCAGTGGTTTCTTAACCACAAAGTCACCAATATGACCCTGGTCATAGTAATGAACATCGGAACCACAAATTCCAACCGCTACCACTTTAATCAAAACGTCAGTTGGACCCATTTCTTTTAGTTTGGTGTCCTTCATGTCAATGTCGAACACTTTCTCTAAGACCGCACTCTTCGTGGTCTTTGGCATGTTATTTTTATCATAGTTTGGAATACTTACGTCAGTCATAATTTTAAGTCCCCTCTACATAATCGTTGATTCATGAAAATAACTTTGAGCTAACCGTTACTCACACCCATTGGTATCATCCCGTTCCTTCTATTTTTCACCCTCATTATCACATCTTGTGCAATAGTTATCAAAGAAAATGTTCGTAAAAAAATAGACCCTAACGATCGGAGAACCGACCATCAGATGTCTAGTAAAAGTTAATTAGTTAAATTATTTAGCAGGTTTTTGCTTCAAAAATTTTTGTAAATCTGCTACTTCTTTTTGTTTTGCTTTACGTTTTTTAGTGTCGATCGGACGACGACCTTGGACACCATTTGGATGACAAATTCTCATGATGAAAAACTCCTTCCAATTAAGTCTAAACTCTTAAATACATCAGCTCTTAGTATTATAATACATGGAACAGGTAAAAATCAAATTAAAGTGGAAATGGGGACTCAAAAATGACTAAAGATTATCCGCAAGCAGTAACAATTGCCGGCAGTGATAGTGATGGCAGCGCTGGAATTCAGGCTGACTTAGAAACTTTCTTTGCTCGTCGTGTGTACGGTGCTTCAATTATTACGGCATGTGTATCAGGGAACTCCTATGGAATTCATGATAGTGTCAACATGCCAACTAGTTTTATTGATCAAGAATTCAAAGATCTAGGTGATGACTTTCATATCTTAGCCGCTAAGACTGGGATGCTCTCTGATGCCAACATTATCAATACGGTGGTAAAAGACTATCAGCTATACGACTTTGGTCCACTAGTGGTTGACCCAGTAATTACCACTAAGTTTGGAACCATGTTGCTTGAAGAAGACGCCTTCGATGCCATGAAAAACGAATTAGTACCAATGGCAACCGTTTTAACACCCAACTTCTTTGAAGCACAAAAGCTTACTGGACTCGATGTTGATGATCCTGATTTCATGGCTAAATCAGCTAAAGCCATGCAGGACATGGGCGCTAGCAACGTCATTGTGAAGGGTCGCCATGACGATCCCAGTCAAACAAAGGTTTCTGACTACGTTTTGTTAGAAGATGGCCAGCACTTTAACTTAAATGGCCCTTACTTCACTACCGATCGTAAAAACGGAACTGGTGATACCCTCTCAGCTGGAATCACCGCTGAACTAGCTAAGGGTCACACCGTTGCCGATTCCATTAAGATTGCCAAGCAGTACGTTGACGGTGCAATCGAAGATGAAATCCAGGTTGGCCACAAGTATGGTCCAATTAACCACTGGGCAAGATAACTTATGGTACAAATTAACATTTTGTTATGTTGAATTTGTACCTCTTTTTTTGAATAATCACCTTATTAAAAAATTTAAATTAAAGCAATTTAATATTATTGTGGTATCTTCTAATTATTCAAGCTTGAATAATTTTTAAATTTTATAATTGAAGTGCATTATTCACAAAAGAAAGGAATATCATGTTTCATGAAATTAAAAAAAGAAATAAAGTTATTTTTAGACATGGACAACGTATTGGTCAACACTATTCCGGTTTTAAACCAAAGAGCTAAATCTCTCCCAGATAATGTTCGTCCCGATCGGATCCCTGGAATTTTTCGGGACTTAGATCCAACTGAAGATGCCATCGCAAGCGTCAATAAATTAGCTGACTACTATGATCTATACATCTTGACCACTGCTCCTTGGAGTAATCCAAGTGCTTGGCAGGATAAAGTAGCGTGGATTCAGCACTTCTTTGGATCTGAGAAAAACAGTCCATTTTATAAAAAAATAACAATGACCCACGATAAAGGATTAGTTCACTATGTTGGTGGAATTTTGATCGATGATCGTCCTTATCATGGGGCAAGTTCGTGGAATGATCCTAAGACTAATAGCGTCTGGATTCAGTATGGATTAGACAAACGTCTCACTTGGAAGGATGATCTAGTTTCCTTCTTAATTGACATTGCCCAAAACAGTCAACAAACAAGTGACATAAAAACTGCCGTAAAGAAATCCAATCAGAATCCCAAGTACGTCATTCACGGAAATGTAAGTACGTTTCAAAAGGAAAATTGGGAATAAAGGAGAAGAAAATGATTACAAACAGTACTGAAATGTTAGATAAGGCTCGAAAAGAACACTACGCCGTTCCAGCATTCAACGTTAATAACTTGGAATGGGCTAGAGCCATTCTTGAAGCAGCCGAAGAAGCTAAGTCACCTGTAATTATCCAGGCAACTTCTGGAGCCGCTAACTACATGGGGAGTTTCCGACTGGTTTATGACTTGATTGTGGACATGTACTACGCCTTAAACATCACCGTCCCCGTTTCAATTCATCTTGACCATGGTACCTTTTACGACGCCATTAAGACTTTGGGAATTAAGTTCACTTCCATCATGTTTGATGGCTCTGCTCTTCCCTTGGACGAGAACCTCGATAAGACCAAGACGCTCGTTAAATTATCCCACGCTGAGGATGTTAGTGTCGAAGCTGAAGTTGGCACCATTGGTGGTGAAGAAGATGGTGTGATTGCTGACGGTGAAATTGCCCCCGTCGACTCAGCCGTTAAAATGGCTGAGACCGGGGTCGACATGCTAGCAGTCGGAATCGGTAACATCCACGGAAAATATCCCAAGGACTGGAAGGGCTTAAACTTTGATCACCTAAAGAAAATTGATCAAGCCATCTATAACCAAACCGGCAAACAGTTACCATTGGTTCTACACGGTGGCTCTGGTATTCCTGATGATCAAATCAGAAAAGCAATCCAACTTGGAATTTCCAAGATCAATGTCAACACAGAAGGGCAACTAGCCTTTCATCAGGCCATGCGAGACTACGTTCACTCTGATAAGGATCTTGAAGGCAAAAACTATGATCCACGGATTTTCTTAAAGGCTGGAACAAACGCACTTAAAGAGATGTGCCTTGATCGTATCAAGGTCTTTGGACCAGAAAATAAAGCTTAATTAAATAAAAATCGTCTTGAAGGTTGACCTTCAAGACGATTTTTTTATCTAATTAACAAAGTACTGACTAAAAAGTTTCTTATAAATTTCAATGAAGTCTAACCACATTTGAAGGGACGTTGATTCATTATTTTGGTGCATCTTCATTGGATTCCCCGGGCCAAACACAGCATAATTAGCACCGTTTAATTTTTGGGATAAAAGCTCAGAGGCGTCGGTTCCACCTGCTGCACTCATTACCGTAATCTGATCCGTTGCAAAGGGATTAAATCCCTGCTTAACCATCATCTCTTGGCCCATCTTGACTTCATCAGAACTGTACTTCATCTTCTTCATGTATGGAGTTGCAATAGCTAAAAGTTCCTTAATCAACTTAGAATTTGGTTTCGCAACCACTGGCGCAATATTCATCAAAATCTCGAGATTAATTTCCCCGTCATGGGTTTGGTTAAAATCATCAACTATCTGGTTAAAGTCATCGATGACCTGCTGATTATCATAGTTTGGCACAATCCGGGTATTAATCGCCGCTTTAGCAGAACCTGGGATGGCATTAATTTGAATTCCTCCGTTAAATACATCAACAGTATAGGTGGTTTGTCCCAAAACCTCACTGGCATTTTGCTCAGCTCTCGTAGAAATGACTTGCTTCACTTCCTCTAGAACATCCATCAGGTTTTGGATCGCATTAATCCCTAAGTTAGGTCGTGAACTATGGGCCTCTTTCCCAGTTGAAGTAACCAAGAAATCAACTTCACCCTTATTGGCACGCACAATCCGATAACCAGTTGGTTCAGTAATTAACAAAGCATCCACATCATCCATGTACCCTTGTGATTGAAGACTATGTGAACCATTCATTCCCACTTCTTCACCAGCTGTAATCAGGAGCCGGATTGTTCCGTCAATCTTAACGGCTGCTTCTTTTATTTCAATTAGGGCAATCACGATGGCAGCCAGGCCACCTTTCATGTCGGTTACCCCGCTTCCCGTCATGACATCGTCCTTAATTACAAGTTCAAACGGATTGGTGTTCCACATTTCTTCATTCACGGCCACCGTATCCATGTGTCCACTCACCGCTAAAACTGGTTTTTGTCCGTTTCCGTATTCCACCACTAAATTAGCTTGATGGTTTCCAAGGTCGATTAATTGACCGTCAATTCCATACCGCTTCAAAAGTGATTGGAGATACTTGGCAGCCTTAACTTCATTACCATTAACGGTGTTAATTCCGACTAAATCCCTTAAAATGTTCAGTTTGTCTGCTTTTTGCATGTTTGTCACCCGTTCTATTTGAAAATTAAATTTTAAATCTTATTGAATCCGCTTCGCTAGAATCAAATCACGTTGAATCTCACTCCCAAGTCTAAATTCATGGGTTTTTAAATATTTAAAGCCCAGTTTACGATAAAACTTAATTGCCTTCTCATTTTCTTCCCAGACACCGATCCAGAGCATTTTAGCTTCCGCCTGCTTTGCGACCCTTTCAGCTTTCTTTAGAAACTTAGTTCCTAGTCCAAGCCGTTTGAATTCCGGGTAAATGTACAATTTTTCAACTTCGACACTTGCGGTTGGAAAAGCTTCCGTTTGTTTATTACCTAAATTCAATTTCATGTAACCAGCAACCTGTCGATCAACGACACAGATGTAAAATTGACAATTCAGATCGTCTAACTGTTTTTGAATCTGGCTCACATTGTACTCCCGATCCAAATACGTCTGAAGCTCTGATTTTGCAGTATCTTTTTGATAGGTATTAATAAAAGTTTGATGGATGATTTTTTGCAACATCTTAACGTTGACTGGGGTATTGGTGACTCGTTTTAATTGAACTTCCACAAAATCACTCTCTTCGATTAGATTATTTGGTCTGATTAGTAAAAAACGTCCTCATAACCTCAAAACTTAAAGCTATCAGGACGTTTCATCAAACTAAATTAATCCAATAATATTATTTAAAACCGATTTGTCAACATTTATCTCTCAATTTCAGTAAAAATCCTACCATTTCTCAGGGCTCCAACTCCGCCCATCAATTTCATTTTCAGCCTGCTCATTTCTCTTAGCCTGTTCTTTTACCAATCGTTCACATCCCTCGAGTAAGGATCGATTAATAAATGATGTTTGACTCTTTATCAATTCATCGATCTGATTGATAGTCCAATCTTCATTGTCACTCATCTTAATCTTCCTCCTTATTTCGAATTAAATTAATCTGTTCCTTTAAGTCGTTTAAGTCGTCTTGACCTGTCTCAAGTTCTTGAATAATTAAATCAAGTTCTTGTTGATGATTCTTCATACTGCCACTTGCCAACTTCTTCAGCTGATGAATCATCCAAGTCTCACGCTCGTTAAAACTAAAGGGATACTTGGCGGTCAGATACATTTGGTAATCGACCAACAGTTGTGATTTTTCTTCATCAGTTGAATAGCCGAACTGCGCAATTACAAGTGGTTTCATAAACTTCATTCCCGCTTGCTTTGCCAGAGCTTCGTATGGAATCATAATCTGGGAAATACTGAACGATTGGCTAGCACCTGCGGCAAAAGCCGACTTGGGATAACCAACGCTCGTGACGATCCCCAATTCTTTATTTTTCAAGTGCCCCTCTTCACTTGCATAGGTATACGCTCGACTCAAAACATCATCTTCCCAAATTTTAAGGGAGGCTGGAGCGCTGTACCAATAAAGTGGAAATTGAAAAATAATGCGGTCAGCTCCATTTAAGAGTTCTCGTTCAGCTTGAACGTCAATCGGATCACTTCCATAGATTTCGTCTAAACAATGCCACGTGACGTCATCTAGGTCTGCTTGACTTGTTTTTAAGAATGCTTGGGTAATGGAGTCCTGAAATTCAGGGTGTGAAACGATTATTAGTGTTTTCATATCTTCATCTTCTTTTAATTGATTAATCTAAGTCTATCATATTGACATCCCACGGATTTATGTTATATTTAAATAGATGTGTGAATGGTTTCGAGTTTCTAAGGTTTCTTGTTTTGTATTATTATGAAATGACTTCCTTTTAAGATTCAAACTAAGCAACACTGAAAAATTTATTGCGCTATGCGCTAGGAGGTTTCATATTATGAAACAAGGTACTGTTAAATGGTTTAATGCTGACAAGGGTTATGGTTTTATTACTACTGATGATGGTGATGTATTCGTACATTACTCAGCTATCAACAAGGATGGTTTCAAGACCCTTGACGAAGGCGAAAAGGTTACTTTGGACGTTGAAGAGGGAGACCGTGGTCCCCAAGCTGCTAACGTTACTCCAATGGACTAGTTTTAGCCAAACAAAAAGAACTCAGTAAGCGCTGAGCTCTTTTTTTATACATATTTTTAAATTAAAACATTAATGAAGCTTAATTAACCTTGAAGTTCAAATACTTCGACGCAAAGATGACCAGCTCCTCAACGGGTTCTTCCATCCCATCTTCGGTCCACGTTAATAGCACTTCCGTTAAACCACCAGATATCATCGCAATTAGCATCTTTGACGAATTAGCACGTAATTCTAGAATGTCATCGTCAACTAGATTGGTAATGTATTTTTTCAAGACCTTCAACAGTAAATAAGACAAGTCATTATCAACGATGGCATCCATCATTGGCTTATTTTCCTTAATAATCGTAAAAAAGGTCGTTGCTAGCCCATTAAAATTCGAGATCTTTTGAGCTAGGAGCCGATTAATAAAGGTGGTAAAGGTTTCTTGAAATTGACCTACGATGACATCTTCTTTGGTGTGAAAGTTACGATAAAATGTCATACGGGAAACCCCAACGTGTTTGGAGACGTCCTTGACCGTAATCTCTTGATAGGACTTTGTCTGAAGCATCTCAAACATCCCATCAATTATTCTTTTTTTGGCTGTTTCTTTTTTTGACATAATTTCACCATTCACTATTAACATTTTAAAGCTTGTCACAATAAATAAATAAGCGTGAAGAAAACTTCCTCACACTTATTTATTTTTTAATGAATCAAGTTGCGTCTGCAATTCACGGTACTGATTGGATAATTCCATGTATTCAGTACTCATTTTATTATATTTATCTTCATACTGAGTCGCCCGATCTTGAGCGTTTTTTAGTTCGTCTTGAAATTGGATTACTTGGGATTTCAACTCATTAGTGCTCTTATCAGAAATGTCAGTATCATTCGTCAAAGCTTGAATCTTACTGTGAAGCTCTTTATTACGAGCCGTTAAATCTTCGACTTGTTGTTTCAAATCTGAATCAGCCATTATACTCACTTCCTAGACAAATGCATTTTAGTTGAAATCGTGATGTCTTGCAATTAAATTATTAAGATTCTCTAAGTTAACGGTTTTAAGACGGGCGAAATCATCGCCTGCGCTGATTTACTCAATTGAAGTTTTTTATTATGCATTAATTGATGAACTCGAAAAAGGTTATTTTCGCGCTGTTGCCATTCTTTAACTGGCTGAGCGCTTTGCTTGTTTAATACTTTAATATTCATAAGCAATCCCTCCGATTTACAAAATCAACTTAAATGATTAGTTTAAGTTACCAAGCATTATAATACATAATTGGAAATTAGTCATCTATCGCAAATTTCACCACGTAAAATGGCTTCCTGGCAGTCGTTACCCTTACAATTGTTTCATCAATAAGTTATAATATTAATAACAATTTTAAGAAGGAAGTCTAATTCAATGAGTAATTCTAATCCGTCAGCTAATTCCGCCGCACCAAAAATGACGTGGTACGGTAAGACATTTAACATATTACTTAAAGTTTTAATGTCATTTGTTGGGATCACCATGTTATCACTTGGTGCTACCCTACTTCGATCAAGTAAAATTTTAGGACTTGATCCATTTACGGCCGTTAATATTGGGATGTCAAACCACCTACATATGTCACTTGGTTTGTATCAATTACTAGCCAACTTAGTAATCTTCGTGTTTGTCCTGTTCCTTGACCGTCACATGATCGGAATTGGAACCATCATGAACATGGTCTTAGTTGGATTCGAGATCCAAATCTTCACCCAATTTTATCAACAGATTTTCCCAGAGGGCATTAATTTCTTCGTAATCGTTGCTAATGCTTTCCTTGGATTAATTCTATTTACCGCTGGTAGTTCCATCTACATGGCGCCTAACCTAGGGGTTGCACCGTACGATGCGATTGCTCCAATTGTTTCATCACGACTCCACATTAAGTATAAGACCGCTCGTGTAATTCAAGATATCTTATTCTTAATTGCCGCTGTCCTTGCAGGTGGTCCCGTTGGATTTGCATCAATTATTGTGGCATTCTTTGCTGGTCCATTAATCGCTTACTGGAACAAGCACATCAGTGATCCAATTGTTAATGGAATCGACGACTTCAGTGAACAACCAACGGTTAAACATGCTGCAAGTACCATTTCCAAAGCAACGTTATCTGGGTATCATTATTTGACCCATGCTTATAACGCCACTCTGAACGTTCAGATGAACTTATCCGGTTACACTAACCAACAACTAGGAACTAGACTTCACGACGCTCAGACCAACATGGAGGACTCTCAGAAGGCTTACAATGCATACCGTACTCAATACAGAATGTTGATGGCCGAAATGATGAAGCGAAGCAAGAATGGTAATGTTGATCCCCAATCAACTGGTCAGCCTAAAAATAATTCTGATCAGGGTTCTAAGGATCAAAACAACCAAAACGATGATTCGAAAAAATAATTAAATAACTAAAAGCCAGAGATTAACTAAATGTTAATCTTTGGCTTTTTTCATTTCCCTATTGTTTACGATTATGATTCGTCATTTCAAGAGGTTTAACCCACTTATCAAAGTCGAATCCAGTAACGTATCCCGACTCAACGGCAGCCTGTCTAAGGTCGGTCTTTCCGTTCAAAGCCGCTTGGGCAATCTCAGCGGCTCGGTGATATCCAATGTGTGGTGATAAGGCGGTCACCGTCATAAGCGAATTATGAACTAATTCTTCCATTCGATCTTGGTTTACTTCAATTCCATCAACCATCAGGTCCGTAAAATGACTCAAGATGCCAGTTAACGACTGAACGGAATCGAGAAAACACTCAATAATGATAGGCTTATAAACGTTCATCTCAAAGTTTCCTTGGGTATTAGCCATTTCAATCGTAGTATCATTCCCCATGATGCGAGCCACTACCATGTCCATGGCTTCTCCTTGAGTTGGATTTACTTTTCCCGGCATAATTGATGATCCGGGTTCGTTGGCTGGAATGGTAATTTCGCCATAGCCAGCTCGCGGGCCACTTGCCAAGAATTTAATGTCATTAGCAATTTTCATTAAGTCAGTAGCAAGGGTTCTAACCGCTCCGTGTGTCATCGTAAGGGCCGAGTGAGATGCCAAACCGTAAAACTTATTTTCTACTTCAAACGGTTCGTGATACTTGTCCCCTAGGTTCTTAACCATTTCAACATCAAAATTTTGAGCGGTATTTAGTCCGGTGCCAACTGCTGTGCCACCAATCGGCAATCCCAACAATGATTTAGAATTGTCAGCCACAAATTGGAGGTCGTGTTGAATGGTGCTAGCCCATCCAGATACTTCCTGACCAAACGTCATGGGGGTCGCATCCTGTAAGTGAGTGCGACCAATCTTCACCACATCCCAGTACTTCCTCTGGAGACGTTGCATCACCTTAATTAAGTGCTGTAATTCTGGCAATAACTGGTTAATGGCAACCAAACTCGCAATGTTCATCGCGGTTGGAAACGTATCATTAGAACTTTGTGAATGATTTACATCATCATTTGGCAAAATCTCAACGTCTGGATCAATCTGTTTTGCAACATGGGCAATGACTTCATTGACGTTCATATTTGTCTGAGTTCCTGATCCAGTTTGATAAATGTGTAACGGAAAATTTTGCATGAGCTGTTCATCAGACAATTCGAGTAGCCTAGCTGCGGATTTCTCAATCAAGGCACCCTTTTGTTTCTCAATCGTCTTTTGTTGAACGCTAACTTCAGCCGCACTGGCTTTAATGTTGATAAGTGCTCGAATCACCAGAACCGGCATTTTGGGACCGACTGGGAAATTATGGCGGCTGCGTTCTGTCTGAGCTCCCCATAAGGCATTCTTTGGCACCTTCACGTTTCCGAGTGTGTCACTTTCAATTCGATAATCAGACATTCTGTCATCCCCTAGTTAGTATTGGGTACGACCTATCGACTTAGGACCTGACTCTTCTCGAGTAATCGACTGATTAAGTATGTCAACACTCCGCTAAATAAGAAGACTGACACAAGACGAGTAAGGAATAAGAGCAGCAAGAAACCAATGTGATAGTTAGCGTAACCACTCTTGATCATGTCCCAAGCAAACGTAATTACCGTGGTGGTAATCGTCGTACTTATGATTCCTAACCAATTATAATGTTTATAACCTAATACAGCAAATCCTAGCTCTGAAGATAGTCCCTGAATTAGACCAGAGAGTAAATCAGCCACTCCCCACTGACTTCCTAAAATCATTTCAACAAACGCTCCCAAGAATTCACCAAGGGTGGCTGAAAAGGGAAGTCTAATGATAAAAGCCGCTAGTGGGCCAGCTAGTGTGTACAAGCCAAAGGTGGCTTCGTTGGCAAATGGCTGCAAGCCAAACGGGGTCAAAGCTGCGGCCAACAAGTTGTACAGAAACGAGGTTCCCCAGAAGATTACCCCACAAAAAGCTCCAATTAACGTTACTAAAATGATGTCCTTTAAATGCCATTCTCTTAATACTTTCATGTTATCTCCTCCAACAAAAAAAGTTCCAGGATCTCCTCCGGGAACTTCAACACATGATTAAAATGACACTTATAGTGTAGTCGGATCCCTTCGCAGGTCTTAACCTGATCAGGTTCAATGGGTATTATCTCAGCCATACGGCACCCCAGAATTATATAATTCATGCTAATGATATAATGGATGATTAATAAAAGCAATCAAAAAGTGAACAAAGATTATTATTCAAGTCCAACCCGCTTGAAGATGTCATCGACATGACGCAGATGGTAATGATAATCAAACGCATCATTAATTTCTTGATCGGATAAACGCTCACTAATTTGCTTATTATCTTTAACTAACTTTTCAAATGACTCATGATTCTCCCATGACTGAGCGGTAAGTGGTTGTACTAGGTCATAAGCAGCTTCCCTACTCATGCCACTATCAATCAACTTCAACATTACTCGTTGACTGTAGATCAAGCCATAAGTCAACTTCATGTTCTCTTTCATCCGCTCAGGAAAAACATCTAGATTAGAAAGAATATTGTTGAAACGGTGCAACATATAATCTAAAAGCGTGGTACTCTCCGGCAAAATGATCCGCTCGGCTGATGAGTGAGAAATGTCACGTTCATGCCACAATGACACGTTTTCGTAGGCCGTTGTAATTAAGCCACGCATCGTTCTGGCCAGTCCACAAATGTTTTCGGAACCAATTGGATTCCGTTTGTGCGGCATCGCCGATGATCCTTTTTGACCAGGATTAAAGTGTTCTTCAACTTCATGAATTTCAGAACGTTGGAGTCCCCGAATTTCCGTGGCAAAGTTCTCCAAGCTGGTAGCAATTAGTGCCAAGGTTGAAATATACTCCGCGTGTAAATCACGGGGCAACACCTGACTAGTGATCTCTTGTGCCCGAAGTCCTAATTTATTGCACACATAGGCTTCTACCTGCGGATCAATGTTAGCAAAAGTACCAACTGCTCCGGAAATCTTTCCGGCTTCCACTCCGTCAGAAGCTTCATTAAATCGTTTCAAATTTCGTTTCATTTCTGAATACCAGCGGGCCATCTTTAAACCGAACGTCATTGGTTCCGCCTGAACTCCATGAGTTCGACCAATTTCAACGGTGTCCTTGTATTTTAACGCCTTGGCCTTAATGGTATCCATCAATGTCAAAATGTCTTGTCTGATTACCTTATCAGCCTGTTTTAAACGAAGCCCTTGGGCAGTATCAACAACATCGGTACTGGTAACCCCATAATGAATCCACTTTTTCTCAGGCCCAAGCGATTCGGAGACATCTCGAGTAAAGGCCACCACATCGTGATGAGTTTCGGCCTCAATCTGTGCAATTCGATCAACGTCAAAAGTAGCATTCTTTTTAATGGCGGTGACGTCGGCCTCAGGGATCTTGCCTAGCTTACTCCAAGCTTCATCAATAGCAATCTCCACTTCCAGCCAAGTCTGATACTGGTTCTGTTTACTCCAGATCTGTTTCATTGGTGCTCGCGTATAACGATCAATCATTTCATTCACCTCATTGTAATTACACGATAATCTTACATAACGTTTTCTTTTCAGTCAAATAAACCCCAAAATCATTTTAAGCCATTTCTAATCGTTCGTAAAACCCGAACATTATTTTTGACAATATTAGGAATGTTCTTGATTTTTCTAAATCCGATTGGTAAACTGTTCTTGGTCAAAAAATTCATTTACGAGGTGCTATATATGTCTGTAACAGTTGTGGTTGGTAGTCAATGGGGCGACGAAGGAAAAGGGAAGATTGTTGATACCCTAAGCGCCGATGCGGATATCATTGCCAGATATCAGGGTGGTGACAACGCTGGTCATACCATCGTTTTTAACAATCAAAATTTTCACGTTCAACTAGTTCCATCCGGAATCTTCTATCCAGATAAGTTGGCCGTAATTGGAAATGGAGTTGTTTTAAACCCGAAGTCACTCTTTAAGGAAGTTGACTATCTTAATGAACATGGCGTTTCAACCGACAACTTACGGGTCTCATCTCGTGCACAAGTAATTATGCCTTATCATCCCCTCTTCGACAAACTACAAGAGGAACACAAAAATCATAAGATTGGAACCACCCAGAAGGGAATCGGACCAGCTTACATGGATAAAGTCGCTAGGGTCGGAATTCGCGTGGCTGATCTAATCGATCCGGTAACGTTTAAGCATCGTCTTAAGGATGTTTTGTCGGAAAAGAACGAACTCCTAGTGAAGTTATACGATCACGCTCCACTGAACTTTGACGAGATCTATGACGAATACGTTCAACTTGGAAAACAACTTAAACCGTACGTGACAGAAACTTCGGTCCTTTTAAACGATGAAATTGATAACCACAAGAACGTCTTATTTGAAGGAGCTCAGGGGATCATGTTAGACGTCGATCATGGGACTTATCCATACGTGACTTCATCTAATCCAGTCGCAGGTGGAGCTGCCGTTGGTGCAGGAATTGGTCCAAGTAAAATTGATCGTGTCATCGGAACTTGTAAGGCCTATACTTCTCGAGTTGGTGAGGGACCCTTTCCAACTGAACTCTTAGACGCCACCGGCGATCACATCCGTGAGACCGCTCATGAATACGGAGTCGTTACCAAACGTCCCCGTCGGATTGGCTGGTTTGATAGCGTGGCACTACGTCACGCCCGTCGAGTCTCAGGTCTAACCCACTTAGCCCTCAACTGTTTAGATGTTCTTGATGGACTTAAGGAAATTAAGATTTGTACCGCATACGAATTAAACGGTAAAAAAATTACCTATTATCCCGCTAACCTCGACACTCTCGATAAGTGCAAGCCGGTTTATGAAACCCTGCCAGGATGGAATGAAGACATCACGGACTGTGATACTTACGACAAACTCCCAGAGAACGCTCAAAAGTTTCTTGATCGTGTCTCAGAACTTGTCGGAATTCCCCTTGTCACCTTTTCAACTGGTCCCAAACGTGAGCAAACTCATCAAATGTAAAAAAATAAGACCTTGGATAATTCAATCCAAGGTCTTTTTATATTCTCTTATACGTACCGTAATTCTTTGGAAGTATGCGTAAATGGTTCGTTACCGTCTTTCGTTAAATGAATGCAGTCTTCAATCCGAACTCCGGCCACTCCGGGGATGTAGATTCCAGGTTCAATGGAGAAGCACATGCCCTCTTTCAAGACCATCTGGTTGCCCTCCATGATGGAAGGAAATTCGTGTTCGCTCATTCCCATTCCATGACCAAGTCTGTGAATGAAGTACTTACCATAACCAGCTTTATCAATGATATTTCTAGCAATCGCGTCCAGTTCCTCAGCTCGAATTCCTGGTTTGGCAGCCGATTGAGCCGCTAGTTGGGCTTCTAACACAACGTCGTAAATTTCTTTTTGTTTTGCTGGAATTTTATCACCAACCGCTACCGTCCTAGAAGCATCCGAAATGTATCCGTTGTGGACCGTTCCAAGATCAAACAGTAATAAGTTATTATTTTTAATCTGATTCATGTCAGTTGCCCCGTGTGGTTCCGCAGCATGAGGACCGGTCTGAACCAGAGTATCAAAGCTCATATTCATCACACCACGAATCTTTTCTTGGTACTCAACTTCGGCTTCGGTCTTGCCAGCCTTAGCGGCTTCAAAGCCCACCTTAAAGGCAAAGTCTGCTTCCTTGCCAGCTGCATCCAGTTGTTCAATCTCGTAAGGGGTCTTAATCACACGTAACTCGTTCACTTTAGGAGCAACGTTGGTCTTAAAATCAGCCTTCGGAAACTCTGCTTGTAACTGCTGGTAACGGCTAATAACCAAGTTATCGTCTTCAATCCCAAAGCGCTTGGGATCTGGATTAACGTCCCGAATATGTTTAGCGATTAATTTAAAGGGATCCTCGTGATCAAGGTAACCATAAACCGGATACTTCCAGCCTGATTCCTTGATGGCTTCGACCTCTAGCTCTGGTGCAAACAAGAATGGTTCGGCATCAGGAAAAATAAAGAGTGCCAAAACCCGTTCAACAGGATCACTGCCAAAGCCCGTGAAATACTTGATGTCTTCAAAGTTACTGATGTAAGCCACATCAAGTTGCTTTTGATTAACGTAGTCTCTCATTTCGTTTAACTTAACCATATTACTACCTCCTAAACTTGCTGCTAATTTTAGCATACGTTTTCATTTAATCAATAGAAAAAAGGAATCTGTCACTAACTGTCAGACTCCTTTTTTCTAATATTTTGGGTTTCATTTGGATCTAAGCTCATCATTTGATCATCGGGTGTCTTTAACAGTAAATGCCCCTCATCGTTGATTCCAACTAATTGACCAGACATTTCACGGCCCTGATTGATCAGTGAGACCCAATCGTTAAGCCACATTAAATGTTTAACGTACTCCACTATGATTTGATCAGCAGTCCACTCATAGTAAATAGCATACAGATGATTGTATATAGCCGCAATGACCTGATTACGTTGTAACGGCGGAATAACATTCAAGCTGCCCACCATTTGATCCTCATTACGTGAAAATGGCATGATGCCGATATCCAGACCAATTCCCATGATGAAGTTTTCTGGTTGGTTATTTTCGTTACTCTGGATTTCGGTCAGAATCCCTCCAACCTTACTATCATCATAATAGATATCGTTTACCCACTTTAACTGGGAATCGATTCCGTAAACTTGGTTAATGGCTTGTGTCACTGCGACACCAATCCCAAGGGTCAGGATCCCCGGATTTTGAACGAATTCGTTTTTGGCCGGAAAAATCACCGTAAAATAAACGCCATTATCAGCGGGCGAGTAAAAATGGTGACCATTTTGGCCCTTCCCCTTGGTTTGTTCGTTGGCAATGATCATTCCGGGTCTTTGCCACACCTCAGTCTGAGCCTCTTCGTTGGTCGAGGGTAACTGATCATAGACCTCAATTTGATCGATGGGAAAACTAATCAGACTGTGAATCACCCGTGCGTTCAACTTATCGTTCATTCTCATTCTCCACTTGAATTGCTAGTGTCCCAATGTACTTCCAGCCTACGTCTAAAAAGTTAATCTGATACAAATCATCATTTCTTCTCGCACTTTCCATGTGAGGAAGCGTGGTCACGACGGTCTTAGGCTTTCCAATCAAGCCAACTCCTTGCAACTTCAAAACCGCTTCCTTAATGGTCCACAAACGTAATGCCTGTTCTCCCTGCCGTTTTCCCTTTAAATTCTTGAGATATTCCAGTTCATCAGGCGTAAAGGCTCTGGTAATTCTGGTGTAATCGTAGGGACGAATCTGCTCTAAATCAACCCCAATGGGATGATCGGCAATGGCGACTAAAACAGCATCATGGGAATGGGCAATGTTGAAATGATAACCATTTGGTACAAAGTATGGTTTCCCGTAGTGACCGAAATCAATGTCAACGTTTTTAATGGCGTCTTTAACGGGCATTCCCACCAAATTGGCTAACAGGACTCGTCCCACCAAAGTTTGTTGTTTCTTTGGTTGGTCGATAATCCCTAGTTCTTGGTAGTAAGGTTGAAATGCCTTCGTAGTTATCGAATCACTTAAAAATTTAATCATGTAATTCTCCATTTTTCGTTTTATTAAAAATCATCAATAAGAGACAAAATAAGAGTCTCACTATTTTCAACAGGTACAATAGTAACACTCTCACTCGTTTCGGTCATTTACTAAAAATTACGGTATCGGGCCAATCGTTTCTGAAGCATCTCATCCTTTGACATTGCATTCAGTTCTTTGATTTTCTTTACCAAATCACCACGAAACCGTTCAAAGCCGTCGGCGGTATTCACTTCAGGAATGATCCGGTCGATGATACCCTCCTTCAAAAGATCATCTGGGGTCAACTTCATGACCGAAGCGGCTTCCTTCATCCGACTGGGATCTTTCCACAAGATGGTGGCGTATCCCTCCGGAGAAAGCACCGAATAGATACTATCTTCAAAGGCCCAGACGCAATCACCTACTGCCAGGGCTAGCGCACCACCACTGCCACCTTCACCGACGATGACACTGATATAAGGAACGGTTAGTTGCATCCCCTGTAAGATCAACTGGGCAATCGCATACCCAATTCCATGGTATTCAGCATCGACTCCGGGATAAGCCCCTGGGGTGTTGATCAATGTGACGATGGGGCGGTTAAACTTTTCGGCTTGTTTCATCAAGCGCAGCGCCTTGCGATAACCATCTGGTTCCGCAGAACCAAAGTGCCGTTCGATGTTGGAGTTCAGGTCAGCACCCTTTCTGATCCCTACAAACGTAGTGGGGATATCATCCATCGTCCCAATTCCACCATAAACAGCCGGATCGTCACCGTAGGCTCGATCTCCATGAAGTTCCATGAAGTCATCAGTAATTCCATTAATGAGATCATCAACTCCGATTTTACCAGCAGCTCTTGCGTTAACAACTTTATCCCATGCAGTTGGTTTACTCATTATTATCACCTACCTGATGCCACCTAAGAATTTTTGTCAGGGTTGTCTTCATGTCACGACGCCTTACCACGGCATCCAAGAACCCGTTCTTAAGAAGAGTTTCGGATCGCTGAAAATCCTTGGGCGGGCGTTGTTGAATCGTCTTTTCAATCACACGGCGCCCCGCAAAACCAATCAATGCGTGCGGTTCCGACAAAATAACGTCTCCCTGCATCGCAAAACTAGCCGTTACGCCTCCAGTAGTTGGATCACAAGGGACACTCACATAAAGTAGACCGGCCTTACTGTGTTCAGCCACGGCTTCAGAAACCTTAGCCATCTGCATCAAGGAATGAATGCCCTCTTGCATTCGGGCGCCTCCCGATGCGGTGAAGACAATCACTGGTAATTTCTTTTCCGTAGCGGTCTCAAATAAACGGGCCAGAATTTCACCGGTTGCCGTTCCAAGACTGGCCATCACAAACCGCCAGTCCATCGCTGCCACAGCTACTTGCATTCCATCAAGGGTTCCAATCCCCGATAACACACTTTCATTAATTCCAGTAACCTCACGAGCCTTCTTCAATTTAGCTACGTACTGAGCGTCATTAAATTTCTTTGAAGCCTTCAAATCAGTATTGATTGGTTCAAACTCATCCAACATCAGTTGAATCCGTTCCTTAGCGCCAATTCGAAAAGCATAATGACAGTTCGGACACTCTTTGAATTTTCCTAGATCCTTTTTGTAAAAACTCTTCTTACAAATTGGGCATTGAACCCAGATGTGATCAGGAATTTGATCCATTCGCTCATTTAATTTCGCTGGACTAATCTTTTCAAACTGTTTGTTTGTCATACTGTTTCATCCATTCTTTTAAGAACGTACTCTCAATGTAATTATTATTAAAATCACCCGCAAGAAAGTGGCGATCAGAAATCAAATCGATTAAGAAGTCCCGGTTCGTTGTTACACCTTCCACCACAAAATTAGTCAAAATCCGTTTCATTTCACTAACGGCTTCACGCTTAGTGGGTTTATGAACGATGATTTTAGCAATCATTGAATCATAGTAAGGTGAAATCATATCACCTGCTTCCACCCCGGAATCAATCCGGATGGAGTCCGATTCATCGGGAAACTTCATTTGCTCAAGCTTTCCTGGCGATGGGGTGAAGTTGTTACTAGGATCTTCAGCGTTGATACGGCACTCAATTGAGTAACCCTTTACGGCACAGTCGGCTTGGGTAAATGGTAGTTCTTGTCCCTGAGCCACCATAATTTGTGCTTTGATAATTTCGACCCCAGTGACTTCTTCAGTAATAGTGTATTCAACCTGCAGACGCGTATTCATTTCCATGAAGTAAAAGTTGTGATCCTGATCCATTAAGAACTCAAAGGTTCCAGTATTGGTATAGCCAATTCCCTTAGCAGCTTTGACCACAATCTGGCCCAGTTCCTGTCGCTTCTGTTCGGTAATCTGGGAACAGGGACTTTCCTCAATCACCTTTTGATGATTACGCTGCATGGAACAGTCCCGTTCTGGAAAGTAAACCACGTGCCCATGCTCATCGGCAATGATCTGCATCTCGATGTGCTTAGCATCACTTAAATCTTTTTCCATGTAAAGCCGGTCATCCCCAAATGAGAGTTTGGCCTCACGTTTAGTGTCGGTAAAGGCTTTTCTTAGCTCGGCTTCATTTAAAACCTTTCGGATTCCTTTACCACCGCCACCAGCAGCAGCTTTTAACATGACCGGATAACCCGTCTCTTTAGCAACCTCTTTGGCTTGCTTATAAGTATCAACAAAACCGTCACTTCCAGGAATCGTTGGAACTCCATTTTGTCGCATGGCTTCCTTCGCATTCCCCTTATTTCCCATCAAGTTGATCACTTTGGCGCTTGGTCCAATAAATTTAATTCCGCACTGTTCACATAATTCTGCAAAATCAGCGTTTTCAGACAAAAAGCCATACCCAGGATGGAGGGCATCACATCCGCAAAGAACCGCGGAATCAATGATGGCTGCCATGTTTAAGTATGACTCATCTGGAAACGGTCCACCAATACATACGGATTCATCAGCTAATTTTACAAATAAACTATCGGCATCGGCGGTTGAATAAACCGCCACGGCCTTGATGTTCATTTCGTGAAGTGCACGGATAATCTGAACTGCGACTTCGCCGCGGTTCGCCACCAGCACTTTTTTAAACATTAAATCACCCTTCAAAACTAACGTGCATTGATATTCTTAGTCTTCCTGAATTTCAAAAATTGGTTCGTTGTACTCAACCATTGAGCCGCTCTTTGGAATTCGTTTTATGATGGTTCCACTAACGGGACTTTTTACTTCGTTAACTAGCTTCATCGCTTCAATCACACAGACGGTTTCACCCTTCTTAACGTGATCTCCATCCTTTTTGAAATCATCCTTTTCAGGACTTGGAGCATAGTACAAGATCCCAACCATTGGAGCCTTTAACTGGTAATTATCCGACGTCGTGGTCGCATCCGTTTTTGAGGCTTTGATTGCCGTTGGTTTGGCAGTCTCTTCTTGATGCTCGCTCGTCGGTTTCAAATTACCGTGATCAGGAATTTTGGAGAAGTAAACTTCTCCATTATCGTCATTAACCCTGATCTCCTGTAAGTTTGACTTTTCAAATTTATCAATTAATTTTTCAATTTCTCGTTCATTCACTAATCTTCATTCCACTTCTTCATCGCAATTACCGCATTGTGACCACCAAAGCCAAATGCATTGCTAATGGCAGTATTTACAGGCGCCTTTTTGTTGTTTTCATCAACCAAATCAACGTGAATCTCAGGATCCTTATGTTTCATCCCAACGTTCACTGGCATTTGGTCATTTTGAAGGGCAGCCACAAGGGCGACCGCTTCTAGTCCACCAGCAGCTCCCAAGGAGTGTCCAACCATTCCTTTAATGGAACTAACCTTGACGTGATCGTTATCATTAAACAACTTTTCAATTGCGCCTGCTTCAGCAACATCGTTGGCGTGCGTACTGGTCCCATGAGCGTTCACGTAATCTAACTCGCTCGTCTTAATATTGCCTTCATCAAGGGCCTCTTGCATGGCCTTAATGGCACCCTTTCCAGATGGATTAGGAGCAGTCATATGGTAGGCATCACTAGTAGCACCGTATCCAACTACTTCGGCCAAAATGTTGGCACCACGTGCTTTGGCATGATCGTAATCTTCAAGGATTAGTGTCCCAGCACCTTCACCCATGACAAATCCATTTCGGTTTTCATCGAATGGCATGGAAGCATCTTCGACCCTTTTGGCAGTTGAAAGTGCGGTTAACTTGGCAAAGCCGGCAATCCCAATCTCGGTAATGGCAGCTTCTGTCCCACCTGCAATCATCATTTTGGCCTTTCCTTGCTTGATTAATTCAAAGGCATTTCCGATTGCATTGTTGGCGGAAGCACAAGCCGTTACGATGGTCTGGGAGGTGTTTTCAGCATCAAAATAAATGGAAACATTTCCGGAGGCCATGTTGGCAATTGCTTTGGGAACAAACAGTGGTGAGACTCGCTTAGGACCCTTATCATGCATTTTGATAATGTCACTTTCAATGGTGGTTAAACCGCCAATTCCATTTCCATACATAACCCCTAAGTCTTCTGGATCATAGTCACCCTTTTTTAAGCCGGCCTGATCCATTGCTTCCTTGGCACTATATAAGGCGTACTGAGAAAAAAGATCAATCCGTTTGTAGTCCCGCTTATCTAAGCGTTGGCCTGGATCAAAATCCTTAACTTCAGCAGCCACAGTAACGCCAGTGTCACTAGCATCAAATTTAGTGATTGGCGCAATTCCAACCTTAGAATTAAATAAGTTGTGGGCAAAAGCATTGGCATCATTTCCAATGGGAGTAACGGCTCCCATTCCTGTTACAACGACTCGATTACTCAAATGATTCCCTCCTGTTCAAGTAAATAGTGAATTAGATTATTTATCTTTTTCTGCAATTTTCTTTTGGATGTAATCAACTAATTGAGCAACCGTACTGATGTCTTCATCACTTTCAATTTCGATGTCGTATTCATTTTCAAGTCCATCAACCACTTCAAAGAAGTCAAGGCTATCAATATCAACATCTTCCTTAAGGTTTGTATCCATTTTGATGTCTGTTGCAGGTACATCAGTTTGTTTTGCAATTAAGTCTTTGATTTTGTTAAAAATTTCGTTTTGGTCTGCCATAATATATCACTCCATAATTTTTTGTATTTTAGTATCGAATTACAACGGTTCCGATGGTTAAGCCACCACCGAATCCGGTTAAAACAAGATTATCACCGCGTTTAACTTGCTTGGAATCCACCAACTCACTAAGAAGCAGTGGTTCACTAGCAGCGGCCGTATTGCCATATTTATTGATGTTCACCGGGAACTTTTCCATCGGTAAATCAAGTTTATTAGCAATACTTTTAATGATTCGTTCGTTAGCCTGATGAACAATAAAGTACTTCACATCATCTAACTCAATGTTGGTATCAGCAATGGCTGAACGAATGGATCGTGGAACCCTTTGGGTGGCAAAGCGATAGACTTCGTGACCATCCATCTTAAAGTATGGACGATGCTTATCATCCGCTAAATGCCCAGCTGTTAGAGACCCGCCAAGTTCCCCAACCGTTTCAAGATTACTAGCTAACACCTCAGAACGACTACCATCATTTGCAACTAAGATTCCGGCTGCTCCATCACCAAACAGCACCGCCGTTGACCGGTCGGACCAGTCAATGTATTTACTAAGTTGCTCGCCACCAATCAGAATTCCTTTGGAATTGGGTCGATTACTAAGTAACGAGTTTAAAACGTAAATACCGTACGCAAATCCGGAACAAGCCGCATTGATATCAAACGCAATCGCATTTTTAGCATGAAGTAGTCCCTGAACCGCTGCCGCAGCTGATGGCGTCTGGTAGTCAGATGACATGGTAGCCACGATGATAAAATCAATGTCATCTGCGGAAACGTTTGCCTTACTAACTAGTTGAGAGGCCACATCTGCACACATGGACGTATTGGTCTCAGCTTGAGAAATGTGACGTTCACTAATTCCAGTCCGGCGCTTAATCCACTCATCGGAAGTGTCCATCACTTTAGTCAAATCTTGATTCGTTACGATCCGCTCAGGGGTTGATCTTGCCGTCTCTAAGATTGAAAAACTTCCCATTTGCGACTCCTATACTCGCTTACTCTTCTCTTTCTTTTGCACTGACAATGAAGGTTAGTTGAGCCTCACATGCTTTTTTATCACCAACGTAGGCCACACATGAAACCGACCCAGCACTTCCTCTAACTTTGTCAATTTTGACTTCAAAGCGCAGAACATCTCCGGGTTCAACCATTTTTCGAAACTTGGCATTTCTAATACTGCCCATATAAACCGTCTTATTTTCAAATTGTGGCGACTTCAAAATTAAGATCGAAGCCACCTGGGCCATTGATTCAATAATTAAAACGCCGGGCATAACTGGATTACCAGGAAAATGTCCTTGGAAATAATTTTCGTTAATTGTGACATTCTTGGTAGCCGTGATTGACTTACCTGGATCCATCGCATCGACCCGATCAATAAATAAGATTGGATAACGGTTCGGGATGAGATCCATGATTTCTTTTGCGTTCATTAAACTCAAATTATTCACCTCTACTAAACTATTTTGATTCAAATATGGCACTTCGCATAATTACCATGTACTCATATTCAACAAAATTCCCATATTTAGCAATCAAAACCCAACCAGATCGTGATGATTGTGAGGTAAAAACTTGTCACACCAATGATCTAAAGCTGATGAACGTCTGGTTACACTTGTTTTAATGTGTAATCATGCTCAATTCACCACTCGCAAAAACAAAAAAATATCTCATAACCAATTTTGGTTATGAGATATTTAACGTTTTAATTTAATTTTTGTTAGGCAAGTAAGTGAACACCCTTGTCAACGTAGATAATGTCACCAGTAACTCCGGTGGATAAATCACTAACTAAGAAAGCAGCAACGTTTCCAATTTGGTCAGTTGTAACACTTTCACCGTCAACGGTGAATGATTGTGACATCTTCAAAAGATCACGATGACCCTTAATGCCAGTAACTGCTAAAGTCTTAACTGCTCCAGCAGAAATCGCATTAACACGAATTTGGTCTTTTCCAAGTTCAGCAGCTAGATAACGCATGGTGGATTCAAGGGAGGCCTTAGCAATCCCCATCATGTTGTAGTCAGGAATAGCACGAGTAGAGCCCATGTAGGTTAGTGTCAAGATACTACCTGGCTTGTTCATGATCTTGCTTGCGTAACGGGTTACTGAGATAAATGAGTAAGAACTAATGTCCTCAGCCAAGTTATAACCGTCTTTCTTGGTGTTAATCACACCGTTTTGGAGGGTTTCCTTGTCGGCAAACGCAATGGCATGGATGACACCATCAATGTTACCAAAACGATCATGGATCTCGTCAAAAGCCTTTTGCACGTTAGCATCTTCAGCAACGTCACATTCAACCAATGGGAATTCTTCATCACCAATCGTTTTTTCAATACTCTTTTTCAAACGATCATTTTGGTAAGTTAAAATAACTTGAGCACCTAGTGACTTGATGGCTTGAGCACAACCCCAGGCGATACTTTTTTTATTCGCCACACCCATCACAACAACTTTTTTTCCTTTTAATAAATCTGCCATTTTCAAAATCCTCCTAGAACCAAATATCAAATTTACACTATTATATCAAAAAATTAATTTCCTACTTAAAAATTTCGGTAACGGGCAAGTCGCTTTGAAACCAAATCATCTTTGGAAAGCGCATTTAGTTCCCTGATTTTTTTAACTAAATCGTTCCGAAACCGTTCAAAGCCGTCGACGGTATTAGCTTCAGGAATAATTCGATCAATAATTCCCTCCGATAGTAATTCATCAGGAGTTAATTTCATGACCGAAGCGGCTTCCTTCATTCGACTGGGATCTTTCCACAAGATGGTGGCGTAGCCTTCGGGGGAAAGCACCGAATAGATACTATCTTCAAAGGCCCAGACGCAATCACCCACGGCCAGGGCTAGCGCACCACCACTGCCACCTTCACCGACGATGACACTGATATAGGGAACGGTTAGTTGCATCCCCTGTAAAATCAGTTGAGCAATCGTATAACCAATTCCGTGATACTCAGCATCGACTCCGGGATAAGCCCCTGGAGTGTTAATCAACGTGACGATGGGGCGGTTAAACTTTTCGGCTTGTTTCATCAAGCGCAGGGCCTTGCGATAACCATCCGGTTCCGCAGAACCAAAGTGCCGTTCGATGTTGGAGTTCAGGTCGGCACCCTTTCTAATTCCCACAAACGTAGTGGGGATGTTATCCATCGTGCCAATTCCACCATAAACAGCCGGATCGTCACCATAGGCTCGATCTCCATGAAGCTCCATGAAATCATCAGTAATTCCATTGATAAGATCATCGACTCCGATTTTTTTGGCTGCTCTTGCAGCCAAGACCTTGTCCCAAGCAGTTTTTTTAGCCATTAAGATCACCTACCTCATGCCACTTTAGTAGCTTACTTAAAGTTGGCTTTAATTCTGAACGTTTAACTATGTCATCAAGAAAACCATTTTTAAGTAATGTTTCGGATCGTTGGAAATCCTTGGGCGGTCGTTGTTGAATCGTCTTTTCAATCACACGACGACCCGCAAAACCAATCAATGCGTGTGGTTCTGACAACAAAATGTCTCCCTGCATCGCAAAGCTGGCCGTCACGCCCCCAGTAGTTGGATCGCCTAAAACACTAATGTAAAGTAATCCGGCCTTACTGTGCTCAGCCACGGCTTCAGAGACCTTAGCCATCTGCATCAAAGAGTGAATGCCTTCTTGCATTCGGGCTCCTCCCGATGCGGTGAAGACGATCACTGGTAGGTTCTTTTTAGTAGCCGTTTCAAATAAACGGGCCAGAATTTCACCAGTTGCCGTTCCAAGACTGGCCATCACAAACCGCCAGTCCATGGCAGCAATTGCGACCTTGGTACCGTCAATGGTTCCAATCCCCGAAAGGACACTTTCATTAATACCGGTTACTTCCCGTGCTTTTTTCAATTTAGCCACGTATTTAGCGTCTTTAAATTTTTTCGACGCCTTCAACTCCGTGTTAATTGGGGTAAAATCGTCACACATCATTGCAATGCGTTCTTTGGCCCCAATTCTGAAGGCATAACCACAATTCGGACACTCTTTGTACTTACCCAACTTCTTTTTAAAAAATGTGGTCCCACAGTATGGACATTTTATCCAAATATCTTCAGGAATTTGATCCATTCTTCTGGATAGTTCATCAGAACTCAAATTCTCAAAATTATTTTTTGCCATGTTTCTTCATCCATTCTTTTAAGAACGTACTTTCAATATAATTATTGTTAAAGTCACCAGCTAAGAAATGCTTGTCCGCTAACAGTGCAATCAAGAAATCACGGTTGGTTTTAACTCCTTCAATGTGAAATTCATTAAGAACCCGTCGCATTTTGTGTACTGCTTGCTTCTTAGTCGGTAAATGAACAATGATCTTGGCAATCATCGAGTCATAGTACGGCGAAATGACGTCATTTTGTCCAATTCCCGAATCAACCCGGACACCCTTGGTTCCGTAAGTTTGATGCAGGCTGGTGATTTTACCGGGCGATGGGGCAAAATTATTGCTAGGGTCCTCAGCGTCAATTCGACACTCAAGAGCATATCCCTTAACTTCACAATCTGATTGAGTAAAGGGTAACTTTTCTCCTTCAGCAACCAAAATTTGAGCCTTGATGATTTCAACATCAGCTACTTCTTCGGTAATGGTGTACTCAACCTGCAGTCGCGTATTCATTTCCATAAAGTAGAAGTTATGATCTTGATCCATTAAGAATTCATATGTACCTGTATTTGTATATTGGATTCCCTTGGTAGCGTTTACTACAATCTGACCAAGTTCTTTTCGTTTGTCAGGGTTAATCTCAGAACAAGGACTCTCCTCAATTACCTTTTGATGATTACGTTGAAGTGAGCAGTCCCGTTCTGGGAAATAGACGATGTCGCCATGTTCATCAGCAATGACCTGCATCTCGATGTGTTTGGCATCATTTAGGTCTTTTTCCATGTACAACCGATCGTCTCCAAACGAAAGCTTAGCTTCCCGCTTGGTATCCTGAAAGGACTTTAAAAGTTCATCATCATCGGCAACCTTCCGAATTCCTTTGCCTCCGCCACCTGCAGCAGCTTTTAGCATAACCGGATAACCAATCTGATGAGCAACTTTTTTAGCTTGCTCGACGGAATCGATGAAGCCGTCACTACCAGGAATCGTTGGAACCCCGCTCTTCTTCATGGCTTCTTTCGCATGCCCCTTGTTACCCATGAGGTTAATGACCTTGGCACTTGGTCCAATGAACTTCACGCCACATTGATTACAAAGTTCGGCAAAATCAGCGTTTTCAGACAAAAAGCCATACCCCGGGTGCAAAGCATCACAACCGGTTAATACCGCTGCATCAACAATTGCCGCCATATTGAGATATGACTCGTCTGGAAATGGTCCACCGATACATACTGACTCATCGGCCAATTTTACGAATAAACTATCAGCATCAGCCGTTGAATAAACCGCCACCGCTTTAATATTCATATCATGAAGCGCACGGATAATCTGGACCGCAATTTCGCCCCGATTAGCCACCAGTACCTTTTTAAACATTAAATCACCTTTCACTCACTATGATTCAACCGCAAACATCAACGTTGCATTAGCGATTTCTTGCCCATCCCTAGTTACAACACCTTTGCCAATTCCAATATTATGTTTAACCTTCAGTAAATCCACCTTGAGATGTAAAACGTCCCCCGGCCTGAAGTCATCTTTAAATTCAGCTTGCTTAATCCCGCCAAAGAACGCGTTTTTTCCGTGATACTCTGGCATTGATAATAAGGCCACTACCCCAGTCTGAGCCATCGATTCAAGCACTAATGGTCGTGGCAACGTAGGATGATTGCCCTGATTAGCAAAATACCACTCGTTACCAGCCAGCATCTTAGTCGCCGTTGCTCCCTCACCAGGAGTAATGTCCTCAATCTTATCAATCATTTGAATTGGAGGACGTTGAGGAATGTAATCATTAACATTCAGTGTCATAATTAGTCCTCCTTAATCTCATAAACCGGTTCGTTGTACTCAACCATGGAGCCATTATCAACCAATCGTTTAACAATCGTTCCACTAACAGGACTCTTAACTTCGTTAACCATCTTCATGGCCTCAATAATGCAAACCGTCTCACCCTTTTCAACCCGATCACCATCTTTTTTAAAATCAGGTTTCTCGGGACTAGGAGCGAAATAAAGAATCCCTACCATGGGCGCCTTTAACTGATAATTATCATTGGTTGGCGCATTAAGCTGCAAGTTTTCTTTTTTGGCTTCATTTTCATCACCAACATCACTTTTTTCAACGTGTGTTACTGGCTTTGAATGACTATCAATCTTTGAGAAATAAACCTGTTGACCATTTTCATCAACTTTTAATTCCTGCAGATTTGATTTATCAAACTTTGTAATTAACTTTTCAATATCTTTTTCATTCATTATTGATTCCACTTCTTTATTGCAAGGACCGCGTTATGGCCACCAAATCCAAACGAGTTACTAATTGCCGTATTAACTGGTCGTTTAGCGTTGGCCTGATCAACCAGTCGAATATGACTCTCGGGATCCTGATGAGTAACCCCAACGTTCACGGGCATCTGGCTCCGTTTCATGGCACCAAGGATTGCTACCGCCTCAATGGCTCCGGCAGCTCCCAATGCATGACCGGTCATCCCTTTAGTTGAGCTAACCAAAACGTGATCATTATCGTTAAATAACTTACTAATGGCCTTAGACTCAGCAATATCGTTGGACTGAGTAGCGGTTCCGTGAGCGTTAATGTAGTCTAAATCAGCCGTCTTAATGTTAGCTTCATCAAGTGCTTGTTGCATTGCTCCAATGGCACCTTCTCCGTCTGGATCTGGAGCCGTTAGGTTATAAGCATCACTGGTTTGGCCGTAGCCCACGATTTCACCTAAGATATGTGCACCACGTGCTTTCGCGTGATCATAATCTTCAAGAACAAGGGTCCCAGCACCAGCACCCATTACAAAGCCATCACGATCTTGATCAAATGGCATCGAGGCGCGTTCGGGATCTTCACTTGAAGATAAGGCTGTTAAGGCAGCAAAGGCCGAAATGCCGACGGGAGTAATCGCTGCTTCGGATCCTCCCGCAATCATCATCTTGGCCTTTCCAGCTTTGATGTATTCGTATGCATCCCCAATGGCGTTGGTCCCAGTCGCACAAGCAGTTACCACTGCTTTACTGGTATTTTTTGCACCAAAGTAGATTGAAATATTTCCAGCCGCCATGTTAATGATGGTTTCTGGAATAAATAACGGGGAAAGTCGACGGGGACCCTTCTTATACATCTTGAGAACCTGTGTTTCGATGGTACTAATCCCACCGATTCCAGATCCATAAATGACACCCAGATCCTTTCCATCGTACTCACCACGTTTTAACCCAGCTTGATTCATTGCTTCCACGGCACTATAAAGTGCGTATTGTGCAAATGGATCTACTCGATGATAGTCTCGTTTAGCTAAGCGTTTGCCTGGATCAAAGTCCTTTACACCAGCTGCCACGTGAGCTTTAATCTCAGAAGTGTCAAAACTAGTGATTTTTTCAATTCCGACCTTTGAAGCCAACAAATTATCAATAAAAGTTTCAGCATCGTTTCCGATCGGGGTTACTGCACCCATACCCGTAACAACAACTCTATTACCCAATTGAATCCTCCCTTAAGTAAACGGAACTACATTGTGAGTCCGCCATCAACAGTGATTACTTGACCAGTAATGTATTGATTATTAATTAAAAACTCGATTGTTTCGGCTACTTCTTCAGCATTTCCAAAACGATGAAGTGGGATAGTATCTTCCCACTTTGAAATAATCTTGTCGCTTAACTTAGCCGTCATATCGGTCTTAATCATTCCGGGAGCAACCGCGTTACAACGGACGCCTCGAAGTGATCCCTCTTGAGCGGTGGTCTTAGTTAAACCGACAATTCCTGACTTACTGGCAGAATAATTGGCTTGGCCCATATTTCCATGAAGACCCGAAATACTTGAAGTGTTTACAATTACTCCAGCTCGTTTCTTTTGCATGGTCTTTAAAGCGTACTTCGTCATGTTGAAGGTTCCAACCAAGTTCGTATCTAACACGGCCTTGAAGTCTTCTTCACTCATCCGAGTCAGTAATTTATCCTTGGTAATGCCAGCGTTATTCACCAAAACGTCCAAGTGATCATGCTCGTCTAGAATTTGATTAACCATTGATTCGGCGTCTTCTTCTTTTGAGACATCACCAATCAGAATCTCAATCTCGGTATCAAACTGTGACTTTAAATCTTTTACCTCATCGTCACTCAGTTCTCTATGCGAGTTAATGATCACCAAATTATTGGGATTCTTAGCTAAACGTTTGGCAGTTGCCAGACCAATTCCCTTGGTAGCACCAGTAATTAAGACCGTGCTTTTATCATTTGTTGTTGTCATGAATTAGTCCTCCAAACCAAGTTTTTCTTGTAAGTCAGTTAATTTCTTTAAACTATCAACACTATACGCGTTAATATCTTTAAGCGTTTTTTTCACAAATTTAGTTAGGGTGTTTCCAGGCCCGATCTCAATGAGCGTATCAACCCCATAATTATTAACCATCAATTCCAAATCTTCTCTAAAATGGGTGGGGTTAACTAATTGACGTGTCAACGTATCGGCCAGATTATTCTCATTAAAGAGATCCACATCGGTGTTACTAATAACTGGGATGGTAGGAGTCTTAAATGCGACGTTATCCATGCGCTTGGCCAGCAAATCACTCGCTAATTGCATAAGTGGCGTGTGAGAAGACACCGCCACTTTTAATGGAACGACGCGCTTAGCACCCCGTTCCTTAAGGACCGCGCTGGCTTTTTCAACCCCGGCTTTGGTTCCACCAATCACAGTTTGTTCACTTGTATTAAAGTTGGCAGGATACGCTCCGTCAATTTTACTGGTAACATCGACCACTACGTCCGGGTCAATTTTTAGGACCGCTGCCATGGAGCCTGGATTTTGTTTCCCGGCTTCATCCATATAGTGGCTTCGATCCCGAACTAGTTTTAATCCTGATTGAAAATATAGTGCTTTAGCGGATACTAAAGCACTATATTCACCCAAACTAAGTCCCATCATCGCTTGAGCCTTTGGTAATTGATCCGCTAAAATGCGATAAATACCATAACTCATCGTTAAGATGGCAACCTGAGTGTTTTCAGGATCGTCAAAAACCTTGGGATCGGATAAATCGAGATTTAAAGTCCGTGACGCGGTATCGACCACGTTTCGATAAGTATCATTATTTTGATACAAGTCAGATCCCATGCCAGGAAACTGTTGTCCCTGTCCACTGAATAAATAACCGATTTTCAAAATTCAAAACACTCCTAAATCTTATTTACTTTTTGTCCTTGTCGTCAATCTGTTCGGCAACGTAATCAACCAAGTCAGAAACAGTTTCCATACCTTCGTCACTGTCAATTTCGATGTCGTAAGCATCTTCTAAGGCATCAACGATTTCAAAGATATCTAGTGAATCTAAGTCTAAGTTATCCTTGAAGTTGGCATCCATCTTGATGTCATCTGGGTTGATATCGGTTTGGTCCGTAACCACCGATTTAATCTTGTCAAAAATCTGATTCTTATCTGCTTTTTCAGCCATAAATAATCACTCCATTAATAAAATTTATTTGTTCTCAATAATTAATTATAACAGTTCCAGTAGTTAATCCGCCACCAAAACCGACAAGGGCAATCTTGTTCCCTCTTTGAATTTTACCGCTTGTAAGCAAATCTGCCAATAGCAGCGGTTCACTGGCCGCCGCTGTATTGCCGTACTCATCAATATCTATCGGGAATCGATTTTTTGGTAAGCCCAGCTTTCTGACAACACTCGCAATGATACGTGCATTGGCCTGATGCATGACAAAAACATCAATGTCATTGAGTGATAAATCCGCATCAGTCAGTGCTTCTTTAATTGAAAGTGGAACCTTTTTTAAAGCAAAATTAAAAACTTGGTGCCCATCCATCTTGAAAAATTGTTTTTCTTGGTTTGGATTTTTGCCAAAAGGAGTAACGTCAGCAAAATGGCCAGCAGTTAGCGCTGAACCTAAATTACCAAAAGTCTTAAGCGATTCCCCTAAAACTTGTGAAGATGAGCTGGGATCATTTTGAACTAACACCCCAGCTGCCCCATCACCAAAAAGCACGGCGGTTGATCGATCTGACCAGTCCAGAAGTTTACTTAAAACTTCTGCTCCAATCAAGATTCCACAACTACCGCTCTTTTTTGCTAACAGTGAATTAAGGATCGACGTTCCAAATGCAAAACCAGTACATGCTGCGTCGATGTCAAAAGCAACCGCGTTCGTGGCGCCGATAGCTCCCTGAACGCTGGCAGCCGTTGCTGGTGTCTGATAATCAGACGACATCGTGGCTACAATCACGTAATCCAAGTCTTTGGGATCAATTCGGGCCTTCTTTAAAAGCGCTTGGGCAACCTCAATGCTCATTGAAGTAGTTGATTCTTCCGTTGCAATGTGCCGGCGTGAGATTCCCGTGCGTCGCTTAATCCATTCATCAGAAGTATCCATAATCTGAGCTAGGTCATCATTAGTGACCACCCGATGTGGGACACTCTTGGAACTTGCCATAATCTTAAAAGCACTCATTACCTAACACCTACTAATCATCAATCAAGCCGATCTGCTAACGAAAACTCCAAGGTGGCCGAGCAGGCCTTATTACCGTCCACTTCACCATCAGCTGCTACAACGTATCTGCCGTTAGCAGCTTCTTTAAGATCAACGTGAACTTTCAAAGTATCGCCGGGTCGAACCATGTGACGAAACTTGACGTTCTTTGTTTTATCGAGTTTCGTTTCTTTCTTCTGGGGATCTTCATCAATTGATTTCAAAATTAGGATTGACGCCACCTGAGAAAGGGTCTCAACAATTAAGACTCCCGGCATTAATGGAAAGCCAGGAAAATGACCCTGAAAATAGTTTTCATTAGCGGTCACGTTTTTCACTGCATCAATTGACTCGCCTGGAGTTAGTTGGTCCACCCGGTCCACAAATAAGGTCGGATTTTTGTTTGGAAGAATTTCCATAATTTTATCAATGCTTAACTGTTCCATTTTTTCATCTCACAAAATTTAGTTTGACGTTACAGATGTGACGTTTGGTAACACCCTAACGCTTATTTAAGCTCAAAGCTTCATTACTTACTAACAAAACTTTATCCTTCGAATTATATCCAATTGCCCAACGATTTCCGTATCGATCTCCAGGAATTCCAGGAAATTTATCGGCTTCGTCGCTATCCATATCTTGTAAGTAATCGTATGATTCGGGAATTGGGGCTGAATATCGATCAATTCCAACACCATCAACATAATACATCCGCCAATGTTTGGTGTCATTCATGAAATGATGTTCCTGATCATAGGATCCAGGCATCACTTCAACACTATATTCAGGGTAATCTGGATTAACCAGAACAGTATGACCATTATTCATCATCGCAGAATAATAGGTCCCATAGTCCACCAAATCAGGATAACGATGACGTTCGATTTTTTGTCGTGGCGCCAGTTCAATATCTGTTCCATCAATCACTCTTCGTTTATTAGGATGTCGCTTTTCATCGATTTCAGTTTGAAATTTTTTCAAAAATCCATTGGCTGATCCATGCAACTTTGAAATGCCATCCGAAATCCGATTTTTTCTAACCAATATACTGTCCCTCCTTAAATTTTTTAACACTTGATTTTACCACATCGGAGACTAAATTCTAACGTTTGCACCCTCAAATATCGTATACTTACTTATAGTACAAGAGATTCAATAATCGATGGAGGTAGGCAAGAAAAATGGAATTAAAGCTTGAACGAATCTACACCAAACCCGCTGATAAAGACGGTTATCGTATTTTAGTGGATCGGTTATGGCCCCGTGGAATTTCCAAGGTCAATGCCGATCTGGATGTCTGGTTTAAATCAATTGCCCCAAGCACCGACCTTCGGAAGTGGTTCGGACATGATCCAGCTAAGTTTGATGAATTCAAACAAAAATACCTGGAAGAATTAAAAAACAATTCACAGATGCCAGGATTTGTATCATTAGTGGCCACTCATCTAAAATCTGGTAACGTAATTTTATTGTATGGAGCGAAGGATACCAAGCACAATCAAGCAATTATTATCTATCACTACTTGCTAGACCAACCAGAGGTTAAAGCAGAACTCAATCAGTAATGGAGGAATTTAACATGAAAACAGTAAAAATCGGTAAATCAGACGTCACCACAGTTCCATTAGGTTTAGGTACCAATGCCGTTGGTGGACATAACTTGTTCCCTAATCTAAGTGATCAAACTGGAATCGAAATTGTTAAAACAGCCCTAGATTCTGGAATCACCCTTTTGGACACCGCTTTTGCATACGGCATGGGTGAATCAGAAAAGCTTATTGGTGAAGCCATCAAAGATTATGATCGTTCCAAGATCCAGATCGCTACCAAGGGTTGTCAAAAAGTTCAAAGTGATGGCAGCGTTGTGATCGACGACTCACCAGAATACTTGAAGCAATGCGTTGAAGATAGCCTCAAACGACTTCAAACGGACTACCTTGACATCTTTTACATTCATTTTCCAGACGATCACACTCCATTAAACGAATCGGTTGCTGCTCTAAATGAAATGAAAAAAGCTGGTAAGATTCGTGCCATCGGAGTCTCAAACATGTCAATGGACCAATTGAAACAAGCTAACCTTGACGGCTTAGTTGACATTGATGAAGAGGAATACAACCTAATCGACCGTTCGGCAGAAAAAGAGAGATTCCCATACTTGAAGGAACATGATATTTCATTTGTACCATTCTTCCCACTGGCATCAGGTCTTTTGACCGGTAAGTACAGTAAGGAAACCAAGTTCCCTGAAGACGATATTAGACATGATAACCCTGACTTTAAGGGTAAAGAATTTGAAAAAATCGTTGATAAGGTTGATCAATTAAAGCCAATTGCTGACAAACACGATGCCACAATTGCCCAAATTGTCCTAGCTTGGTACATCAAGAATCCCGATATCACAGTTGTCATTCCTGGTGCTAAGAAACCAGAACAAGTTAAGAGTAATGCTAAAGCCTTGGATATCAATCTTACTCATGCTGAGTACGATCAAATTAATACCCTTTTTAAATAATAATTAGAATACTAAAAAGAGCTTACCGATGGTAAGCTCTTTTTTTACGTTAATTTACTTTTTAATTTCGCGATAGAAAATAATCTGAGCCGCTGAGTTCCAAAAGCTAATGATGATCATCGGGATATAGACTAGCACTGAAACCACAGCAACAACGATCCCATTCCCCTTAAAAGCTGAGGTGATGGCGGTCAGCAGAATGGTTAACACCATGTACATGCAGAAAAACAACAGTTGTAATCTAAAGAAGTTCCATTTGTATCCCTTAGTCGTTTTCCATGCATCCGTAAATGCCTGGGTAATGCCAACCTCATCGCCAGCTTCAATACTGTCTTGATACGAATACATCCATAGTCCCCAACCAACGGATAAAATTACTCCGGGAACGATGAACAGTAGCGTTGCAAATGCTTCAGCAAGTGCCATCAAAAGTCCCACAAGAATAATAACGGGCCAGTTATACTTCCGGTTAAAAGCCACAAAGGCATTCTTGAACTTGAAACTCCCCGTCTGCATACTTTTGGCATATCCCATTGCTAACGAGGCTGAAAATAAGATGCCCACTAACCCGACAATTAGCTCAAAGATTGAGAAAAGGGCCCTTTGCATTCCCTGCAGCTTCAATAGCATTGAAGGATCAGAAAATGCCCCAACAATTCCGGCCGGAATCCCCATTAAAAACATCATCCACCAGTGTTTCTTAACAACTTCCCACGATTTCGTCATTGCGTTTGCAATCATATGTAATTCCTCCATTTTCCGTTACTAGAATTATCACACGCCCCGTTCGTTTTGACAATGTAAAAAGCACAACCAAGTGGCTGGTTGTGCTTCATTTTGTTATTTAATTTCCTCATAAAATTTTGCGTAACCCATGAAAATCCATACATTAAAGAAAAGAAAAACTGCAAACGCCATCAGACCAATTAAAATCAGAAAGATGGTTCCTAAAATCCTTAACGATAGAGCAACAGCAAAGATCGCCCATAAGATAATTCCGATAATTCCTAACAACAGGAAAATTGCCAGGGCAACTAATAATAAGGTAAATTTGAATCCAAAGAGGCTCCATCGGTGTCCCTTCATCATTTCTAAAGAGGCTCTAATACCATAAAAGAAGGAAACGTGCTTATTTTGTCCCTTGGCTTCAAAGTAAGCCAGATACATAAACTGCAGTCCTAATCCAACGTAAGCATACAAAAAGAACCAGGCAACTATTAAACCAATCCCGACGATCGCAATCAACAGTTTCAGCCACACGTTTAGGGAAAAGCTTCCTAACAGGGTCGCAATCCCCAAAATTCCACCTATCGTGACACCAGCGTATAAAATCATAATCACAATTATAAGAAGTGAATAACCAATCGAAATCAGCCACGTGTTACCCCTAGTAAAAACTGCAAACGCATTTTTAAAGGGAAAATGATCGTCTTTTTCACCCAAAAGATATCCCATAATAATGGATATCCCCAAAATGTTGGTGATAAGTGTGATCACGATCCGCATGATCATTGAAACCCCTGATGTAAAAATATCGTCCAAGTTCATGATCTGGGTTTCCTTCATAAAATAGATCTCGATCCCAGTTAAAGCGAAATAAATAATCACATACGGAACCGTCATCAAGAGGAGTCGCCAGAAATATTTTTTGGTGGTACTAAGTGCTTTACTAATTGCTTCAATTGCCATAGATATGATACTCTCCCTTAAAATTAATTAGGTCCAGGATAACGAACTTTTGCGTAAAATGAAAATCCACAAAAAAAGAGAAGCCCATCAGCTTCTCTTTTAAAATTATCTTATTAACTATTTAATTTCTTCGTAGAACTTGATATTAGCCATTGCGAACCATACCGTGTAAAAAATTGAAATAGCAACGGCAAGAACAGCCAAAACTGCTTCTAGTACAATCGCAAAGACGGTCCAAGTTAGCATTGAGGCAAAGATCCACCATAACAAGGCCCCAACTACCGCAATGATAGCAAAGGTAACGACGGCAATGATTAAGGTCAAAAGTTTCAAACCAATCAAATCCCAACGCTTACCATTCATGAGGTTCCAAGATTTCGAGAATCCAGCCATCAAATGCAATTCTTGACCCTTCCGTTTAGCGTCAAAGTAAGTTAGGTAGATAAAGGCTAGGCCGGTAGCAACGAAAATCCAAGCGATTCCGACTAAAGCCAAAATCACAATGCCCACAATAATCAGAGCAATGATCTGAGCGGTTGTGGTATTAAAACCAAAGGCCTGGGGTACAAATGACGCACTAATTACCCCAACAGCGGCAACAAACAGTGCTCCAAAAATGAAGCTAATCAGATCCATGAAGGCAGCGTATAAGGCTGCTACCAACCAAGTATTCCCTTGTTTAAAGGCCACAAAGGCATCTTCAAACTTAAAGGTCTCGGTCTCATCACCAGTAAGATAACCCATGGCGGCCGACTCGAACAGAACCACTCCGATAATTCCAACCAAGACGGATATTAACCAGACACTAAAACTAGCACCAAAACTATAACTTAAACTCAAAGCTTCAGAATTCTGCAGGCTGCTAACAACTCCGCCAAGAATCGCAGAGATTAGGATAGCGGGAACAACCATTGCCAGCAAGATCCAAAAATGCTTTTTAGTGATATTTAAGGCACTTTTAATTGCTTTAATAATCATAATATTTCTCCCTTTGTTAATTTGTTTTACCCTTTTATTATAACTAAATCTTAATAAAAACGCTATCAGTCGCCATTGCAGGCAATAAAAAAGAGAAGCCTATGCTTCTCTTTTGATTAATATTAATCGTCCCATTGATCAACAGTGTCAACTGGAGCATCAGGATTTCCGTTCCAACGGAAGTCACCGTACCAAATTGAACGCTTGTCAACGTTTAGACTGTTAATTAAACGAATGTCGTCATCATCAAGTTCAAAGTCAAAGATGTCAGCATTAGCTTGGATATACTTTTCGTGAGCTGACTTTGGAATTGAAATAATACCACGTTGCATGTCCCAACGAAGGATGATTTGTGCGGTTGATTTACCGTACTTTTCAGCCAACTTCTTAACAAGTGGATTGCCTAAGGCTTCTCCACCACCAAGTGGTGACCATGCTTCGAGTTTGATGTCATTTAAATCACAGTATTCTTTAATGTCAGCTTCTTGTTCCAATGGATGGAATTCCATTTGGTTAACGGCTGGCTTTACGGAAGAATGCTTCATTAAGTCTCTAAGACGACGAATGTTGAAGTTTGAAACTCCAATTGCGCGAGCTTTACCTTCATGATAAATCTTTTCAAGGGCGCGCCATGTTTCCTTGTACTTGCCATTTACTGGCCAGTGAATCAATAGTAAATCAACGTATGGAGTTTGAAGACGCTTCAATTGGCCTTCAAAAGCTTCAAGTGTTGAGTCATATCCTTGATCACCGTTAAATACTTTAGTTGTTAGAAAAACGTCTTCACGTTTTAATCCATTGTCAGCTAAGCCCTTTTTCAGACCTTCACCAACACCGGCTTCATTACCATATTGTTTAGCGGTATCGATTGCTCGATAACCATCGTTTAGTGCCCATTCAACGGATTGAGCGGCAGTTTTGTTGTTACTCTTCCAAACACCCATTCCTAATTGGGGCATTTCAACGCCATTATTTAAACGTACTTTTGATTCTAAGTCTCTACTCATACTTAACACCTCCATGAATACATTGTAGGATATCACGCTATTTATTTCATGGATTCTGCTTATTTATTTTGGGTTAAAGTAACCGTAAAATCTAGAATTCCCTTGTTCACGACGTTTAAAATGTACTGAAATAACATCAAAATCCACGCAAACGCCAACGTAAACGAGGTAATCTCAAAAGCTGTAAGTGAAAAGTAGTGCACGACCTGGAAGAGAATACTGGCTAGTACCAGGAGAAAACCAATCAGATAAGAGGTCTTTAAAAAGTTCTTGGAAATCCCCGGCCACAGCCACCGAATTCCCGCAATTAAAATAATGATAATCCAGACTAACGACCACCCAAACTGCGTATGCCAGAAGTGCATCCACGGAACCTGAATGTCATTTGGAATGATCCCGATCGCAGCAACGTTAAAAGCCATTAGGGTCATCAGGGTCCTTAAAACCCAAGTCTGAACCGTGGGCTTTTGCACCGACTTCAATGAAACAAACAAGAAATCAATCACGGCCCACATCAACAAAGCCGAGAAAATAATGGTCAAATTAAACTGCCAGCTATCAGTGGCCCGACTGGTTCCAAGAAAGCTCAGGTTATGCTTCCACCAGTAACGATGACTGTTAGACGACATGGAGATGAGGACTCCAGACACGATAATCAGGTTCAAGAGATCAACTAGTAACGTGGGCGTCAAAGCCACGGCTACCCCGATCATGACGTAGTTCACGATTCCCTCTAAAACCGCAATGATGATAGTCGCTGTATAAACATCAAACGTTGCTCCCTTAAAGGCAATTCCCAGAATCCAAAAGATTCCCAGCAATCCAACCAACAAGCTAGCCGTAAATGACAGGACAATCGTTGGGAAATTTCGCCAATAAATGTTGCGATAAATGGTATTTTGCGGATTTTTCCGACTCTTCACCAGAAAAAGCGTGAATAAGAGTGCACCAAAAATCAGACCAAAAATAATGGTTCCACTTGCAATCGAAAACTGACCACTCAAGGGAATAATTCGAAAATTCCGATACTTAAAAAATATTAGAACCATGATGGCAGTTAAAATGGCCGGAACGAGTGACCACCAGATGGACACGTTCCAAGAGTCCGTACTCCCATCATTGATTTTTTCAACTATCATCCCTTGCCGCCGTAACGCTAGCTTCAATTTAGCACCGGGCTTAATGTGCAAGCGTTCTACCACTTGATTTGGAATGGCAATTTTATACTTGGGTTTTTCTTTCATTATGCTTCCTCGTTCGTTATGAATTTAAAAATAATCTCATTTCTCCATTATAACGAACATCGAAGTAATTATTAAAAAAAGAAGCAGAATTTGAACAATTCTGCTTCTTAATTAATTATAAGTTTAAATTATTTGTCGTCACCAGTGAAATCAAAGACAACTCGACCAACAATCTTACCGGCCTTCATGTCATCAATGACGTTATTGATGTTTTCCAATTTGTCGGTTCTAACGATTGGTTTAACCTTTCCTTCAGCACCGAACTGGAAGGTTTCTCTTAGGTCTTGTCTAGTTCCCACAAGTGAACCAGCAACCTTGATGCCGTCAAGAACCGTCTTATCAATGTTAAGTGCCATGTCACCCTTAGGAAGAGCAACGGCAACCAATGTTCCATTAGGTCTCAAGGCGTTAACTGATTGAGTGAAAGCGTCTGGATTAACGGCCGTAACGATAGAATCGTAAACACCGCCAACCTTGTCCTGGATTTGTTCAGCTACGTTACCATCGTGACGGTTAATCAAAACATCGGCACCGTTCTTTTTAGCGGCTTCCAACTTCTTGGGGTCACCGTCAACGACAACCACTGGGGCACCAAAAACGTTGTGAGCTAATTGAACTCCAAGGTTACCTAAACCACCGGCACCTACGACTTCAACCCACTTACCTGGTTTCGTGTCACCAATCTTCAAGGCTTTGTAAGTCGTAACACCAGCACAGGTTAATGAAGTTGCTTCTACGGGATCCAAACCTTCTGGAACCTTAACAGCGTACTTAGCGTCTACGATACATTCTTCAGCCATCGCACCATTAACAGTGAACCCGGAGTTTTTAACGTTCCGACATAAAGTTTCATTCCCAGTAACACAGTACTCACAAGTTCCGTCGGCTGAGTAGAACCAGGCAATCGAAACCCGATCACCAATCTTTAAGTCGGTTACATCGTCGGCAACTTGAATTACTCGGCCAACGCCTTCATGTCCAATGATTCGGCCAGGAACCTCACCGAAATCACCTGAAGCCACGTGCAAGTCAGTGTGACAAAGACCACAATATTCAACTTTAACTAGGGCTTCACCCTCATGAATTGGACGTAACTTGACGTCTTTAACGTCTACATATCCATCTGAATTATCTCTAACAACTGCTGCTTTAACCATAATCACTTCTCCTATTTTTGTAACTATATTCATCTATCTATCAACAATTCCTATCATATAGTTAAATTTTTCACGTGTCAATAACGAATTGTAAGCGATAACAGATCGTAATATATCCTTAAAAATTGGGAAATAAAAACGGTAATTTATTTCCATGACCATGGATCATGGTGCCACTTGTTCAACCGTTCATACTCATCATTTTGAATTTGTTCATCGTTAAGCATTTGCTTAATTAATTCTGGATAAGTTAGTAGTGGCACAAATTTTAAATTAGCCTTTTTAAAATTATCAGTAGCGTCCGCAAACCCATAGGAGAAAATTGAAACCACCCCGTCAACTTGATAGCCGTCAGCTTGAACTGCTTTGGAAGCTTTAATCACGCTTCCACCGGTTGAAATCAGGTCATCAATTAAAACAATGTGGTCAGACGGAGTTACCCTTCCCTCGATTTGTTTACTGGTTCCGTGATCTTTGGGCTTGGATCTGACGTAGATCATCGGTAACTGCATTTCTTCCGCTACCCACGCAGCATGAGGAATGCCAGCGGTAGCAACACCGCCAATGACAGTGGTGTTAGGAAAGTTAGTTTCAATCAACTGACCAAGGGCCTGATAAATTTTACGTCTTAACTCCGGATACGAAATGGTCAAACGAAGGTCCGTATAGATTGGCGACTTAATCCCACTCGCAAACGTAAACGGCTGACTGGAGTTGAGTTGGACAATTCGATCACTCACGAGGTCCTTTAAAATGCTAGTTGTATTCATCATTAATCCACCCTTTTCTTAAGATTCCATTCATCATCATACTTTTGATAGGCTCGATAGGGATGCTCATTCTGAGTAATTGGCCTTCCGACGACAATGGCGGAAGCACCGTGTTCTCGAGCCTGCTCTGGAGTTGCCACCCGCTTCTGATCCTCACTGGCGTCATCCTTGCTCCGGATGCCAGGAACCACGTAGTCAAAATCATCGCCGACCTGTTCCACAAGATCACTCAATTCTTTGGCGGACGTAATTACGCCATCACAACCGGATGCTTTGGCTAAGTTAGCAAGGGAAACGACCTGTTCATTCATAGTTAACGAACAGTTTTGCTCGTTAGTAAGCGCCATCTGGGAAATGGAGGTTAATTCGGTTACTCCCAGTAGTTCGGGCACCTTCTTATTTGCCTCCGCACTCCCATCAACTAGCCCCCGTTTGGCGGCACGCATCATCTCACTACCACCAAGGGTATGGACCGTCACGTAATCGACTCCCAGTTTGGCCAGTTGAAACATTCCAGCATAAACCGTATTGGGAATGTCCATTAACTTTAGATCCAGGAAAATCGAGCATCCCTTATTTTGAATTTCCCGCACTGCTTCTGGTCCGTAATGGTAAAAGAGTTCCATCCCAATCTTAACAGTCAACTGTTCTGGATACGGAAATTGATCAAGAAAAGTATTCACATCCATTTGGGTTGGAAAATCCAACGCGATCATCATTGTTTTTTTCATTTTTTACCTCACAAAAATGGACCATTCCGAGACAAATGTCAGAGAATGGTCCTTTAGAATTAAATTTATATGAATTGATAAACATAATTTTGGCTTCTCTGAACCAATTTAATTAATGATTACTCCTAATATAGGGAAGATTGGTCGGCTCGTCAAGTTCAAATTGGACCTTGCGAAAATAATTTTGCTATGCAATAATCGCTAACAGCAACAAATAAAAAAGACCTGTGAGTCTTAATTTGGAGGAAATTATGGATAATAATATAACCAATGATACTGAGCACAGCCACGCAATGAGCAAGAACCAAAAACTAGTTTTACTATCATCTAGTTCTGGATTTGGTCTTGAAAACATGGATGTGCTCTTTCTATCTTTCACGATGAGTTCGATGATTGCTTCGCTCCACATTTCAGCCGGAGCTGCCGGTCTGATTGGAACCATTACTAACTGGGGAATGTTACTTGGTGGAGTCATCTTTGGCTTTCTGGGCGATCGATTTGGCAGGGTCAAAACGTTTACATACACCATCTTCATCTTTGCGTTTGCGACGGCTTTAATGGGATTTGCCAACAACATCCATCTCATTTACTTTTTGAGACTACTGACCGGAATCGGAGCAGGCGGTGAATACGGGCTGGGAATTACGCTCCTTGCGGAAGCCTTTCCCAAGAATAAGTTAGGTAAAATGTCGTCGATTGCCTCGGTTGGCGGTCAAGTCGGTGCACTGCTTGCGGCCGTCTTAGCTGCTTTTATTATTCCCCACTTGGGTTGGCACGCACTCTACCTATTTGGATTAATTCCCATTGTCTTAATCTTCTTCGTTCGCCGACACCTTTCGGAATCCAATGAATTTCTGAAGTCCAAGCAGGAACAAACCATTTCTACCACAGAAGCCATTCGAAAATACATGTTTTCTGACTTTCAAACATCTTATCAAAGTATCGGTTTAATGATCATGACCACCGTCCAAATCGCTGGTTATTTCGGCCTTATGAACTGGTTACCCACCATCGTTCAAAAGCAAAGTGGATTGAACGTTGCCGGATCATCACTTTGGATGATTTCCACCATTATCGGAATGAGTGTGGGAATGATGACCTTTGGTTCCATCTTGGATCGCATTGGTCCTAGACTTTCATTTGGCATCTTTTTAATTGCCTCGTCAATCATGGTCTATCTCCTAGTACTCGCTCACACTACGATTGCCCTCCTAGTAATTGGAGCGATCGTCGGTTTCTTCTCCAATGGGATGTATGGCGGATATGGTGCAGTTGTCAGTCAACTCTACCCCACCGAGGTTAGAAGTAGTGCTAACAACATTATTGTTGGTGTCGGTCGAGCGGTTGGCGGAATGTCATCGGTGATCATTGGGATTTTAATGGACCAGTATAACCTGATGGTTGTAATGATTTTCCTTTCCGTTCTATATTTAATTAGCTTTGTGACAATGTTAAGCATTCCTGGCATCAAAAAATTAAGTAAAAAGGCGAAATTAAGTGCAAATAGCTAACACTTTTTGTTAAAAAGAATTAAAATAGAAGTGAATAAATGAAAAGGGGATATATAACATGGCTGATGATTTTGAAACACCACGTGTATTAGACGAAAAGATGTCAGAAGTATTTGATTGGAGCGATGACTCAATTCCTGTCCGTGATGCCTTATGGGACCACTACATGGAAGATAACAGTCATGACACCATGAAGACTGAATCCGACATGGAAAAGTACTTAGACATGAGCGATGACGACGTTAAAGCTGATGCTGAAAAGTTACTTAAGAAATAATTTTTTATTTTCCTGAGTCCATCAATTAATTGATGGATTCTTTTTTATACAAAGAAAGAGAGATGACATTTTTGTCATCTCTCTTTTTGATTATTAACCCTACCGATTTGTAACCAACTTATATCCTCGCATTGGCACCGTCTTGATCTTATCTTTTAAACCCACTTGACCAAGTTTATGTCTCAATCTGCTGATATCATCTTCAATGGCATCTTTATCAATAAAAGCACCGTTGGCCCACAGAAAAGTCATTAATTCTTTTTTTGATACTAACTTGTCTTTGTGCTCAATAAAAAGCACCATCAGCGAGGTTTCAGTAGCGGTTAATTTAATGGATTGCGTATTACTACTCAACTCACCTACCGCCGGATTTAAAGTGAATCCATCAAAGCTGAACTCATTCGTCGTACCTGCCAAATTATCATTTCCCTTCTTTTTAAAGATCCTCACAAAAAAAGAGAAGCTACCATTGCAGCTTCCCTAGAAATTATAGATTATTAATCGTTGTCGTCCAAATCATTAACAACTTTTTCGTAATCCTTCATGAATTTGTCGTAAGCGGCTGAGTCAAACTTGTCGAACTTGCCAACTTCGTGAAGGGTTCGTTTGATTTCATGAATAGCACGGTGTTCTTCCAACCAACTATGAACTTTGTGGCCCTCTTTTGATTCAGTGCCTTCTTTGTCCAAAGTCTTTTGCAACTTGTTCATGATTTCTGAAATTTTGTCCAATGCTTTTGTTTCTTTACTTTCTTCTGCCATAATAATCTCTCCCTTTATTAAGATTGACACTATTATATCCTGAAAGATTGGGCTTTCAAACCAATATGCTCAAATGCTTAAGAAAGTTATAAGAGCTCCTCTTGATTCTTGTGGCGTTGTACATACTGAAGGATATAAACCGCCAGAATAACCAGGACAGCACCTAAGACTTCAACCCAACTAATGTGAGTATGTAAGAAGATCACACTCAGGACAAAGGTCGCTACTGGCTGAATCGCATCCAGTAAACTGATGACCTCTGATGAGGTAAAACGAGAAGCGTAGATTAGTGAGGAGAAAGTAAGCAAAGTTCCGAACAGGATGATTCCGCAAACGCCAAGCACTCCGCCCATTCCTAAGTGGGGAACGTTGGTCCATACCGGGTGATTAATGTTAAAGGCCAAGCTGGCAATTAAAGTTCCCCAACCAAGAACAACGATGGGTGAATTATCGTGAGCCAATGGACGTGGCAGAACCACGTATAAAGCGGCGGTAATTCCAGAAATAATTCCCCAGAAAAATGAGTCCATTGGAATTGATAGTTGTGAAATATCACCCTTGGTAATTGATAAAAACACTCCAGCCAAGGCCAAAACGAAGACCACGATGTCCATCTTCATCGGCTTTTTATGCATAAACACAAATCCACCTAATAAGATAAACAGTGGTGATAGGTACTGCAAGATCGTAGTTGCCGCTGCGTTACCGGTCTGAATACTGACATAGAAACTTCCCATGTTAGCTGCTAGTCCAAACAAACCATACAAAACCAACCACATGATTGACTTCCACGACTTAAAGACACTAAAGATTCCCTTACCATAAATAATGGCACTAACTAGTAACAAAACAATGGCCGCACCAGTGGTACGGGCTGATAGAAACCAGGAAGCTGGAATCCCAACATTTTGTGAAACATACTGTGTAATGACACCAGCAACACCCCATGAAGTTGACGCAAACGCCGCTAAACAAATTCCCTTAACGGTGTTGCTCATCTTACCTGTTCTACTTTTCATATTATCTCCTCAAAGTTTCCAATTAATCCAAGTGTGACTCAGCTTCATCAATAACTTTTTTATCAACATAGTCATCTAAAAAACGCTCCATCGGCGTATACCGATGCCGTTTGTTAAAAGATACACTAAAATCCTGCACAATGGCAACCCTTAATCGATTTTCCGTTAAAAAAACTTGACCGATCCGATGAAAATGGCCCCTGGTATGTTTTCCAATTCGCCAAGTATGAAGTTTAAAATTGCCGTTCTCATCTTTTTTAATTACATAATTACCGGCATCATCCATTGCCAGTGGAACTCCGGTAAAACGCATTACTTTATATTTATTTGCCATGATTATCTTTGTTACAGCTTCTGTTGTTTCACGTTCCGGCGCTTGGAATCCTGCAAAATGTAAATTGCGAGAATTACCAACACCGATCCAACTACTTCCATCAAACTAATCTTAGTATGTAAGAAGAGCACACTCAAGATGAAAGTGACCACTGGCTGAACAGCATCCACCAAACTAACGTCTTCTGAGGAAGCAAAGTGCAAACTGTGAAGCAAACATGCAAATGGAATGACCGTTCCAATGATTACGATGGCTCCAATTCCAACGATGGCACCAGTAGTTAGGTGTGGAACCCCAACCCAGACTGGTTGATGAATGTTAAAGACCAAGCCCGCAATCAAAGTTCCCCAACCGAGAACCACGATGGGTGAATTTTCTTCCATTAGTGGACGAGGGATGACCACGTAACAAGCGGCGGTAATTCCAGAAACAATTCCCCAAAGTAGGGCTGGAAGTGGGATGGCTAATTGATTAATGTCACCCTTGGTAATTGCCAGAAAGACCCCTACAAGAGCTAGTAGAAAAACGATTAAATCGATCTTGTAAGGTCGCTTATGCATGAACAAAAATCCACCCAACAGGATAAATAATGGCGATAAGTACTGCAGGATCGTTGCCGAAGCAGCATTTCCATCCTGAACACTAAGGTAAAATGACATTAGGTTAGCACCTAATCCAATGATTCCATAAGCGACGATACAAATAATGGACTTCCAGTCTTTAAAGACATGAAAAATCTTGGTTCCATACATGATGGATCCGATTACTAAAAGCAAAATTCCAGAAAAAATGGTTCTTACTGACAAGAACCATGAGGCTGGAATGGCAGCATTTTGTGAGACAAACTGAAGGACCACTCCAGAAATACCCCAAAAGGTTGATGCCAGGGTTGCCCAGGCAATCCCTTTTAATACTTTACTTTTTCCGATGCTAGTCTTAGCTTCACTCATATTTTCACCCTAACTCGGTCACGACCGATTTATTTTTTTACATATTAATAAGTTAATTTTAGGCGTAAAGCGAAAGCCGGTCAATAGCCCATGTCATTTTAGATGACACAAAAAAGAGAGGTCAGTCAAAACTGATCTCTCTTTTAATTTAAAGCTTAAGCTTAGTTCTTATTTCGTTTAAAGCTAATTGGCTGATAAGTTAAACGAATGGCAGCTGGTAACAGGATTGGCAAGATAATTACTAGAATAATCAAACCAATGATGACACCAATGGCAACCTGAATCAGTGTCAAGATTCCAGATGGAATCAGTGCGGCAAAGGTACCACCTAAGATGACGGCAGCTGACAATACCACAACACCAATGTAGTTGGCAGAACTTACAATTCGTTCCGCTGGTGATCCATCCGTGGTCTCACGATACCTCATCATCAGGAAGATACTGTAATCAACACCCAACGCAATCAGCATAATAAAGGTGAAGAACGGTGTATTCCAAGTTAACATACTTTGGCCTAAGAAGGTCTCTGAGAACAAACGGGTTAACGTTAACGAAGTGAAGTACGTCAAAATCAACGTTCCTTCAATATAGAGTGGTTGCAAAATGGAACGCGTTACAAACATCAACGCAATCAGGATTCCAACCAACATGATAACGGCCGTTCTAAAGAAGTCTTGCGATGCAATGTCATGGGTATCAGACATCGTAGCTGTTTCACCACCAATGGCAACGGTAGCGTCATTTAGACTGGTTCCTTTAAGAGACTGCTTAACTTGGTTTTGCACATTCTTAACAAGGTTCATTGACTTCGCGTTGGATGGATTATCCTTCAAAACAACGGTAATGTTAGTAATCTTATCGTTTGAGGAGACGTAATTATTCAACGATTGCTTAAAGGTTTTACTCTTAAGTACCTGATTTGGAATGTAGAACGTATTAGCAGCGGCAGCTGAATCTTGAAGTCCCGTCAGGTATTCGTTGGATTGTTGCATTCCCTGATTAATCTTATTAAGACCAGCGTTAGCCTGTGTCAATTGTGACTGAATTCCTTGGAGTTGTTGCCCCATGGCTTGCGCATTGTTTCCGATATTTTGTGTGTCTGAAGCAATACCAGTTAATTCATTTTGCAAACCAGACATCGCAGATGCTTGTTGCATCTGAACTTGAGAACTAACGTTTTGAAGTCCACTAGCAACGATTTGTAACTGTTGTGGGCTCATTGGTGATCCCATGGCAGTTGCCTGTTGCTGCATCTGAGCAATTACTGCCTGACCAGAAGTTTGACCAGGAGTAGTACTTGCCCCACTAACCCCTTGAATGGTCTTCAAGTGATTTCCAATGGATTGAGCTGAAGCTCCAATCGACCTTAGTTGATCGGCATTAAAGGAACCACCGTTAGCCCCGGCCTGAATCTGACTTAATCCTGCGTTAGCTTGTTGCATCTTACTATTAAGCGTACCAAGTTGATTATTTAAGTAGAGTTGATTTACCGGTTCCCCACTTGGTTGGGTAACCGACGCAACCGTCTTAATTTCCTTGTTCTTCTTCAATTGACGAGTGATGCGGTCAATCTCCATCATCGATTTCTCGTTGTTAACTTTATGCTTAGATTGAATGTAAATGGTGGAAGGTTCAGCAGTTCCCTTGGAGAAGTGTTGCTGAACCGTGTTCAATCCCTGTTTAGAAGGCAATGAATCACTTAGTTCAACCGAATTATCGTAGTTTAAGCTACTCTTTCCGGTAAAGAAGATCAGTGGCAGCGTTAGGACTAAGACCAACGCAATCGCGATGATGGGATGAGCCACCGAATGACTTGAAAGGAAGTGCCAAATGCGACTTCCACGCTTCTTGGGGGAAAGATTCTTGGCAGGCCAGTACATGGTCTTACCAAGGAGTGCCATAAAGAATGGGTTCAATGAAAGTAGAACCAACAGGAGAACGACTACCCCAATGGCAACGGCTACTCCGGACTGGTAAATAGAGAATTTCGCCAGTCCCAGTGCAAAGAACCCGATTAAAACGGATCCCCCACTATAAAGGATGGTCTTTCCAGCTCGTTTTCTCGCGTCCACGGTGGCTTCAACCTTATCCATTCCTTGACCCAGATTATCTTTAAACCTGTCGTACAGCAGGATATTGTAATCCGTTCCAATCCCGAATAAGACCACCACCATAAAGACTTGGGTGAAGTTTGACAGTGGGAAGTTCATGTACTTAGCCAAATTCATCACAACGCTCAAGGAAACGATGAACGATACTCCCACGGTTAATAGTGAAATTAATGGGACAATTGGCGATCTGAAGACAATGATCAGGACAATCAAGATGAAGACGGCGGCAATAACCTCGGTCTGTTTAATTCCGTCAATCATCGATTGCCGCATATCATCGTTTAAAACGTCCGACCCAGTGACGTACGACTTCAGATTCGACGTTTTGGCACCCTTTTTAAGCTTGTTATTCATCGTCTCAACCGAATCCTTCTTAGAAACATTCAGTTGGACCAGCTCAGTGGTACCATCCTTTGAAATCAGCTGTTTCTTAGTCGCCGCATTTTCATTAGCGGACGTTACACCCTTGATGCCGTAGTAATCAGCATTATTTTTTAACTTTGAGACAGTGTGATTAATGTCGGCTTGTTTGCCCGCATCAATCTTTTTATCACCATTGTTGTATACCAAGACCACTTGTCTAGTATCACTAATGTGATGACCCCAGTGCTTTTGAATATTTTCTGCAACCTGGCTCTGCATGTTAGCTGGAATCTTAGTTTGTCCGTGTTCCGCAGTTATCTGTGAAATGTTAGGCAAAAATAAGACAGCGGCTAAAACAGCAATGACCCAGAATGCCGCAAAAAATATGTATTTTTTGACGAATTTATTCATCGAACTCCTCCTCAACGCTTAATATTTTAATTAACATATTAATTCATGTGTAACGCTTTCAATTATACAAAATTGATCACAAACAAGCAATACAACGAAAACAAGTCAATTAAAAAAGCACCAACTAATTAGTTAGTGCTATCATTACGATTTTCGCGGTCTAATTGCCAGGATAAAGACGGTGCTCAAGACCAAAATGCCACCGATAGTTTCGTAAAGATTGAAACTAGTGTGCAAAAACACAACCGTTCCAATGGTTGCTGAGAGTGGTTCAAACGTATCTAGTAGTCCCGCGGTGGTAGCGGATACGTATCGTAGACTGGAAGTAAAACAAAGAAATGACAGCATTGTGCCAAAAAGTACAATAAAGGCCACTCCTAAGATTCCGCCAAGCGTCAGATGAGGAACATCGACCCAGAAGGGATGGATACAGGTAAAAATTACGCCACCAACGATCATGGCCCACCCAATGATGACAAACGTGCTGAACTTTTCCTGCAGTTTAACTGGCAGCATGGTCTGAAGAGCTCCCGCGAATGCCAAACAAAGGCCAAGGGTGAACGCCTTCGGACTCATCGCTAAATGCGTTAGGTCACCCTTTGTTACCAGTAACCAGGTTCCAATTAGGGCCACAATAACGGCTACACCCTGTTGAATTGTCGGAGCTTGATGATAGACGATGACGGTTAGGATCATGATGATAACCGTTCCTAAACTCTGCATGATCGTCGAAGTGGCTGCATTACTGGCACGCGTCGTAAGTAAATAAAGGTACTGAACCGCTGAAAGTCCGAAAATGGCATAACAAAGCAGGATCATCCAGCTTCGACCCGTATGCCAAATCTTTAAAATGTGATTCTTTTGAACAAATTTTGTAAACAAAAGAATTAAGATGCCAGCAACCGACATCTTAACTCCCATAAGCCATTCCGTTGAAAAACTCTTGTCTTGAAACAAAAACTGCGAAACTGGTCCTTGAATTCCCCACATGATGGCACCAGCAATCGCTAGGATGACACCAATGTAAGTTTTACTCTTCTTCAATATTTGTGCCCCATTTATTTATCTTCATAACCATTTGGATGCTTCGTTTTCCACGTCCAAGCGGTTTTGATGATAGAGTCGATATTATCGAATTGTGGTTTCCAGCCAAGGACTTCACGAGCCTTGTCAGAATTTGCAACCAGCGTATCAGGATCACCGCCACGTCTTGGAGCAATCTCAGTTGGAATCTTCTTTCCAGTCACTTTTCGTGCTGCATCAATAATCTGTTTGTTAGAAAAGCCAGTTGAAGAACCCAGGTTAAAGATATTGCTTGGATTACCCTTTTCCAGATATTTCATGGCCAAGATATGAGCATCGGCTAAATCAAGGACATGGACGTAATCCCGGACGTTAGTTCCATCCGGAGTATCATAATCGTCCCCAAAAATCTTCATCGTATCCTGCTGACCGGCTGCCACCTTTAAAACAATGGGAATCAAATGCGTTTCTGGATGATGATCCTCACCAATTGAGCCATCTTCCTTGGCTCCAGCAGCATTGAAGTAACGTAATGCCACAAACTTAATGCCATAGGCATCGTCTACCCACTTCATGATGTGTTCCATGATTAATTTACTTTCACCATAAGGGTTAATGGGGTCTTTACGATCCTTTTCATAAATCGGGATTCGTTCTGGATTCCCGTAAGTAGCGGCAGTTGAAGAGAAGACCAGGTACTTAATGCCCGCTTTCTTCATTGATTCCAGTAACTTAATCATCCCAATTACATTATTATCAAAGTATTTTAGTGGATCTTTCATTGATTCGGGAACGAGTGAGAATGCATCCATGTGGATGACCGCATCAATCTTTTCTTTAGAAAACACGTCGTCCAAGAAATCCGAGTCACGGGTGTCCCCTTCATAAAACCTTGCCTTTGGATTAATGGCCTGACGATGTCCAGTTGACAAATTATCAACCACAACAACGTCATATCCTTCATTAATCAAGCGATCTACCATGTGAGAACCGATATATCCGGCTCCTCCGGCAACTAGTACAGCCATCTTATTTACCTCCTACTAATAAATCATCGTATTGAGTGTTTTTTTCGAAAAATTTAACGGCGAAGGAACAAACGGGTTTGATCTGGTAATGGTTTTTCTTAGCGTAATCAATCATTACCATAATTAACTTCCCAGCGAGTCCTTGCCCGCGATAGTTTGGGTTAACAAACGTTTCATTAATGGAGACCACTCCATTATCTTCAGTAAAAGTTACCTCGGCAATTAGGTTGCCATGTACATCGTTAGCGTAAAAACGTCCTGGTTCATAATCAAATTTCATTTGTCTCACCACCTTGATATCAGTATATCATAGTCACGATGGCAATATAAAGGCGCTTACATTGACGGAGTGTCAGACTTTAACTATAATCCTTTATAGAAGTTACAATTCACACTATTCGACGTGGAAAAAATTGCTTTCCAGGAGGAGAATTATGAGTTCAACAGATACTAAAAAGGAATACCTAAACTGGGTTTCCCAGGAAGATATGCCCGCAGAATTAAAAATTGATTTAGCAAAAATGCGTGATAATCCAGATCAAATCAAAGATGCTTTTGGCTCTTCACTTTCGTTTGGAACAGCTGGAATGAGGGGAACCTTAGGCGCTGGAACTAACCGAATGAACGTCTACACTGTTCGTCAAGCCACTGAAGGTTTGGCTCAGTTAATGGATACGCTTGATCCTAAGGTAAAGAATCGGGGCGTGGTAATCAGCTTTGATCCTCGTTACAATTCCCAGCTTTTTGCTCACGAAGCAGCTCGAGTATTGGGTGCTCACGGAATTAAGACGTTTGTTTTTGACGACATTCGCCCTACCCCAGAACTATCGTTTGCGGTTCGTCATTTACACACCTACGCGGGCATCATGATTACCGCCAGCCATAACCCTAAACAGTACAATGGATACAAAATTTACGGTGAAGACGGGGGTCAGATGCCACCAAAGGAATCCGATTTAATGACTACCTACGTCCGTAAGGTTGACGATTTATTCAAGATTCCCGTTTCTGAGGAAAAAGACTTGCGAAATAACGGACTGATGAGCATCGTTGGTGAAAATGTCGACGTTCCTTATCTTCAAGCCGTTCAAACCGTCAATGTTAATCATGACCTAATTAATAAGGTAGGAAAAGACCTAAAGTTTGTCTACACTCCGCTTCATGGAACTGGTAAAATCATTGCCAGACGGGCTTTATCAGACGCTGGATTCAAGAATTACGATGCCGTGGTTGAACAGACCATCGCTGATCCTGAATTTCCCACCACTCCGTTTCCTAATCCAGAGTTCCCACAGACTTTTGACCTGGCCATTCAGTTAGGTAAAAAAGAAGACGCGGACGTCCTCATCGCGACTGATCCTGACGCTGATCGTCTGGGAGCTGCGGTTAGACAGCCCGATGGCGAATACAAACTCATGACCGGAAACCAGATTGCTAGTGTCCTTCTCAATTACATTTTGCAGGCCAAAAAAGATGCTGGTGACCTTCCTAAGGATGGTGTCGTGGTCAAATCAATCGTTTCCACGGAACTGGCTACTGACATTGCCAAGAACTACGGTGTTGAAATGAAAGATGTCCTCACCGGATTTAAGTTTATTGCCGAACAAATCAAGAACTTTGAACAAAATCATGATCACACCTTCTTGTTTGGCTTTGAAGAAAGTTATGGTTACCTGATCAAACCATTCGTTCGTGATAAGGACGCCATTCAATCCACCTTGCTACTTGCTGAAGTAGCCGCATACTACAAGGAAAAGGGAATGACCTTGTACGACGGCTTACAAGAAATCTACAAGAAGTATGGATACTTTAGAGAAAAGACCATTTCCAAAGAATTTGATGGTCTTGAAGGTAAGTCCAAAATGGCAGCCATCATGAAGAACTTTAGGGATCACCCTATGACTTCATTTAATGGTGCTAAAGTTGTCAAACTGGAAGACTTCCAAACTTCAACCACTACAATGGCGGATGGATCAACCCAAAAGATTGATTTACCTCAATCAAACGTCTTAAAGTACTGGCTCGATGATGGCACATGGCTTGCCATCCGTCCTTCTGGAACTGAACCAAAAATCAAATTCTACATTGGTGTTAAAGCTGATACTGCGGAAGCTGCTGATAAGAAACTACAAAGCTACGTTAAGGCTGTCGATGACGAATTATTAAATCAATAAATTAAACCATCAAAAAACTGGACTCAAACGAGTCCAGTTTTTTTATTTTCACTTAACTAGTGGTTTATCAGCATTCACAAGGGCCACCGTGTACACCTTTTCGACTTTAAAGTCTTTAATCGCCTTCTCACTGCGCCAATACATTTGAATGGCAGCGTGTCCGGAAGTCCCCTTGTGCATATCACGTCGCATCCCGTTAATGTAGTCGGAAACATGACCGATCATTTTAATCATCTGAGCAATTAATGTAGCTAATTTGGACTTCTTAGGTGCACGCATTCTTTTTAACACCTTGATCGAATATGTACACTTTTCAATGAGATTATCGTCATTCACAAGGTCTCCAATGGCAAAGGCAAACGAATTTTCAACGGTATAACCCTCACCCCGGTAGTGAACCAGACCAGATTTGTCCCTAAAACTATTAACGACCGTTTCCAGGTATTTACCTTCATTATCAATAAACTCGATGTTATCAGCTAATTTTGTGTCTGAAAGGCTCGGCGTTTCTTTATTAGTTAAGTTATGAAACCAACCCTTTAAATTCAAATTACCAGCCCCTTTTCTCGTACTTCATTCATAAAACCCTACTTTTATTATATCATTTGCTGTAAGCGCTTACCAATAATGATCAGTTTTCACAAAATCCGTGGTTTCCGAATTCAGCCTTACATAACCAATTAACAATGATGTATTATTATCATAATAGTAAATTAAGGAGTGAAATACATGAAAATTGGATTACTCGGTGCCGGCCACATGGGCAGCGCCATCATTAAGGGTTTAGTTAATAAATATGACCCTCGTGACATTCTTGTAAAAGGACACCACGTTACCTCAGAACTGAAAGATTTATCAAAGACGTTGGGATTCACAATCGTTGATGATGATTTTCCAAGCGATTTGAACGTGCTATTTGTAACAACCCCGGCACCCATTACGGTTAGTGTCTTAAAAAACACGAAGTTGCCCGACCAAACGGTCATTGTTTCAGCTGCCCAGGGTGTAACTGAGGCAGAAATTAACAACGTTCACAAAAACAATTCGGTAGTTTGTATCGTCCCTAACATCCCGGTTGCCGTCAACGCGGGTTGCATTGCCGTTGGCGAATCAGATCATGCGAATGAAGACGACGTAAAAACTGCTTTAAAGGTGGTTGCTAGTCTTGGTACTTTAATCAAGACCAGTAACCAAAATCTGGGTATCGTTGGTACCGTTGCCGGATGTGGCCCTGCCTTTGTCGACGTCTTTATGGATGCCCTTGCTGATGCAGCCGTTCAAAATGGCCTTGATCGTGAAACCGCCTTTAAAGTTGCGGCCAGCATGGTGCAAGGTAGCGGTAAATTAGCGTTAGACACTGGCATCTCACCGGCCACCCTGAAGGATCAAGTTACTTCACCTGGTGGATCTACCATCAAGGGAGTGGTCGCTTTAGATGCAACTGGATTTAGAAACGCTGTCAACAAAGCAGTTAACGACGCCAATCAATAAAAGACGCTAATGGAGGAAATTATTTGGATTCAAAAGTAAGTTTAAAAACCAAAATCGCGATCCTCGCAACCGCGTTATTATCATTTTGTGGAATTTTACTGGAAACCTCAATGAACGTGACGTTCCCAGAACTTTCCCAAATTTTTCACATTTCATTGAATTTAGTTCAGTGGATTTCAACCGGATACTTATTAGTGGTAACGATTACGATGGCTACCACCGCTTATCTACTTAAGAGGTTCTCACTAAAGAAGATCTTCGTCTTCGCTGTCCTAGCCTTTACCGTAGGTGACGTCTTGTGTGCAATTGCACCTAACTTCTGGTTACTCTTAATCGGACGTTTAATTCAGGCCGCTGCCACCGGACTTTCTTTACCCATGATGTACCAAATCATCTTCGCTGAAGTTCCACGACCAAAGATTGGCTTCTACACTGGGATTGCCTCAATGGTAATTTCAATTGCTCCAGCCCTTGGTCCAACCTATGGTGGAACCTTATCATCCCTACTCTCATGGCGATACATCTTTATCATCGCCTTCCCAATCGTCTTAATCACGTTATTCATTGGGCTCAAGAGTATCGACCTTCAGGCTCCTGGAATTTCTAAACGATTTGATTTCATCAGTTTTGCCCTCCTGATTGTCACCCTCTTCTCATTTGTATGGGGTGCCAACCAGTTCGGCGTTAAGGGTGCAACCTTCATGAGCGGACTGATCCCAATTATCATTGGTTTAATCACCCTCGGACTGTTCATTTACCTCAATGGTCACGGTGACTCCCAACTAATGTCACTTCATCCCCTTAAAATTCCAACGGTCTCATTAAATGCCATTAACTACTTCTTGTTGATGTTCATCAACATTGGTGCTTCATTTGTCATCCCGATTTATGCGGAAACGGTCCTCCATTCGAGTGCCATGGTTGCTGGATTAATCCTGTTGCCTGGTTCCATCATTGGTGGTGTAACCTCACCATTTGCTGGTGGTGTCTACGATCGTTTTGGGGCTTTCAAACCGATCATCACTGGAATGGTCCTATTGACGATTGCCATGTTCTTGTTTAGTACGATGACCGCCATGTTTAGTACCATCATTTTAATGTTACTGTTTGCCCTTCTCCGATTTGGATTTAACTGTGCATTCTCATGTACCATTACTAACGCTCAGGAAACGGCACCTCAGTCCGATTCAGCCGATGTGAACTCTTTGTTCAACATGTTGCAACAATATGCGGGTTCAATTGGTACCAGTGTGCTAGCAACCATCTACGCCTTCAATCAGAACCAAGCACATGATGCCGCTCAGTACGTTGCCAAAACCATCATGGGTGGTCACATGGACTTCCTCTTACTATTCGTCTTAGCAGTTGCTGGTTTAATTTTAACCTTGGTCAACTGGACCATTCAAAGAAAGCACAACACTCAAAATGCATAACAATCAAGCAATTAAGAAGCTTGCTCCTAATCTCCACGAATTGACTGGCGAACAGGAACAGCTCATTGATCGAATTGAACAATTTATTAATCAGCGAATTGATCAGAAACAGCATTCGATTTTTACCATCTTTGGTGACGCTGGAACCGGGAAGAGCGTGATTTTAAGTCAACTCTTCTTCAACATTCAGCAAGCCGCACGAAGGGATGGCAAACTTCATGGCACCAAGAATTATTTTTTGGTCAACCATCCCGAAATCTTGAAAGTCTACAAACAGATTGCTGGATCAGAAAATAACGTCTTAAAGAAAAACTTTATGCGTCCAACCTCGTTTATTAACCAAATGCATAAAAAAGACGAACGTGCTGACGTGGTCATTGTTGATGAAGCTCACCTCTTACTCTCATCACCTGACCATTACAACAACTTCTACCAGGAAAATCAGTTAGAAGAGATTATCAAATCGAGCAAGGTTGTAATTGCCGTCTTTGACATGAATCAGGTCTTACGAACCAAGTGCTACTGGGATCAAAGTCGTTTAAAAAAGCTTCTTGCTCCTTACTATCACGAAAGTTACCAGCTAACCCATCAATTTCGGATGACTGCCAAGCCTGATTTGGTCCACTGGATGAACGAGTTCACCGCTGGTAAATTGTTGCCAATTCCAAAGGATACTGACGATGGTTATGATTTTCGGATCTTTGACGATGCCGAACAAATGCGACAGGAAATCGTCCGGAAAAATAACAAGGTTGGCTTATCACGAATTGTTTCAACTACTGGTTACCCCTCAACGTTAGATGGTGGTAAACATTACATCAGAGAACGTGGTGGTTTTAAGATGCCGTGGGATCAGTACAATTACACCAGTACTCCCTGGGCAGAAATTCCCCAAACCATTGATGAGGTAGGCTCCATTTACACCTGTCAGGGGTTTGACCTGAACTACGTGGGCATCATTCTGGGTCCTCCGATCTATCTTGATCCTAGCGATCATCAAATTAAGGTCGATCTAAGTAAACAAACCGACGTTGAAAGTAAGAAGCATCGTAAAGACATCACAGATCCCGAGGAGTTCAAAGAAGTACGCAAACAGATTATCCTCAATTCCGTTAACGTTTTAATGAAACGAGGCGTCTACGGAACCTTCATCTTTGCGCATGATCCAGAACTCAGGAAAGCATTAATGAAGTCATTTCAACAAATAAAAAAGTAGTAAAATTCAAAAAATAAGTTTGAAATTAAGTTCCTAAATTTATAAAAATTTGGGGACTTTTTTTCATTATCTTTTAAAAAAATTCATCTTTGTGTAACAAAATGTGTCATCAATGCTAGTAATTTCTTTTCAATGCGTATAATCTAGTCTTAACCCCAAAACACGTTTTTTGGAGTTTATGTAAGAAGGAGGACAATTTAATGGGATCAATCATTCAATTCAAAAACGTAGAAAAATACTATGACAAATTTCACGCTTTAACCAATATCAACCTTGACATTCACGAAGGTGAAAATGTCGTGCTAATCGGACCATCTGGATCCGGTAAATCAACCCTACTTAGAACCATCAATGGACTCGAAACCATTCAACAGGGACAATTAATTGTGGATGGAAAGGATCTTTCGAGTAGCAAAACTAATCTAAATAAACTTAGAACCGACGTTGGAATGGTCTTTCAACATTTCAATCTCTACAACAACAAGACCATCACAGAAAACATTACGCTAGCTCCGCGCATCGTCTTGAAGCGACCGCAATCTGAAAACGAAAAAGTCGCAAAAAAACTCCTTGAACGGGTCGATTTACCCGACCAAGGTGCGAAATACCCAGCTCAGCTCTCTGGTGGTCAGCAACAACGAATCGCCATTGCTAGATCACTAGCCATGGATCCAAAGGTGCTGTTGTTTGATGAACCCACTTCTGCCCTCGACCCCGAAATGGTTGGTAGTGTTTTAGACATCATGCAAGACATCGCTAATACCTCGGACATGACTACCCTGGTTGTAACCCATGAAATGGGCTTTGCGAAAGCCGTCGCCGATCGGGTCATTTTTATGGCTGATGGTAAGATTCTTGAGAACTCAAAGACCGACGAATTTTTCGATCACCCGAAGACCGAACGAGCTCGCAAATTCTTATCACAAGTTGAACATAAATAAAAAGTGAGGTAGATTCCATGAGTAAATTTAAGTTAAAACGAGTGGGTTTAATTGCCTCTATCGTCTTAGTCATCGTGATCATCGGCGGAATCTTCGGCGGCCTTGAGGCCAAAAAGCACCAGGCAGTCGACAGCAACGACTATAATAAAATTAAAAGTAGTCACGTGATGCGCTGGGGTGTAAAGGGTGATACGCGTTTGTTTGGTCTGATCAGTCCGAAAACTGGTCAAAGTGAAGGCTTCGACGTTGATATGGCACGTGCCATTACCGCCCAAATGGCTAAAAACGCTGGAACGAAAATTAAGCCCGAATTCACTTCGGTTACCACTAATTCGAAAATTCAGTTACTAAAGAACCATCAGGTAGAGGCGGTCGCCGCTACCATGACTATCACCCCTGAACGTGCCAAAGTGATTGATTTTACTAAACCGTATTTCCCGGCTGGACAATCCATCTTGGTTAAAAAAGATTCACCAATCAAAGACATTAAGCAGTTAAACAGTCCGAAGTACACCGTGATCACCACGATTGGGACCACTGCAGTTCAGACCATGAAGCAGTTCGCACCCAAGGCTAAAGTCATCTCAATGCCAGATAACTCTCAGGCCCTAAGTGCCCTTGAGTCTGGTCAAGGTGTTGCCGTTACCACCGATAACGCCATTTTATATGGTTTAGCCGATCAAAATCGATCCACCAAAGTTGTTGGAAAACCATTTACCAACCAGCCTTACGGGTTGGCCATGAACAAGAATCAACCAGAATTAAAGTCCGCCATGAACAAGGCATTGGAACAAGTCATTGCCAACGGTACCTATAACAAATTGATTAAAAAATGGTTCTCAAACGTTCCTGGATTAGATTGGAGGAGTCTAGAAAAATGATAAATATCTTTCTTGAAAATTGGAAAACCCTATTAGACGGCTTCTGGATCACCATCTTGTCCTCAATCGTTGGCCTAGTAGGATCCTTAGTCTTGGGAACCATCTTCGCCCTCCTAGAGATGGCGCCCAATAAATTTCTGAAGTTCATTGGGAGTGCGTTTGTGGAATTCTTCCGTAACATCCCACTCCTAGTTATCACCCTCTTCTTCTACGTGGTGGTCGCCGCTGACTTTCACATTTCAGGATTCTGGTCCGGAACCATCGGTCTGATCCTCTATACCTCCGCCTTCATCGCTGAATGTATCCGAGGTGGAGTCGACTCGGTTGATCCAGGCCAGATGGAAGGGGCTCGAGCCAACGGACTTACGTACACTCAGGCCATGGTTCAGGTGGTCTTGCCACAAGGCTTTAAACTGGCAATTCCATCACTTGGAAACCAATTCATTAATCTAGTTAAAAACTCATCGATTCTGTCATTCGTGGCCGGATTTGATTTAATGTATCAAGCCAACGTTATTTCGGGTGCAAACCTAGATCCGTTCAACACCTACATCATCGTTGGAATTATGTACTTGATTATCACCGTCTCCGTTTCTAAGTGCATGAGCATCATTGAAAGTAAAGTGAATGGGGGTGCCACAGAATGAGTGGAGCATTTAGTTTAATTAACATGCATTACTTACTGGGTGGTCTAGTTGTCACCATCGTAGTTTCGGTAATTTCAATCCTAATCAGTTTCGTGTTAGGAACCTTAATTGGAATCATTCTATTTGAAAAGGTCCCCTACTTCACCAAAACGGTTCGGTTCATTTCTAATACCATTCGAAACCTGCCCCTCTTGCTTCTGATCTTCTTCACTTTCTTTGCTTTACCAAAGCTAGGAGTGGAATTGAACGCTTTTGCGGCCACCGTCGTTGCCATGTCGGTCTTTGAAGCCAGCATGGTTGGTGAGATTATCCGTGGTGGTCTTCTCTCAGTTGGTGCTGATCAAGCTGAGGGAGCCCTCTCAACCGGGATGAATAAGGTTCAGACCCTCTGGCACATTCTTTTGCCCCAGGCTCTAAAGAAATCGATTCCTCCCCTTATCTCCCAATTCATTTCACTAGTTAAGGACACTTCGTTGGCCACTGCCATTGTGCTCCCAGAATTAACCTTCCGATCACAAGTTATTTACGGACAGAACCCCAACTACATGATTCCCATGTTCATTACCATCGCGATCATGTACTTCATTATCAACTACGGTCTTTCATTACTTGCGAAATGGTTTGACAAAAGAATGGTTTAAGCACAAATCGCTTCCCTTTCTTTTAATTTTGAGCTACATTAAAAGAGGGCATATGGGAGGTTAGTGCATGTTTACAAACAAAATTAAAATTACTGCCACGATGACAAGTAAGAATCAAATCACGATTCCGAAAACTGTCCGTGACATTCTCGATCTCAAGCAGAACGATCAGCTTGAGTTTACGATTCAAAAAGATGGTTCGATCACGATTGCACCCAAAGAGTCTTTTGAGGACTTCTGGAAAATCGTGGAGGACCAGGAAAAGAAATACGGTAATGTCAGCAGTCCCGAAACGGACTGGGGTCCTGACCAAGGGTCGGAGGTTATCGATTAATGAATTGTAAACAAGGCGAAATTTACTTCGTCAATCTTGAACCAGCACTTGGCACTGAAACGAAGAAAAAGCGGCCATGTTTGGTGGTTAGTAACAATCACTACAATCGTTTAATGAACACGGTGATTGTGATTCCAATTAGTTCATCAGAGAAGTACTTAGAAGAAAAAAAGTACGTTAAATCACCGCTTTACTTCCAGGTTAACAACAAGAAAATTCACGGAACGGCCATGTTACAGCACGTTCGAACCGTGGACATGGAAGTTAGAAGTGAAACTAAGCTGGTTGCAAAGTTGGATGATCGTGATATGCGAAAGATTACAAATAACATTAAACAGTTCTTTTAGAAGAAATAAAGAGGTCACACAACTGTGTGACCTCTTTATTTTGCAGATTGATTCTTAGTAAAAATAATTAGTGTATTTATCATATGAGATAAAATAATTAATAGAGTAATTAATTTTGCCAAAGCGTACGCTATAATAAAAAAAGCTAATCATAACTGATTAGCTCACCCAAAAAACCGCACCAAACTTGCGAATATGGAAGAGATGCTAGGACATCTCTTCCTTTTTTATTACATGTTAATTTTACGATTTAGGATAAAATTTGTCAATAACTAAACCACCAGATAATTCTTTTAAAGGAACTAAAGTTGCATATTTAATTATGTGTCTACAACACTACCAAGCCAAAGTTCTTACGTAACATTATGTCAAGATAATGATCCCAAAAAGTGATTGTAGAATGATAATCTAATCGCTATCCTTAATTAAACACATTCAATCACTTATTAAGGGGATAATTACTCATGAAAACCAAAGAACTCGTCTATGATGCATTATTTGCGGCCATCGTCATCGTTTTAGGCCTCTTTCCACCAATCACACTGCCATTCATCCCAGTCCCAATCACACTTCAAAGCATGGGCGTCATGCTACAAGGCAGCTTTCTTGGCAAGAAGAATGGCTTCATCAGTTCCCTGCTGGTGGTAATCCTTGTGCTAATTGGTCTGCCAGTCCTTTCTGGCGGACGAGGTGGCCTAGGTATTCTAACTGGACCCACTGGCGGATACTTTATCATCTGGCCCATCGCAGCCTTTGTCATCGGCTACCTAGTTGAAAAGTTATGGAAGAAGATTAACTTCTGGAAATACCTCATTGTGAATATTATTGGTGGAATCATTCTGATCGACTTTTTTGGTGCCTTATATCTCTCAGTAATTGTTCACATGTCAGTCATGGCTGCCCTGATTTCAAATCTCGCGTTCATCCCCGGCGATTTCATCAAAGCCGTTATTGTTAGTCTAATCTGTGTCGCCACCAAAAAAATCAGTCTCATAGCGCAAATTAAACATGAATAACTTTATCTTCGGTTCATACGTTGACAACCACTCATTTCTCAATCGGTTAGATCCGCGGACTAAACTCATTTCCATCACCATCATAACCATGGCTTTTATGTGGACAACTACCCCATTTCAACTCGGAATGAACGTTTTAGTTTTACTTTTGTTGTATTACTTGGCCCAAATCAAACTCGGAATGGCATTCAGTTCAATCAAACCCATTTTATTCATCTTAGTGTTTATCTTAATTTATCATGGAATCTTTCCGAGTCACCACTTGAGTCTCAACCACGTCAACATCAGTGGCTGGTTGGATGGACTTCAACTTTGTATCAAAATCATCCTCATGATCCTGGTCGCCGCTCTCCTATCATTTACCACGAGTTCAACCGAACTGGCACAGGGAATGGAACGCTTACTCAGTCCGCTGCGATTCTTCCATGTTCCGGTAGCACAACTTTCGCTCATGGTGACCCTCACTCTACAATTCGTACCCATCATTTTAAATGAATTAAACGACATTAAAACCGCTCAAATCAGTCGTGGAGTTGACTTCTCTCCAGCAAAACTAACGAAGAAAATCCAACTCCACGTTCAACTCATCATTCCGTTGTTATACACTGTTATCAATCGGGCCGACAAGGTTTCCGACGCGTTAGACGCCCGCGGCTACGCAACTAATTCCAAAATCACTCGTTATCATGAAACCCATTTTAGGAAATTAGATGGTTGGTTCTCACTTGCCATCACGATTTATTTAGTAGTAATCCTCACTATTGGGTCATTTTAAAGCTATCTTTTATCATCTTTTGAACCTGTTTTGAATCCACGTCACCCAACACAATCGTGATCCAGTGTTCCTTATTCATATGATAGGCCGGTAAATAGCCCTTCGATTGTTTCAAAAGACCAGCAACGTCTGGATCTACCTTCACGTCCAGTACGTCAATTTCATCGGTTCCATCTAATCCTAGGCGGTCTTTGGGAACGTCCATAATCAGAGCAAACCACTTTTGGTCGTCCTTGTGGCGAAATGCCAAGTACTGTGGGTATTCCTTAAAGGGATGATCTGGTTCAATGTCAAATTGCTTTTTAATGGATTTGATGACATCATCACGTGTCTGCATTTTAATCACCAAGTCCATTCTTGACTTGATATTCATGATTGAATTCTGAGACGGTCTTCATGGCGTTCATCACGTCGGTTGGAGTGACAGAGACTGGCAGATTAACCATGGTATCACTTGGATCACATGCCTGCGTAGCAGCCTTCATTAACTCTTCATCACTGGCAGTTCCCAATTTTAAGTCTTCCAACGTGGTTGGCAACCCAAATTCTAAGTCGAAGCTCAAATACTTCTCGAAGCGCCGATGATCTGAACCAGTCAAGACGAGTTCACATAGAGTTCCAAAGGCAACTTTCTGGCCATGGGATAATTGGTCAATTTCCCCACTTAAGGCCGTAAAACCATTGTAAATAGCGTGTGCGGCAGCTAATCCGCCACTTTCAAACCCAATTCCACTAAGAAGCGTATTGGCTTCAACGATCTTATCAAGTTCTGGGGTTGCCGAACCCACTACATTTGAGGCTACCGCTAGACTTCCATACTTGAACAGTGTCTGTTCACACTTTTGTCCAATCGCTTCTCCAGCCAAAGTCGATTTTCCACCCAGCATGTTAGTCCCATCGGACTTCCGGGTGTCGGTTGCTTCAACGTTAGTAGCCATAGCGTCCGCCATTCCAGCAATCAAGAATTTCACCGGAGCATGACTGATGACCTTCGTATCCAAAATAACCATGTCAGGATTTTTCTTGTAAAAGCGATAGTGGTCAAACTGACCATTGTCCGTATAAATCACCGAAAGACGCGAGCACGGAGCGTCGGTAGAAGCAATCGTTGGTGCAATCACAACGGTAGTATTCAGGTTATCCGCAATGGCCTTCGCACTGTCGGAGACTTTTCCACCACCAAGCCCAATCACAACGTTATCACCGTTAGTTTGGCCAATCTTAGTTACCCGATCAATCTCACTTTCTGATGATTCACCCGTAAAATTAACCACTTCCACGTCAAAATCGTTCTTTTTTAAGTACTCTGCAAAGTCATTACCAATAATTTTTAAGACCGACGGACTTGATAGTAACAGTACCTTCTTACCAAATTTACCAATGCGATCAGCGCTGTGCATCAAGACATCCGGTCCTTGAACATAGTTACTGGGACTCGCAAATAATTTAACCATCTCAATCACTCCTTCTTAAGTTGGTTTAATTATATTATTCACAAACTATGAAGTAAACCATTTGAAAAATTTACATAATAAAAAAGAAGTTGAGACATCTATCTCAACTTCTTTTTTCTATACCTTACCTAAATTGTTAAAGTACTCAACCTTAATGTCCTTATCGGTAATAATCAGCTTGGTAATACTACCATTCTTAGCTGGTTCTCCGATATCCAAGGCTGGATTATAACGGTCAACGATGGAACGAATGGTCATTCCGTGAGAAACAATCAAGATCTTGTCGCCATCTTTCGTATTTTCACGAATTCGATCAATCCCACGGTCAACCCGCTTCCAGAATGTCTTGTTGTCTTCGGCGTTATTATACAAATCAGCCTTTGCGATCAAGTCCCGAGCTTTCTCCAGACCAAAATTCTTAAGTACCCCAGCTTCAGACGTGGTCTTTACCTGTTCACCAACGAATTGCCACATCTGTTCCAGGTTTTCTCCTTCAAAATATCCGTGAAATTGTTCTCGCAATTCTGGAAACTGGTAACTAATGATGTTGATGTTATTATTGTTAGCTTGCAGAATGTGGTGGGCGGTCTGAATGGCACGTCCCGAATCACTACTAAAAGCCGCATCAAAATTAATGTCCTTTAGTCTCTCACCAGCATTATCAGCGTCTTCCAAACCCTTCTTGGTTAACGGTGAATCAATCCATCCCTGAACCTTGTTGTACAGGTTCATATAAGTTTGTCCATGTCGTACTAGATATGCAGTTACTTTCATTGTTATTACCTCACTCGTTTTCTTAACACTAACCTAATTATAACAAAAAAGCATTCCCAAAGTGTTTTGGGAATGCTAGTTTTTATTTATTTCGTTTGCGGTAGAAGAACCACTCTGAGAAAGCGCCAATGATTCCAATCAGGGTCAGAATTAATCCAAGAATTAGTCCTGGAGTTCGGTAATGGAAGTGAAGCGTGTGCTTTCCAGGTTTCAACTTCAAACCTGTCATTCCATCACCAACCATTAATGTTTTGACCTTCTTGCCATTTTCGGTCACATGCCATCCCTTATCGTACGGAATACTCAACATCAGTACGTTTCGTTTTGGCGTGGTCTTAACGTGACCAGTAAAATCAGATCCAGAAAGTTTCAGGTTTTCGGGATGATCAATTTGCAACTTGTAGAGTTGTGTCTCATTAACAAATTTATTAAAGGCAGCGTTATCAAGTCCAGAGAAGCTTCTAAGCAAGCTCTTCTCCTTGATTGCATCCGTTACAACCAGTTTTACGGTATACTTTTCACCCTTTTTAAAGTGACCCAAGTAAACATTTTCGGTTCCAAGCATCTTGTATCTGTCAGGAAGCGGCTTACCATTTACGAAGATCTGATCATTATACAAATTGGCATTAGCCAAGTACATGTACTGATTCCCGGTAATGGTTGGATTAATCGTAAGATGATACTCATATCCATCAATTTGGTCCATTAACTTCGTGTTATAAGAGGTAGGCATCTTGTAGTGCCGTTTATTGGAACTATTCACGGTGACTTGAGCCCGATACATATACTTCTTCTTAGTCCCAGCTTCATGCTGGACAAACTTGTTTAAGTTAATGAAGACGTGGTTCTTTTTCAGCTTCGTCTTAACGATCTGATCTGAAACGGCATAACCAAGACCACTAAATCGGTTATCCTTCTTATTAACGGCCTGCCCATTTGGCAAGATTGTCAGATGATTAGTAATCCCCAGCAGTTGATCTGTAACGGGTGAACTACCAATGACACTGACTCTTCGAACGTTTCGTGATGATAATCCAAGTTTAGAGAGAACGTCCTGCGTATGCATGTTCAGCGTAGAACTGTAACCACTTACCCCTCTGAAATTAAAGATAATGGAATCATTATATTGATTATAGGCTTGATTAATAATATGACTGTAAATCTGATTGTCGACGTCATTTCGATGGAAAGTTGTCTGGTCCTTCTTATTATCAATCTTTCGATCAATAATTCCTTTTGACTGGTTATAGGCGTTCTCAAAACGCTTCTGATTACCAAACGAAGCACTTTGTCTGACACCGTTAACCAGTTCGCCTTGAAGCGAAAGATAGAGGTTGACACCCATTTCAACACACAAAACGGCGAAAATCAGGTACCAAATCTTCTTGCCATAGCGATTAGCGGCTACTAGCAATCCGGTCGTCAGTGCCACAAAGACTATGGCAATCAACAGATGGGTGTTGCTAACAATCAACTGATTATTTACCTGTTGCATATGGTTAAAGAAAATAATGATATCAGCGCAAATGTAGCCAATCACGAGTAATCCAGCCACAATCGACCCAGCCGTTATGACAACCCGATTATTCTTAAACGCGCCATTAATATAGGCCTCGTAGGCAAACATAATCATTACGAATCCAAACATGAAGGCTTCACGATACGGGAAGCCCGCTGGATTTTGGAACATGTGCCAAATGGTGTTAAAGGTAGTAATCCACATGCCTAAGAAAATGGCACCCACCAACCAAAATGAAGCGTGTTTTTGTCGTTTCGAAATCTTTTTAGAGAACCAGAATACCAGTAATCCCATGATAAAGATGGTTCCCACAAAAATACTAGGGTCATGTGATAAGCGTCCCATAAAGTTGTTGGCGCCCACCCCTAAATTAGCGAAGACAGCCGGACTAAACCTTGGGTACGGAAGAAAATCCCAAATCTTGAAGAGCCCTTTACTAGTCGAGAGCATCCCCACAATTGATGGAATTAACATGAAACCAGATAATAAGGCAGCAATGATCGAACTGATCACGTACTTGCACGTCATGGAACCGCGGACCTTCAAATAGTGCCAAAAGCCCGTTTTAGTAGGACGATTCAAGAAGACTAGGTAAACAAAGTAGATTACGGAGTAGATACATAACATGTATCCCATGTAGTAATTCATGATGATGATCGCTGTCAGAGCAACTACATAACCACCCCACTTGCCCTTATAGAAAAGACGTTCAATCCCAAGGGTTAAGAGTGGGAGAATCATCAAGGCTTCGAGCCACATGAAATCGTAGAAATAGAGTGCCACGTAACCACATAAACTGTACGCAACGGCTGCCATGATCTGCATCATGTCCTGTCTTTGGTACTTTACCTTCAAGAAGAAGGCCATTGACCAGCCAATCAGACCGATCTTAATCAAGATGATGATTGATATCAGAATTGGCAAGTGAATCACGCTGAACCACGAGACTAGCAGGTTCAACGGACTCATGAGGTAATAGGTATAGATTGGCACCGTATTGTCACCAATGGATACCAAGAATGAGTATGAACTCAGAGTATGATGCAGCATTTGATCACGAAGTAGCTTAAAAAATGGCATGTATTGGGTGAGTAAGTCACTCAATAATAAGTTATGATTACCGAACGGCGTGATTCCATAAATGGCAAATACGATACAAGCAACGATAACTGGGATGATGAACGCTGCCGCATAGTATTTCCAAACATGCATTTTCTTTTTCATAAATAAAATTTCCCTCTATATTAAGTATTTGTAAAAATATGTAACTAAATCTCATTGTATTATATTTTTGTGACGCAACCTAACAAATGTGACTATTTTTAAAAATGTTTTTATGGTTTAAATTTTTCAATTCAAGCCGTTCATGCCCAATTCCCAACGCTTCGGTACTAAGATACGTCAAATCACCACTTAATCATTCCCTTTTTCAATTAATCTTCCTAATATTCTACCCCGCCAAATCTCAAAGGGTGGCTTATTTCTTAAATTTTGGTAAAATGAATTTAAGCTTAGGCTAATAAATAAAAAAGGAGTGTGTATATGTTTAGTAAAACAAAGGGCTTTGATCCGTTTTCATTGGTTATTGGAATCCTGAGTGTGATTTTGTCACTCTTCATTTTAAAAAATCCATTGAACTCATTTAAAGCATTGGTTTTCGTAATTGCTATCCTATCGATCGTTGAAGGTATCTTCAAGATCGCTGAAATTTCTCAACTGGACCGATCATTAGGAATGTCACCAGTTTGGCTAATCATTAACGGTGTACTTGATATCATCATTGGTATCTTAATCTTCTTAGATCCAGCCGTTGGTGGAATCTACATCTGGCTGATGTTATCAATCTGGTTCATCGTCGATTCACTGTTCGAACTATGGTACAGTCGTTTTGCTGAGAGAAACCACAAGGGTTACTTCTGGTTTGAAGTTATCCTTGGAATCGTTGGTTTAATCTTAGGGATTGCCCTATTATTCCAACCAGCCATGGCAATGTCCGTTGCATTATTCCTAGTAGCATTCTACTTCATGTTCTTCGGAATTTTGTTAATTGTTCGTTCATTCTAGGCCAAAATAAAAGATCGCGAATTCGCGATCTTTTTTTATGCCATTAATTATTTACGGTCCTTGTTTGGTTCTTCAGGACGGTCACTACGTTCAATGTGTTTATGGATTTCTTTACCCTTAGTTGAACGGTTTTCATGGCCACGATCCTTTTTATGATCGTCTTTTTCTAATTTATGCAATAAGTCTTTTTCTTGTTTTTCACTAGGTCTTCTGTCACTCATACTAAACCCTCCTCTTCTGTTTATACGTTCTTATTATATCATTATCACGAAGGCATTCATAAATAATCATTTCATAAAATGGATTAATTGCCTTTTAAAAAGATTAATGCTAATTTTTAAGTAACGAAGACGAAGGAGAAATCATTATGAAATATGGAGTTACCGCTGGAACAGGTCGTTTCGGCGAACGTGCAATTATGGGCTTAATCCGACTGGTGCCAGTTGAAGACATCGTCGTGATCGCAAGAAACACCGAGAAGGCCAAAAAAATGTATCCCGCTGGAGTTGAGATCAGAAGGGGTGATTACAACGACACCAAAAGTCTGGACAAGGCGTTTGATGGAATTGATAAGCTCCTTTTTGTCTCGTCACAACCGGATCCCAAGCATCCCCGCTACGTTCAACATGAAAACGTGGTGAATGCTGCCGTAAAAGCCAAGGTCAAATTCATTGCCTACACCAGTTTCCCCCACGCTAACATCGCCAAAGTTCCCTTAGCTGAGGATCATGCTAAAACCGAAAAATTAATCGCAGATACCGGAATTAAGCATTCCTTTCTACGCAATAACTGGTATCTAGAAAACGATGCTGACCTCATCAAACGGTCCGCTAACGGTGAAGACTTCATCTTCTCAGCTGGCGACGGTAAGGTTGGCTGGGCAGAAGAAAAATACTACGCTTATGCCGCTGCCAAGGTTTTGGCCAGTGATGAAAAGACGAAAGACGTCTACGAATTCTACGGAAATGAACACACTTACGCTGATCTAGCTGCTTCAGTGATCGCTAACACCAGCCAGGATTTTAAAGTTAAACTGTTAAACGACGAAAATTATCGCAAAGCACTGGCTGAACGGGGCTTTGAATCAGGCTCAATTGATTTCATGGTCAACGTTCAGGACATGATTCGTGCTGGTGTCCTTGACGAAAACATTGACGAGCAGGCCGTGAAGTTTGGTATGACTCACCAAGAAATTTTAGAAAACAACACGGACAATGATCCCGATCTACCTCAGGTCATCGGTAGACCCCTTCCCACTCTTGATGAGCAGGTCAAAGATCTACTGTCAGATAAACCATCATACGAAATTTAAAACCAAACTCCCTCGATGAAAGGGAGTTTTTTTAGTCCCATCGATTGCATGATTGAGTCAAGTGGTCTAACTTGAATGTTATTAACACTACCAATCAGATTCATTCTGAGAATCGAAGTGATCAAATGCGACAGGAATCCCTATTTGCCAATCCAGATCAAAACGAACCACTCGCAAGCCGGGTTCGTCCCAAGAACCTGGATCAGTTTGTCGGCCAACAGAACTTACTGGGCCACGGCAAAATTTTACGCGAATTAATTGAAAACGATCAGGTATCCTCCATGATCTTTTGGGGACCACCGGGAGTTGGCAAGACCACTTTAGCTGAAATCATTGCCAAAAAGACCCAATCAAATTTCTTTAGCTTTAGTGCCGCCGACAGTAGTATCAGTAAAATTAAAAAAATCATGCGTCAGGCTGAACAAGATCAGAAAGTAGGCCAGAAAACGATTGTTTTCGTGGATGAAATTCATCGCTTTAACAAGGCACAACAGGATGCTTTCCTTCCCTACGTTGAACAAGGAAGCATCATCTTAATCGGAGCAACGACCGAGAATCCATCGTTCGAGGTGAATTCAGCGTTGTTGTCACGTTGTAAGGTCTTCGTCTTACACGCTTTAAAGCCTGATGACATCGTCTCACTTTTAAACAATGCCATTAAGAATCCGAATGGCTTTGGGAAACAACACGTTCAGATCGGCAAAGATGAAATCAATGAGATTGCAGATTTTGCTAACGGAGACGCGCGCAAGGCCTTAAACACCCTGGAAATGGCAGTCTTAAATGGCGAACAAAAGGATGGCGTAACCACCATTACCCTCAACGACTTAAAACCGTTAATTAGTAATAAGTTCGTCTTGTATGACAAAAGCGGTGAAGAGCACTATAACATCATCTCCGCATTGCATAAATCCATGCGTAACAGTGACGTTGACGCCGCCATTTACTGGCTTTCACGGATGTTAGATGGTGGAGAAGATCCGCTATACATCGCCCGTCGACTAGTCCGCTTTGCGAGTGAAGACGTTGGCTTGGCTGACACGAACGCCTTAAACGTTGCCATTAATGTTTTTCAGGCCTGTCAGTTCTTGGGGATGCCCGAATGTGACGTCCACCTCGTTGAAGCCGTTACGTACCTGTCACTGGCTCCCAAATCAAATGCCCTTTATAAGGCCCGCTTGGCAGCAGCCAAAGACGTCAAAGAAACCGCCGATGACCCGGTACCACTTCAAATCAGAAATGCTCCAACAAAATTGATGAAAAACTTAGGCTATGGGAAGGGCTACGAACTGGCTCATAACTATAAGGATAAATTAACCACCATGAAGACGATGCCACCATCCGTAGCTGCTGGTCACGTGTACTACAAGCCGACCAGTCAAGGACATGAGGTTCGGTTTAAAGAACGTTTGGAACAAATCAAAAAATGGCATCAAGAACATGATCCCAAAAATTAATTTCCATCTTAAAAAGCTTTCAGCCCAATAATTGGAACTGAAAGCTTTTAATTTACCCAAAACAAGTCCTTAATGATTAAATAACGCTCCAACGGTGATTAAGACCGCCATGATGATGCCAAGGATCCAGAAATTAGCCGCAAATAATCCAATGGTAGCAGCTAACAGAAACATTAGTAGGAGACAACCACAGGCAGTACTACTAATAAATTCAAACAATAACCAGACCAAGAACAGAAAAATAAAGATTGAGATCGCGACAGTCATTTTTCACCTTTCTTTCAAATAATCATTTTTAACATATAGTATATTTAACCACAAAAAATGAACCCCTAAAAGTAACTTTAGAGATTCATAATATTACATATTCAGTTTAGTTGAGATAATCATAAATTTTCTTCGGTTGTGGAAGCGTCAGGTCAGCGATAATGTCACTTCCGCCCACCATCTCTCTGACAGGTAAATCAGCCACCGGAGCATGAACGTGCTCAAAGAGCTGCAGACGGGCTGGACTGGTCCAAGCATCCTTCACGTTCAGATTAGTAATCATGCTCTCCGTCAGCTCAACAATGCGGGGAGATCCATCGTAGTCGCGCATAATGTTCAATCGATAATTAGGTTGCGTCAGTTCATCTTCCGCAGTCATCAGGTCCATAGGTTGGTATCGGTATCCCATGGTTCCCTGAGCAACACGTAAGGATCCGTAGTCCAGTGTTGCAGCTAGGGTTTCGGTACCGTCAATGTAAACCCGTGGTTTCCCCAACTTCTTAGGAAAGGCAGCGGTTTCTCTTCCCGAGGCAATCGAAGGAAAGTTATCAACGTACATGGCTAAAGTAAATTCTCCCATCTTACCCTTAAAGGTGCACGGAATGATCTGACAAGCTTCCGTATAACTACCACGTCCAGTAGCGTCTGGCATCTTGATAAATTCAAACTTAACCTGGTTTCCCCTCGGCTTGAGTGGTTCTGGGAGAATCTTTTTTAAAGCATCCCCATCCGTCTTGTACCTAAAACAGACAAACTCCCGGTTAATGTATGAAACTTTGGTTTCTGGAAAAGCTGGATCATTAATGGGGGTCGTGATTTTTTTTAATAGTTCCTCTTTTTTCATAATCTCTACCTACTTCTTATTGATGTATATTCCCACGTTTTCTCGTATCTTTCGAATTCAAAAAAGTTGAATCCAGTAAAATTATGTTGCGTGAGTAAGTGAAAGTCAAAACAAAGCGCTTAGACTGGGATTATTAGTAGGTTAATGAAAATATAAAAAAAGTGAATCTCTAAAATAAACTTAGAGATTCACCGTAATTGTAAATAGAATTACTTAAACGATCATGGGCGGGGCTTTTCTAGCAAATTCCTTGCTCATAAGGTCGGCAAAACGGTCTTTCGTGTCGGCAAAATCTGGAATCGTGTTCGTATCCTGAGCTTTGTCAATAATTTGAATAATGAGGTCATTAAAGGGCGTCTCAATGTAGTGCTTACGTCCTTTGCTGGCGATTAAACCATTAATGTCATAAACTTCCGTCGGACGATTCCGTTTCAGATCATAGAGCATGCTGCTCTTCAGGTTGCGATTTTCAGTAAACGCCCTTCTAAGGCAGTTTAGTTGCATGTCCTCATCGTACTGACCGTTCAAAGCGAAGTCGTAGGGATCGTACTCACCCATGTTGGCAAAATTGATTCCTTCAGTGGCTCCAACCTGCAGTCCCTCAGAGATAAGGTGCAGCGCACCCTTTAAGCCAATCGCGTCGTTTGCGACTTGCCCATAGGTGACGTTGCCAGCGGCTGAAAGGCCACCAAAGGATGCACTAATCAATAAATTAGCCCATTTGGCTCCCAGGATATTGCCCGAAATTCGCGTTCCGCCAACAAAGCTTAAAACGTGTTGGATAATACGAATCCGTAGAGTGTCTTTCCCGTTCAACTCTCCAATCTGAAAGGCGTTCTTCTCAAATGCGGGTAGAAGCGTGTTAATCTCAGCCTCGTTATTTTTAAGCATTCGACCACCAAATTCCACGGAACCAGCAACCATTTGTTCTGGATCAATTACCTCCGCAATCGTAGCTTCCGGAACCCCATTTTGCAGTGAAACTAACGTGCCATCGGGTTTCAATACTTTTCTAATCTCATCTAACACCTTATCGTTATCAGGCTGCTTAGTTAAAAGGAGTACTAAGTCATAGTCATTTGCGTGTAATTCGCAGGGAATCTTACCTGAGACCGGAACTCTAAACTCTGCCGATCCATTGACATGGGCTCCCTGACTATTTAAGTCGCCAATGTGTTTATCATTATTCGCAATTAAATCAACGTGTTTTTTACCGTATGCTTTCGTTAAGTAAGCTCCAATAATGGTGCCGAGTGAACCAGCACCATAAATTGCAATTTTCATGCTTGTCACTCCCCATCTGTTATTCGAGTCCAATGATTAGTGGACTCATGAAAAAGTATGTGGGGTAAATCACATAAAGTCAATGTAAAGCGCTTAGACTGGGGATTTTACAAGGTTGTGTAAAGTTCAAAAAAGAGCATTTCCAAACTAAGGTTGAAAATACTCTCATATTTTTTACTATTTATTATCTAGAAGCTTTTGAAATTGTGCCATTGTATCGTCAAATTGGGGTAATTTACCCGTGTCCTGAGCGTTAGAAACAATCTTGATTATCAAATCATTAAAGGGTGTCTTAATGCCGTACTTTTTACCAGTATCAGCAATTACCCCATTAATGTCATTAACCTCAGTCTTATTACCCTTCTCGAGATCTTGCAACATACTAGCTTTCAGGTCCTTACTGTTTGCCATGGCTGACCTGAGATATGCCAGTTGACCCGGTTCATCATTACGGTGATCCATGGACAATGAACTCAGATCATGGTTGCCCATTTTGGCGAATTTTACACCGTCAGCATGACCTACTTTCAAGCCCTCATTGACAATGTTCAGTGCCGCCTTTAAACCGATTTCACTGTCAGCAATCTGACCAAACGTTGCATCACTGGCCGCCGACAATCCGCTAAATGATGAATTAACTAAGAGTTTGGACCATTTGGTTCCCAGCAAGTTATCAGAAACGGCCGTGCCACCAACGTGATTCAGCACCGCTTGAACCTGCTTAATTCGATCCGTATCTTTACCGTCGAGTTCACCAATCTGAAACGCCGAATTCTCAAAGGCTGGTTGTGCGGTGGTCAATTCAGATTCATTGTGATTGAGCTGCGTTCCACCAAATTCAACCGATCCAGCTACGATGTTCTTAGGATCAATCACCTTTGAAACAGCGATTTCTGGAACCCCATTTTGCAGCGAAACTAACGTGCCATCTGGTTTTAACACTTCTTTGACCTTGGGCAGCACTTCGTCGTTATGCGTTTGCTTCGTCAAGAGAAGCACCAAATCGTACTCATTCGGTTTCAATTCATCGGGAGTTTTAGCGGAAACGGGAACCGTAAAATTGGCGGTCCCAGTAACGGTGGCTCCCTTCTCGTTTAAATCTTTGATGTGTTGGGGATTGTCAGCGATCAAATCCACGTGATCTTTGCCATACGCCTTGGTCAAATAAGCACCAATAATGGTGCCAAGTGAACCTGCGCCGTAGATTGCAATTTTCATTTTTATCATACTTCTTTCTTTTTAATCTAAAAGAAGTATGTGGCTGTGAGAATGGAAAGTCAAAAATGTAAGCTTTCAGTGAAATAAAAAAAGTGCCAAACCATCAACTGGTTTAGCACTTAATTTAATTCTGATCATTAAGCAGGTCCGAATACTTCTCATAAAATCCCTTAGTATCCGTATATGCCAAACGATACAACTCGTAATACTTATTGTATTTCTCGTGTTTTACAAGATCGGGTTCAACCTTTTCATTAATCTTAATCCACTTCTCAGCATCCTCAGGATGGATTTGATCCAATCCAATTCCTGCCAAAATGGCACTTCCAAGGTCGGCTTCACCACCAGAATCAGTCGTTTTGACGATTTTACCCGTCACGTCCGCAATAATCTGCACCATTTTCTTCGAATTACTGACGCCACCAACTAAGGTAAACGAATCACCGATGTAATCACCAAACTGTTCAATGCTTTGACGCACAGAGTACGCAATGGCTTCCTGAAAGGCGTTGAACATTTCATAACGTTTCGTCGTCATCGAAATTCCAAAGATGGTTCCACGTACGTTGGAATCCCAAATCGGACTGCGCTCACCCATGAAGTATGGCAGGACAATTAAACCGTTGCTACCAGCTGGAACTGCTTCACTTTCTTCATCCAACATTCTTGTACCATTATTGTTATCGACTTCCTGCGCAAATTCACGGGTAAACCACGCAATCACGGCACCAGCAGTGTTCGCCCCGGCAAAATTATAGTAGTATTCTTTAGGCTTATAAGCATAAGGCCAGATGATCAAATTATCATCTTTCAGCGGTTTGTCAGTTACCAAAGCCGCGTTCATTGACGTTCCGAGTGCGATTGTCATGCGCCCGGCTCCAAGCACACCAGTACCAACCGTAGCCGGACCCACGTCAACACCCGTGTTAAAGATCGGTGTGCCAGGATTAATGTCTAACTTTCGCGCCCACTCATCACTCACTTTTCCCGCAACGTCGGTACTAGCAATCATTTTCTGGGGTAATTTCTTCAAGTCAATTCCCAGCTTATCAGCTAATTCGGGTGACCACTCGTCATCATTAATGTTGAAAACACCCGCTAAGTTGCCTGCCGCAGAATAATTAATGCTGATATTTCCCGTTAACTTATAGATGACGTACGATTCGGGTGGCAAAAATTGATAAGTGTCTCGATAAAGCTTTGGCCGATGTTGCTTCAACCACATAATTTTAGTGTAACCATAGTATGGATCCGCCAAATTACCGGTAATGTCCATTAGTTCAGCTTTACTAACGAGTTTTAACGCCTGGTCAGTTTCTTCAGTAGCGCGTCGATCCATCCAAATCAGAGCTGGCCCAAGTGGTTGACCCGCTTTATCAACTGGAACTCCCGATCCTCCATAGAGACCGTCAATTCCAATGCCAATAATATTTTTACTGTCAACTTTTTCAGCCAGATCTTTAATCAGAGTCGTAGCCGCATTAAGCCAGTCATCCGCATTTTCTTGAGCCCATTCTGGATACGGGTTTTCTAATGAATACGAAACACGGCCCTGCGAAATAATGTCACCAGCGGTCGTCATCAAGATGGCCTTGGTGCTGGAAGTGCCAATGTCGATTCCAATAATGTATTGTGTCATGTCAAAGTCTCCTTTGGAAAATACGATGAGGTATTTTTGTTACCTAAGTTTATCCTATTGAGGGAGATTTGTTAATGAGTGAACATGAAATGGGATAAAAAAAGAGATGCTGGAATGGGCACCTCCTGTAATTACAGCGAATTAATTATAATATTAATTATTTTTATGATTTTCTCCAAAGAAAGTTGAAGCTAAGAGAATAGCAACAGATTGAGCATTTCCAAAAATTATTGTAATAATAGCAAACACCCAAGCTAAAATGTTATCTACTTTAGAATCATGCTCTTTGACTTTGTTCTGTTCCTCTTGTCTTTTCATTTCTTCTTTTTGTTCCAAGAATCACGTGTAATCATAACAATTACTTCTTTCTTATTTTTACAATAGTTCTATATTACTCTTTTTGGACCATTGAATGGAAAACTACAAAAAGTATGAACGGGTGCAATAGTTTTATCTTTTCTGATTAATCCATAAATTGGTTGGCCAATTTTATTATTAACCTCATTAACTAAAACCCAAACAATCTCATTATCACAAGTGTTAACCATTTCAAGGCTATTGGAAACATGCGCATATTTGTCAGTTGAAAGTTTCTTAAAAAATGGATCAGTTGAATTAAATAAAATTTTAGGGGTATTAATGTGTCCGTCATTTAATTTAAAAACTACTTCACGACCTTTGCCTTGATCTACATAAGTATAGATAAAGTCAGGTATTAACATATTTTTAGGAACTTCAGTAACGAAGTGATCTGGGTGGTAATATAATTCTGCATTATTTCTAAAAGTATCTACTCTATTCATGATTTTCCTCCCAAGGTAGTTATTAATATCATTAGAATGACGTACCTCTAAAACTACATTAGATTTATCAAAAATAGATACATAGTTCTTAATCTCATTAGAATGACGTACTTCTAAAACTTGCATTAACAGTTCAACCAGCAAATGTTGGTTCTTAATCTCATTAGAATGACGTACTTCTAAAACATTACATCGTCGCCATTATCATCAAATCCAGTTCTTAATCTCATTAGAATGACGTACTTCTAAAACTACGAAGTAGACTAGAAACACAGGAAAACAGTTCTTAATCTCATTAGAATGACGTACTTCTAAAACATTTCCCAAAAATCAGTAACGCTTAATCCTGTTCTTAATCTCATTAGAATGACGTACTTCTAAAACTTATTGCTTACGAACAATAGTTAAACATTCGTTCTTAATCTCATTAGAATGACGTACTTCTAAAACTAGCTTTTATTAATAAATATCATGAACAGGGTTCTTAATCTCATTAGAATGACGTACTTCTAAAACTTTGCAAAGTACATCTACCATAACTTGAAGGTTCTTAATCTCATTAGAATGACGTACTTCTAAAACCGTCTGTAATATTTATACATATACCATAAATCAGTCAGTCCATCTCATAAGATCGGCGTCAATATAGTAATTACGGCACTTCTTAAAATCATCTTTTTTAAATGAATCAGAAAAGTTTAATATTAATACTTTCAAATCTAATACTTTAATTACCTGAATCAAATCACTGATTTGACTGGAATTGAGATAATTAAATAGATCATTAAGAACAATTAATTTTTTAGAATTAAATTTTTTAAATAAATTAAGAACACCAATAATTATATCATAAGGGGTTTCAACTGTGGAGCTCACCATTTGAATTCCAGCGTACTTAACCATTTTCTTCAAACTCCAATCGTCATCAATTTCAAGTGGTACATCTTCCATATACGCAGATTGAAGGAAAATGTCTTTGATTCTACGATCAATGCGAAATAATTCTTGACGATCATTTTCATTTAAATTATCAACCACTTGATTTTGAAGAGAAGATTTAAATGTATCAAATACATAAGGATTAGTTACTACGTCTTTCAAATAAGTAACGTTACTTGAAAAATTCAAAATTTCATCGTCTTCACTAATCGTAAGCCCATTTTCGGTTGATAATCCCTTAATAAAATCAGTATAGAACTTCGGACTACTAGTTTGAACCACTGTTAAAATTCCATTATCAACTTCAAACGGTTCCGTTGGAAATATTGTCACTTTCATTAGATCACCACCGTTCGATTTGAGGTATTTCTAACATCTTCTTTTTTCTTTCCTGCCAGAAAATGCATACTATTATATTGCTTCTCCGTCACCATCATGGTTTGAATCAATCCCTTCAAGGGAGCATATGTAGAAATCCTTGCTTCTGTAAATCTAGCTGACTCTTTACTGACACAAACACGGGCATAAACTGAATACTGGATCATTAAAAAACCTTCGTTAATTAATTCTTTGCGAAATTTACGGTAATTCCGTCGTTCTTCACTCGTGTCTACCGGTAAATCAAACATTACGATTAATCTCATTACTCGATACCTCATCTTTTAATTCCACCTCGATCTTCACGTCATCTTGATCTTGACTAAGATATTTCAAACAATTATTAACGTGCTGTTTCAATGCATTCCTCAGAATGGTATTTTTGCCATTGAATTTTAGTTCTAGATTAAACAAATCAACCAACTGAATTTTAACTTCTGGTGTTAATTTCTTAATATCTTGTCCACTCACCCATCCATCAATAATGGGCCGAAATGGTTCCATTAGATCTGATCCTAAATTAAATTGATTTTCGTCACTATGATGATGAATTCCTATTTGAGTTAAATAACCTTGTTCAACGATTGATCGATTTACGAAAGATAACAATAAAGAATATCCATAATTTAAAGCTGCATTATATGGACTAAAATCTCGTCGCTGAAAATCAGTCCCAAACAACATTGGGAAATACTTTCTCGCTACAACTGCTTCACGATTAGTTTCATCGTTAACTTCAATCTTTTTAAATTCATAATCCAATTCTTCTGTATTAATTTTCTTACTCTGTAAAACTTCAATTTGCATCTTCATCTTGGCAGTGGCAATCCAAGTCCATAAAATTTCTTTTCGATGGGCATTCCAATTAAACTGGGTTTTCAGCAATGATAAAGTCCGATTATTAGGCAAATAATTGACCGTCTCGCACATTGGTTCTCCTAATGTGTCAGAAAAAATCACTTTAACCGCATTTCTTGAAAGTTCAGCCATTGCACGAGCGGTTACCACTGCTTGTGTAGTTGATATTAGTAATAATTCAATGTCTTCAACTGGGATCTCATGAATATTTGAGTCTGTTTGAACAATAATTCTCCTTCCTGAATATGATATTTTCGAATGTTGGGTAATGACAACACTTCTCCAAGCCATAAAAGTCCTCCTTGACTTTATCGATTTTTTTCGATATGATTTATTTGTCAGTTGGAATGCTGACACTTAATCTCATTAGAATGACGTACTAAGTTAAAATCAAACGATGCGAAAGCTAAGTTTTGTTTTCTGAGCCCTTAAGGGCCGTACATATGTAAAAGGAAACTGTCAAATGACAGTTTCCTTTTTTATTTTACAAGTCCGAAATTCGAACTTTACGTGAAAATAGACCTGTTGGAGATTGATAAATGACTTGTGCATTAGGATCAAGCTTCAATCCAGCAGTTAACACAAATCTTCCAAAGTATCTCGAAAGTCCTAAAACCGTCAAATCGGACATTACAGAATTTGCATGAAGGCCAATAAGTATATCGTGAATAATTTTCTTCATATTATTAATATCTTTTATCTTCACAAACTTTTGTTTCACGTTTTCTGAGTTCACAATATTATACATGTTCATAAAAGAATCAACTTTATCAATAATTTCATTAAAAATATCAATTAAATTTTCACAAGTAGTATTTTTTAAATTATTAGATAAATATCTCATCGAATTATCAGACAATATTAACTGTTGGAAGTTATGCTCATAAATATTACTACCTAAAGTAAACATCTTTTTGTCTTCTTTAACCAACTGGTTCATATCAACCTTATATAACACAATGCGATGTTCAGGTATCTTACCTTTTTTGTTAATTAACTGTTCATCAATAATTTTATCAATCGCATGCTTATCAATCTTTCCAGCTTTATTATCTTTCAATTGGTTATATTCCATTAGAGGTATACCATACAGACGATACTCATCACCATGTGGCTTAGCAATCTTAACCAGTGCCATAAATCCATTAGTTTGAGCACTATATCCACCATAAATATTTGACGGTCGATCACTCTTTGCACTAATTAACTTACGCTTCTTTTTATCATGAATTGGAGCTGGAAACATTGTTTGCTTATACAAAGCGCCATGATTGGTTTCCAATTCTTTGGTAATCAGCATCTTCTTAAAGTGATAAACCCGTTTCATGTACCTCAACATATTATCATTGTCATTTTTAATTTGACCATCACCATCTAATTGATGATTTTTCTCAAATTTGTACAACATATTGAAATTCCTAAGGTCTTTCGTATCAGCTTTTTCAAAATCACCATAGACATAATAAGGTTTCAACTTAGGATAAGTTTGAAGCAACCAGTCCCTAACAAACACGGTTAGATAAGCATCAAAAGCATGGTGATAGTCATTCACATTTCGGTTCTTATAGAAATTAAATTTCTCACGCATATGATGAGTCAAATTGGCTTTTACAGTAACAATCCGGGTTCCATTTTCTTGATACTGATTATTCATGATTTCGGCAGCTAACTTAATAACTTGACGAGTTTCAACTAATTGACGATTGATAAACTTCCCACGATTATCGTGTTTGTCGATATCGCTCGGTTTCATCATCAAATTGTTGTACTTTCTCCAAGTCATAAGTCCATTGGCACGCATTGATTGCCACAAATTATGCATCTTAGCGCCAAAGAATTCACCAGGAAGTTGATCTTCTTTAGTAACTCGATTATTTTTCTCTTTGGTCAATACCCGGTTATCAATGGAATTATCCAAAATAAATGATTGAGGCAAAATGTGATCAATATCATAACTTGAAAGTTGATCAATATTTAATGGTTCACCATCATAAATATCAACCCCACCTTGAACGAAATAGAGATACAAACGATCTTTAAAGTCCGCCTTGTCTTTGACTTTTTCCTTTAATTCATTTTTAACATCAGGATTATCAAACCAACTGTCACTAATTTTCTTGTAAGCTTCTTCTAATTGACGGGAACGAGAATGAATTAGACGATGATCATTACTATCCTCTCGCGCAAACTCCATGATGATATTTTGTGGAGCAACGCCACCCATCGCATTAATAATGTCATTAACCACCAAAATAATTTGTCTGATGGCTTTTTTGTTTTGTGGTGAAGTATATAAATCATCAATGACTTTATTGATATCCGTCTTTTCTAAATGTTCACCATTAAAATCATCAATATCTTGTTTAAAGACTTTATCAGCAATAATTTCCATGAAATTATGATTGGTATTCCACAATACATCAATAATCCGTTCACCATCGCTATTAACAATATTAACCTGATCTTTTCCACCACGATCAGCTAATAATTTGCCAGATAAACGTCCCCATCCCTGGTAACGAAGTTTCTGTAATTGATCCTTCTGATCTTGCGTTAACCAATCAAGTTCATCAAGCTTTAGGGCGTAGATGTGTTTATCTTCAAAGATTGTTGACCATTCAATAATTTTTTCAAAATCTTCTTGCTTATCGGCATCATCGATTTGATCACCAAAGATTTTGCGTAAATCATAGTATGAACTCAACGAATTATTCATATTACGTTGGTCAGTCGTTCCAGTTACATCAGGACGTGCTACATAATCACTTTTTACGACCAGAGCATCCCCGATCATTTTCAAAGAAACTCGCTTATGATTCTTAAAGACATGATTATATACATATTGTTTCTGATCACGCGTGATTGGTTGCTTATTAACTTTTAATTTATTTAATTCATTTAAGACAGTGAATTTTTGATACAACAAACTATTTTTAGGAAGCACTGGTTCACCAATTAAATAAGTGTCAGTTGCTGTCATTCACTTAATAAACTTGTTAGCAGAATCCACTCGATCGACCTTTTGATCAAAGTTCCAAGGTGTAATGGCACCTTGTTCTTTTCTGATCATCCAGGCAAATTTGCCGTTGTCACCCTTAGCACTGTCTGGATCAATTAACGGTCCAACGTAGTATGGAACTCTAAATGCTACAAGTTCATCTAACTTATACTTGGCAATTTTTTGACGTTTTTTATTTGGATTTAATTCTTTGAGCCACGGATAATACTTAGATTGCTTTTCAATGATTTTATCTAATTCTTGTTGTTGCAGTTGATGCGGAATTACTCCATTTTCTTTGGAACGTTGTTTAGGCATGAAATAACCTTGCTCAATGTCACTTTGAATTTCTTGTGATTCTGCTGAATCATTTAAATTATTTTTGACATGCTTGAAGAAATCATCAGCAGTAACTGGCTTACCATTTTTACCATTGATATACTCCTCGTAAGCTTGCTTTAATGCTTTGCCTTTCTCTGTTCCACTTTCTTGTTCAGCTACTTGCTTAAACAACTTCAGATGACGAGCGTGATCATCATATCGTGCAATCATGGCATCAGAAAGAGAATCTGCCATTTTCTTTGTTTCCGCATCTTTTAGAATGTCAGAGAGATTAATTGAAAAGTACAGTTTCTTTAAGATCAACAAAATTTCATTGGCTTCATCAGTCATTTGTGGTTCTAACTCGCTAATTTTATCGTCAAAATCATCACTATTAAAAGTGAGACTCCAATCTTTGGGTTCATCAACTTCCAATCCAAAAATAATGTCAAACTTTGCTTTCATCCCCAAAATGGCTTTAATAATTTCAGTAGTGGCCTTTTTATTTAATTTAGCTTGATCTTTATCATCATCTTGATTTGGAATGTTCAAAATCTTAGATAATTCTTTTTGGCGATCATTCCGACTTCGTGAGTTATCCAGTAACGTTTGGGTGTCATTTCCTAAGTCACTGTCTTTTAGTAACAGCGTACGTCCTTGATTCTTAAACTGTTCATTTAACGCTTTAAATGAATTAGCAAGATCAATTTCACCACCCTTAAAATCATTCACGTTAGCCTGATTTAAGAAATGTCCACGATATTTGATAATATGATGCATTGCCAAATAAATTAAACGAATATCAAATTTTTTATCTTCCGTCATTAAAGCTTTACGGAGATGGTAAATAGTGGGATATTCATTATGATATTTTTTATCATCGAAATCTTTATCATCAAACAGAATGTTTCCATTAAATGATTTTCGATCATCTCGTGGTGAAACATTGGATTGCTTCATTCGGGCAAAAAATGATGGGTCGACATCCGAAATGCCGTTCTCATCAAAGATCTCATTTAGTAATCGAAGTCGCCACTTTCTTCTTGATAAGCGTCGTCTTGTAGTCCGAAATCCACGACGTTCAGCCGCTGATTCACCTTCTTTAAATAGACGTGCACCAATTGCGTTGTGGCCTTTGGCGTGTACTAATTTATTTGACATATCAGTTGCTGCCCACCCGATTGAATTGGTACCAATATCCAGTCCAATATTATACTTAACGTTTTCCTTGCTCATGGAAAAACCTCCAAATGATTGATATCACAAGTATATCATAATGAATACAAATAAAAAAAAGAGCAAACATAGCATGTTCACTCTCACATCATATTAAAACGATCCTAATCAAGCCATTTAAGACTCTTCACTTTTGTTCTTCTTCTACAATTATATTGATTATGTATATTTGTGGCATGCAAAGTGACAGGAACAAAAACATCACGAGTTCTTGTTTTTCTAAATCCAAGAATAATTGATTCTCTTTTTTTGTTATAAACAAAAACAATATTTAAATGTAATCGATTAGGATGCATATTACTTGTCTCTACAAATACATTAATATCTTGGTCTAAAAATATTCTATGTAACAAATTATAATTTAAATTTCTCTTTTTAATGCTTTTCCAATTTGGATTCTTTTTAGCTAATTCTTTAGTAAAAGTTAGATTATCAATATCAATGATTATTTTTGATGCATTTTTATCCTTATTTTTTATTCTAACTTTTTCCCATCCCATTAAATGTGGAAGATCTTTTTCATTAAAAATAATTTTAACCTGACTTAATAAATTATAATTAGTAGTAAGTTCAACTGTATGTCCAGAAAAATAATGTCGATAATCATCCAACATGTCTTTAAAATTAATTGAATTCTCATCACTAATTACCAAGTATCCTAGCGGTACATTTGAAGATTTTAACGACATATCATTTACCTACTTTTTCATATTTATTTATTATTACGCTATACACACGAAAAGCCGCCAGATAAATCTGACGGCTTTTTTGAACGCTGAGTCATGAGATGTCCATAACCGCGACTAGTGATGGGATATAACGCCTCCGTCGGGCAACATAAAACGTTCCTATTATGTCAATACAAGATATTAAGAAAAGCAATACAATTCCGTTCAACCACTTTTCTTCATATATAATTTTATCATATTAGTTGAATCTTATTCAACTAATATCCTACAACTCATACGAATACTTCACATCATCCGCCTGCGAATCCGACTTAATTAACAATGTCTCAAACAAATCGGTCAAACCGACGATTTCGTACGTATGAAACGTAATGGTATTTTCTTTTTTATCTAATTCAGTGTCAAACGCATTTTCGGTAATGCGCCAGTTCTCGTTGGTCCAATCCTCTTCGTTGAAAGCCTGAAAGGCAATGTAGTTATTGATCAACATCTCACCTTGTTTTGACAACCAAGCCAGCACGTTCAGATCGATGCCTTGAAATCCGTCTCTTAGATCTGGTTGAAGAATTTCCTCCGGATCATATGGTTTGAAGACTTCCAAATCAATATTGTCTTCAATCAAGTACTTTTTCGCACCCATGTACCCCCGCTGCAGCGACGCAATGGTAGCTTCCTTCATCTTGTCATCCATGGGTTGTTCAAACTGTCCATAAACTTCCATAAAAGTGGATAGGAATTTCTGTTGATCACGTTCCACCTTATCGTAGAACTCATCACCATTTTGATTCATGTCAGCCGCTAAGGCCTCAACCGTAGATGGAATGTCATCCCGATTAAAATCAACGTTGACCATGTAAACCCCAATGGCCGCGTTCGATAAGAAGTTATCCACGATCACATCCTGGATCTGTTGGGGAATGGGACGAATCTTGTTGAAATCAAACTGGTTACTATCCTCATTGACACCAGTTGATACTAGCCGTTTAAACACTCTACCGTTGTCTGCCTTAATAATATGTTTCATTTTAAATACCTCATTTATTATTTTGATTATGACTATACAACATCAATTGCTTATACAAAAGCCATATCACCATAAATTTACTGAAAATAAAAGGGATTTTTTAAACGAAATCCCTATTTAGTTATATTTACTTTTTCGGATGTTCCAGATCCACCAAGAAATCTCGGGTCGCATCACCAGTTCGATATGGGTAACGGCCATTTCGATCCGTTACACGATGAAGTGGCAACACCAGCCAAATGGGACTCTTAGAGATTGCCGATTCGACTTTGTCTGGACCTAAACCAGACTGATCAGCAAGATCCGAAACTGTCACTAACTCACCAAATGGAATCTGGGCAATTTCGTTCCAGATCAACCGTTCTTCGTCGGACCCATAGCTCATAAAATCAGTTGGTAGGTCAAGGTCAGTTGACTTACCCCGCAAATAATTCTTAATCGTTTTCCGATATAACAAACTACGCTCACTGTTCTTTGCGTACTCAAAATGATCGTTCGTATAAAAATCAAGTAGCTGTGAAACTCCCTGACCCGGACTGCTTACGAAATTCAATCCATGATTGTCAATCGTGAAGAATATCTTATCTCCGTTAACATGAACGGAATCCCAATACAATCTTTGCATTTTCTACCTCATCCCACTCTTTCATATCACCATTTTATCATAAAAACAGGATGCAACCTAACTCCCACAATAAACTCACATCAACAATTATCACCGTACGCGTGGTATCCTAAGGGTAGAATACGTAAAAGGAGAACGATTATGACTAAAAAAATGAACGCCGTTGGTTACACTAAATACCTACCGATTGATGATCCTAAAAGCTTATTCGATTTCACCACTGATGTTCCAGAACCAGAACCACACGATTTGCTGGTAAAGGTTGAAGCCGTTTCGGTTAACCCCGTGGACGTTTTCACCCGTCAGTCCCAAAGGGAACCGCTAAAGGATCCTAAAATTATTGGATGGGATGCGGTCGGAACCGTTGAAAAAGTTGGATCAAAGACCAATCGCTTCAACGTTGGTGACCGGGTCTTCTACTCTGGATCGCACGTTCGTCCGGGCTGTGACAGTGAATATCAAACCGTTGACGAACGGATTGTTGGAATCGCTCCGCACAGCTTGGATAACGCTCACGCCGCTGCCATGCCACTCACTAGCCTGACCGCATGGGAAGCCATGTTTGAACAAATGAACATCGACTTTTACGACCGTGAGGAACAAAACCACAAGAAATCCATCTTGATCATTAACGGTGCTGGTGGCGTTGGTTCGATTGCTACTCAATTGGCTCATCGTGCCAACCTTCAGGTCATTTCAACTGCCGGAAAAGACGAGACGAAGCAATGGGAACTTGACCATGGTTCCGATATCGTTGTTGACTATCATGATGACATCATCAAACAGATTCAGGACAAGGGATTCAAATACGTGGATTACATTCTGGATCTGCGTAACTTGGATGCCTACTGGGATGAAATCTGTGAGTTGATTGCCCCTTCTGGCACGATCGTATCCATCACTGGATCAGGTAAGTCTCTCGACATGAGTAAACTAAAGGAGAAACGAGCACGTTTTGCTTGGGAATACATGTTCACCAAGTCTGAATTCCATACACCTGACATGATTACTCAACATGAAATCTTAGATAAAATCAGCATTATGCTCGATGAGGGTAACTTGGTAAGTACCTTGACCAAGCAGTTTGGTCCAATTAACGCTGAGAACTTGCGGAAGGCCACTAAGTTGGTTGAGAGTAAGCAAATGATTGGTAAGGTTGTTGTGGCAAATGATGAAAAAGAAAAATAGATAATAAATTAAAAAGGGATTGAACCACTAATGGCTCAACCCTTTTTTGTCTGTTATTTTTTAATCCACTTATACATTCCCTTAACAATCACACATCCCACCGTCACAATCCATGCCAACAATGACACTGCTATTACTGTCATGAAATGAGCTGGTTGCTGATACCTGACCGTCATCTGATTCTGACCAGGTTGTTCCTTAACCTTCGCCGCTCCAATATCGGAAACGCGATATTGGTTAGGACTCAGCTTCGCCCCATTCAACTTCACCGTTGAATTATGATATAAGATTACTGGAATCGTCCGATAACCGTCCTTAACCTTACCAGAATCGGCAGTCCATTTTGTTACTAGTGCCCCACTCCGCGTAACGTGTTTCTTAAATCCATGATTATTCATGACATCTGCGTGATAATGTGATCCTACCGCATCAAAATTAGGATCACCAGAATCATTTGGCAGATAATCGCCATTTGACTCAGAGATGTCTCGGAACGGTTTGCCTAAGTTCTTACTCATAAAGTCAGAGCGAACCTGTTTGACGCTAACATCTTTCTTAAACGGACTCTTGGATGGTGCCATGTACTTCTTTGGCGTTTCGGGGTCCGGAAGCGTCCTAATCATATTACGTTTAATTGGGGAACTCTTGGGGTTGTTCCAAATGTCAACGCCGTATTGAATGTTAGAATCCGCAAACCAGAGTGCTGCGACGGCCATAACAGTCACTACGACCCCCATGAAAATTTTCATGTAATTATAGTGAATGTCACCGTGTGATGCACTGATTTTTTCGTACCATTCGTTACTGATCTGACTGATCGAAATCAGGAAACCCACCATCAGCAAAATTGCCGCATACGGAAAGAAACGGTATGGGAACTGAATGAAGTTCTGCATGTAGGTCCACTGTTCTCCCATGGCGTTCCATGGCAGAATGGCAGATGATAATAACAAAAACAATCCACCAACAACCGTCACCACGATGTTAGTTAGGTTCTTTCTCTTAGCGATTATCATGTAACCTAACTGAAAGACGCAGATGAGGGTCAGTACAATGCCCACCCCGTTCGGTAAATTATTGTAAAAATTAAAACTAGCTGAATACGTACCCATGTACTCCATCATAAATGGTGGCATGAGTTCATTTTTACCGAAAACACTCAAAAAGCTGACGAAGTAATTACCAGCTAAGATTAATGTCAAAATAACGTTTAACGCAATCTTCCCAAGATACTTCCATTTAGCACGGGATCGCCAAAGACCGATCAGCGCAAATGGCACCAGCATGATGACAGTAAACAATGCACTTAAAATGTGCATTTCAAGTAAGGCTGCCACAACCAGCGCCAACGTCACGTGAACCTTTTTCGGTGAACCATCCATCAAATCAAGGGCGACCATCACTGCAAATGGCAGGATGGCTGCTCCCCAGGCTAGAAACTGAGCGTCCGTCTGCCAACCAGTAATGAAGTTTTGTGACAAGTAAATAATGGCACCAGCAGTCGCAAACCACTGGTTTACTTTTACCCGTCGAAACAGTCCGTAAGCTCCTAGTCCAGCAATCGCATACAGGACAAAACTCGTTACGACTTGGAAGCTGAACCAACTTTTAGTGAGTAACAAAATGAATCCCAGAATGACCGCCATGTATGGTCCATAAATGGCATTGACGATCCGACCACTCTGATTGAACCCATAGTTGGTCATGAAGTAGTTAAAGTGGCCCGTCTGCATCTGCATTTTAATGTCGTAAATTCGACTAAAATGAAAAAGTGAGTCGTTTCCCAGCAACAAACTATGTGAAAAACACTGAATTGAAACTAGGAAAGCGGCCGCTACCAAAATTAAAATCACTGCCAAAATTGTTTTAGGATACTTGTATTTTTTCATGATTTCCTCTTATAAAATATAATTATTAAGTTCTTAATTATCATCGATTATACACTAATCAAATGGCATGAAAAAAGACGGTCATTAAAAACCGTCCTCCTTAATTATTTTTGATTGTCATTTTGTTTCTGCAACTTCTTTTTCTGGTGAATGTACACTAACGCCATCACACAGACGATAAAGGTGGTAAAGACCACTAAGAGTGCCAAAAGAATGGTCCAGATCGAGGTTGGTTTTGTCAGAAAGTAAACAACGATGAAGATCACAACTAGTGGCGTTAATCCCCAGTTGGCAAAATTATGCAGATACTTGATCTTTTTGTTTAATTCTTCCTCTGTCTTTTTTGATTCCATGAAAAGGACTCCTTTGTTTACTTCGTGTTGGCGAGAAGATCATGATGATCAACATTCCAACTATTAAAAATCGCTGAATTTTGAGCGACCTCGCACGAATTACCCTGTTGTTTCGTTTGTACTATTTTATCATTTTTGATCCGATTAAGCATGTTGGGACTAATTTTACTTCATATAATGTAATTGCCATTTGATTGACCAATATTATCAATAGTACCCGTTGCACTAAAATTAACTTTATTAGTAAGAATTCGTATATTTTAAAACAATAAAATTAAATTGTTCAAAATTTAATACCAAAATTATCCAAATTGAGTATAATTGTTACATAAATACAACAAAATTGGAGCGAAAGTTATGAAACTTTATTCATATTCATTCATTGCCCACAACTTCCATTTTACCAACTACATTTTTATTGCTTTGATTATAGTAATTGCGTTGGTCATCATTGGAACTGGGATCTTCTATTATCGCAATAGAAGCAATTTGCGATTTCGAAGCCTGTTTATCTTAGTAACCATGCTTGGTGCTCTGATTATCGCGATGCAGACGGGCCGAGTCTTTCAGCAAAAGAACGCTGATAGTCAAACCACTCAGACCGTCCAAATCATGAGGAACATTAGTAAGCAAAAGAAGGTGCCGCTTGATCAGATGTATTCCAGTAGTAACAATCTGGTTGATGGAATGACGATTCAGGCGGGAAAAGACGCCTACGTTGTGCATTTTAATACTGACATGACGAATTACACTGTTACCCCAACTAAGCTTGTGTCACAGCCACAACACGTTAATTCTGGTGGCTTCACCTGGAGTAGTAGTGACTCACAATACGGAACCATCTTCTTGAAGTTCCTAATTGGATTCATCATGATTGTCTTGCAGATTAACCTTTCTGGTAAAGGGAACTTGGCTCCATCAAATGCCGTCGATCAACTCCAGAACTATATTCTTGGTGGAATTATCGGTGGTGTTATCTACAACCAAGACATTACTCCAATCCAATTCATCATCATTCTATTGATTTGGTCAGTTATCGTCTTCGCAAGTAAGTTCTTAACCGGGACGAGTAATACACTGAACAAGATGATCAACGGAAGTCCGCAGATACTGATCTTAAATGGTGTCGTAAACGTCAACCGTGCATTGCGGAACGGTTTAACTGCTAATCAGCTTGCTTTCAAGCTTAGAACCCACGGAGTTAATGATTTCAAGGACGTTAAAAACGCCACCCTTGAAGAAAACGGTCAGTTGACCGTAACTCTTAACGATGAGCCTACTATGAACTACCCAATCATCACTGATGGCCAACTAAACGAAAATGTTGCCAGCCATCGCGGCTTAGATGCTAATCAAGTTGAACAACTATGTGAGAAACAAGGATGCACCATTCAAGATGTCTACTTAGGTCAGTTTGGACCTAAGGGCAACCTTGATCTGGTGTTGTATCCGAAGAAGAGAAAAGTGTTTAAGAAGAGAAAGTAAATAAATAAGCCCAATCCACATGGATTGGGCTTATTTATTTACTAATAGACTCTCTAACTTACAAGTATCCTTCAAATATCATCAAAACTATATAATTTCAGTTCAAAAAAATCTAAGGCAAAATATCTTTCACAAATGGAACTTTCTTAATTACGTAAACCACTACCCCACAAACTAAATAAGTAAACAATGGCATAACCAGAATATCAAGCCAACTGTCGAAAGTGGTCTTAGTTACTACCATAAATAGTTTCAAGAAAAATGGATGTAAAATATAAATTCCTAAACTAACTGATGCCATTTTAGCTAGCAAATTCTGAAACTTTGGCTTAACGAATACTTTATGTGATTCGACAAAATCTTTAATCCAAAGATAAAGCCCAATTACATATAAGAATAATAATGGACCGCCATTTTCCTTAAGATTCATAATAGAAGTAGGTAAGTCCTTAAAAACAAGCAACGAAATGACTAAAGAAATCACTAAAGCTGCCAAAGCAACCCACTTAGTGATCTTCAACCATTTTTGGTCAAAGTACCCTACTCTAATTAGGTAACCCATAATAAAGAAGCCAACATAACTAGTTGAAGCAATTGGAAAAATGTATGGTGACAGATTCATGTGGAACCAGTTAGTGTTTAAATAAATAAAAATGTAATTAACTAAGAAATCTAATACCACAAGATAGAACAAAACGCTCTTGTGATTCCTAGCTAAAACCGATAAGACTGGCGTAATAAAATACAGGGCAATAATGCAATAAAAGAACCAAAATGCTCCATTAATACTTCCAGAGAAGAAACTAGTAAAGAAATTTCCAACACTAGGATCATGATGCATAAAATTCACATCCGGAAGTGGTGTTTTAACTACTGCATCTACTAAGTAATAAATAATACTCCACACGATTAGTGGAATCATTACTCTAAAAAAACGCTTCTTGAAAAATACCTTGGTATCATATTTATCTCGATACCCAAGTAGGGTTGCTCCAGAATTCATCAGGAATAGAAATACTGCTGGAACAGCAATTGTTCTGATAATCGAATCAAATATTCCTAATGCATTATTACTATAATTCCATGATGAATGGATAAATAAAACAAATATAATAGCAATGATGTTGATTACGTCAATATAAGTTAATCTCTTTTTCATATTTTCTCCTAAATTATGTAAAATTTAACACAAACATAATGATATCAGACTTTTAACTAACAAAAAACACAATTTGAGTCAAATAAAGAGTGAAGAAATAATTCTTCACTCTTTTAAAGTTATTTATTTGATTTTTTTCGTCGATTAATTAAAAAATTCCTAACAAGTAAAATCAAAAGGAAAAGCCATGTAATTAAACTGATCCAAATTGAAATAATTTGTAAAGTGGTTTTCTTGTACATAACTTTAAGATTATTACGTCCCTTGTGTAATTTAACTTGGATCACCTTTTCAGGACTAACCTTAATCGGAACTTCTTTGCCATTGTTATAAACATGAAAGCCATTGTAATAAATATTAGGGACCTTGATCCAATCAGTATTATTCTTACTTACTAAAACATAATTAATTTGGTTATATGATGTTGTTCGCCTTATTTGTTTAATATTAGACTTTTTACCATTCATGTCAGGAACTGACTGCTTTAGAAGTGAAGGAATTGTATTTTTAGATTCGGCTGGGAAATAATCATAAACATTATGAAAATTCGATGTTTCTTGTTCAAATCCATCTTTTGAAGTAACTATGGACAAACCTGTTAATTCGCTTGGATTTGATTTGATTTTTTCTGAAGAAGAAAGTGAAATACATAGACAAAGCAATATGAATAAAATAAGAAAAATACTCTTATTTTTAACTAAATTATCTAATTTAGATCTGAGCAAAAGATCATTAATGCACTTCCCACCAATTAAAGAAATTAGAAAAACCACAATAAGATAAAATCGATTTGGAAATTGAATCATCTTAAAAATCGATTGGAAGGCATTCCATGGAAATAAATTAGAAATTAATAAAATAAATACAATAGCTTCAATAAATAAATATTTAAACAGATTGTTCATTTTTCTAAACCAAAAAGCAGAAAAAATAAACGTAACAAGCAAGATAATTCCAATTCCTAAATCATATGCTGAAAGTCCACCAAAAACTATGGTACTAATGTTTAAAGAATCTCTAAGTAAATGAGTTTCCTGACTTTCTATTATAAGTGGGGAATATAGATGATGATTCCAAATTAATGGCAAAAGAAATATTGCCGCTCCAAGAACTGATGTTATAGCAGAAAGGAATAAATAAAGTAAACGTCTTATTTTATCTTGCAATTGAGTATGATTTAAAAATAATATTCCTAGTGAAAGAAAAATAAAAACACTGATAATAATAGCAGAAAGAATATGGGTAAGAAGTACTAAAATCATTCCAATTGAAAGGATCCACCATTTTTTATAATCCATACACAATATTTGGTATAATCCATAAAAACAAATCGGCAAAAAGATAAATACCATAACTTCTGAAATATCTTGTCTTAAGAACATGTCAAAAGTTCTATATTGAGAAAATCCATATAAAAGTGAACTTATTAATCCAGCAAGTTTACTTCCACTAACTCTATAAGAAACAAAGTACATAGAAATAAAAGTTAATAAAGTAACTAAAAATAAAAATATTAGAAAAGAGTTATAGGCACCAAATCCTACCATTCTGAAAAATAATCCAGGTAATAGTGTTAATTGAGGATAAAATAAATTTAAGGGATATCCACTTGCTACACTATTCCTAGTTAAAATATCTGGAAATAAACGTGCTAAGTCTCCATTTTTTATATAACCAAAAGCCTCATTTAATGGAGATAAATGAAAAGGCAAGTCCCATGAAACAATTGGGGTAGAACGATATGGTAAAACAATCAAAATACTCAACAACCCAAATAACAGCATTACCAATAAATTGGGATGTTTTTTAACAAATCTTTTAAATTTTGCGATAACAGCACCTCTTGAGCAAAAATATTAAATACATATATAATCATATCAGAATTATTCAAAACACGAAACATAATTTTATCCAACAAAAAAGAGCATGAAGATAAAATCTTCATGCTCTTTTTACGTATATTTTATTTAAATTCTTTAAATCGCTTGCTATCGTCCATAAAGTCCTTCTTACCAGCTGGAGTGTTAACAGAACCAAAGTTCATCTCAGCACGTAACTGCCAGTTATCTGGAATGTCAAAGGTAGAGGCAACTTGAGCATTAATCAATGGATCATAGTGTTGAATATTAACACCTAAACCATTTTCCTCAAGTCCAGTCCAAACAGCAAACTGAGCGTTACCTTGACCTTCTTCTGACCAGTTGTACATTTCGTACTGATACGTCTTGAATTGACCTTGCAATTCCTTAACCTTATCCATGTCAGTAAAGAACAGAATTGATGCATAAGCATCCCTAAAAGTCGAGATTTTAGCCTTAGTTCGAAGGAATCCGTTAGCGGGCACCTTTTCTCTTAAGGCATCTTCAACGATGTCCCACAGCTTGTCATGGTTCTCGTCGAATAACACAACGGCACGAACCGTTTGCCCATTAAAGGCACTTGGTGTGTATTTAATTAATTCCTTAATATAAGTATATAGATCGTCTTGAGAGAACGGGACGTCTTTTCCTAAATCATAGATGGTCCGTCGGTTTTTCTCTAGGTCTAAGAATTGTTGCTTTAATTCCATGTTTAAAAACTTCTTTCGTTAAATTTGATTCTTGGTCTTCCCAGTTGTCATGGCTTCATGAAAGTTATCATAACTAACCTTGATCATGTCAATCGTAGCGGGTTTAGTTAGATACCCAATGTGTGGAGTAATAATAACATTTGGATAACGCTTCATCAATTCTAACACGTCTTTGTTTGGAAGATCATCCAATGAATTGAACTCATTGCCGTCAATTTGATTTTCATCAATAATTACATCGGCAGCGTATCCACCAATATTACTACCTGACAGAGCAATCGTAATTGCATTCGTATCAACCAACTCACCACGCGCCGTGTTAACCAGAATAGCGTTGCGTTTCATTTTTGCCAGTTCAGGCCCACCGATCATTTCGTCGTTTTCACCTGGGACGTATGGGACGTGCAGTGAAACAATGTCAGATTTCTCTAACAACTCATCTTCACTAACGAACGTCACGTCCAGATTATCATTAGGATGACGCTGGTAGCCAAGAACTTTGGCTCCTAAGTTATGGTACAACTTGGCCTCAGCACTTCCCATGTGACCAACCCCAATAATTCCAACGGTAGCATCGTGAATTTCGTTACTGTAATAAGTCGGCAAAACACGAAAGTCAGCATTATTGGTGTTTACGGTTGCCTGAGCAACGTGGCGGAAAAGATCCATCCCCATTGTCAGTGCCAGTTCAGCAACTGAATATGGGGAATAACTAGGAACGTTCGCCACCATAATGCCGTCGGCCTTGGCAGCATCTAAATCAATGTTGTTGTACCCGACAAAACGAGTAAAGAGATACTTAATTCCCAGGTCTTTGACCTTATCCAACACCTTCTTATCAGCGGTACACGAACCATCAATTAAGATAGCGTCAGTTCCCATCGCTTCGTCAACGGTGTCAATGGTCAATGGCTTATCAACCAGATTCAAATCAAAATCATATGAATTTAAGTCTACAAAATATTCTTTTTCAAATGGTCTTACATCATAAGCAGTAATCTTTGCCATTCTATCTCTCCTTAGTTTACTGGATGCAATGGTTTACCAGTTGCAAGCACTTGTTTGAAGTTCTCAAAACTAATCCGAACCATGTCTTTATTGGCTTCCTCGGTAAACGCTCCCATATGAGGTGTAACAATGACATTTGGATAATTCTTCATCAACTTCTTGTCTTCAGCACTTGGAACGTCGTCCAAACTGTTGAATTCTTTCCCAATGACTTCGCCCTCATCAAGCAAAACATCGGTTCCATAACCACCAATTTGAAAGTTCTCAACGGCATCAGCGACAGCGTTATTATCGACTACCCCACCGCGAGCCGTGTTAACCAAAATGGCATCATTCTTCATCTGATCCAGTTCTGGTTTACCGATTAATTTTTCGGTTCCAGAAGTTAATGGAACATGAATGGAAACAATGTCAGACTTAGCTAACAGTTCATCCATCTCCACAAATTTAACGGCTTGATTGTCTGGGTTTGGATGACGTTGGTACGCTAAAACGTTAGCACCAACCGCATCATACATCTCAGCTTCGGCCGTTCCAATTCTCCCAGCTCCAATAATTCCAACCGTAGAATCATGAATCTCACGACTAAAGTAGAGGGGCAAGATCCGAAAGTCAGCATCATGCGTGTTGGCAGTGGCTTGAGCTACATGACGGAAAAGTGTCATTCCAAGTGTGAATGCAAGACCAGCAACTGAATGTGGCGAATAGTCGGGCACATTAGCCACTTTAATGCCCTTAGCAGTAGCTTCTTTAACATCAATATTATTAATGCCAACCGCACGGGTGAATAAGTACTCAACGCCATAGTCAGCTAACTGGTCAATGATTTTAGCGTCCGCATTGCACATTCCATCAATCAAGACCCCATTTGATCCCTGGGCTTGGATCACATTGGCCATCGTTAATCTCTCTTTAACAAACTTTAGTTCAAAACTTGTTTGATTATAATCTTCAAAATATTGCTTCTGCATTGCATCAGCATGGTAAATAGTTATTTTAAACATTGATCTATCTCCTTATTTTAACAACTCAATTATGAATTAAACCGTGGTTAAAATGCAATTCTTTTCTCTTATTAAATGCTAAAATGTTCATAACCAATCAGAGGAGAATACTATGGCAAACAAATTTAATAATTTTCATAAAACACAAGTGAAGCGAATCGTTGTAATGGCAGTCGTGATGATTATCTTGGTCATTGCTGGCATTTACGCCATCCTAACAAAATAAACTAGAAAAGAAAAAGACGACTGTGAGGTCGTCTTTTTTCATACTAATTTTTATTGAGCCGTGTATCCACCATCAACCACTAACTCACTGCCAGTAGTGAATTCGGATTCATCAGAAGCCAAGTAAACAGCAGCGTATGCAACGTCTTTTGGTTTACCTAAGTGACCCATTGGAGTCTTACTTCTTTGTGACATGGCTTTAACAAAGTCTGGTTTAACCATTGGAGTTTGGATGTAACCTGGGTGAACAGAGTTAACCCGAATGCCGTAGTCTTTAAGCGCACAATCCAAAGCGGCTGACTTTGACATCATCCGGACGCCACCCTTTGAGGCATTGTAAGCACCCAAATCAGGATCACCAACTAAACCTTCGATTGATGACATGTTTACGATGGAAGCACCAATGTTCTTGTTTTTCATTTGTTTGATTCCTTCACGCATTCCATAGAAAACACCGTCAAGGTCAATGCTTAAGACTTTCTTCCATTCTTCAGTGGTAGTATCTTCGATCGACTTGCCAATCGCAATTCCAGCATTATTAATCAATGTGGTAACTTGACCAAAATCCTTCTCAGTTTCTTCAAACACTTCTGGCCAACGCTCTGGATCAGAAACATCCTGTTTGATGAATTTAGCTGTGTTTGGGTATTCTTTGTTAATTGCATCAGCTGCTTCACGGCCACGATCTTCATTACGTCCAGTAATCGCTACTTTAGCGCCTTCTTTAACAAACATCTCGGCAATGGCATAGCCAATTCCAAGGGTTCCACCAGTAATGATTGCAACTTTGTTCTTTAATCTGTCTGTCATAATATATCCCTCCAATTACATATTTATTCTTAACCTAACCTTACCATTAAAAGCTTCATTAACACGCAAAAAGGCTCATGACTTTTGTCATGAGCCTTATGTACTAAAAGTTTAGTACCAGTTATTGCTTTCCCAATGTTTTTTAGCGTTCTTCCAAGATCCGTAACGTCCGTAAACGTAGTTATCGGCGGTCCGTTCTTGATTCTCTTTTGAATAATCGCCGTGCAGGTAAGCTCGACTTAATTGATACTTACCGTACACCGTTGGGTTAGTTGGATTCTTGGCGTGATAGTCACCACGTGATTCTTGATAAGCAATCCAGTTCTTGGCAGCCCCTTCGGACTTACTTAGCTGAGTTACTGAACTTTCTGACTTAATTACTTTTACGGGTTGTTTCGCCCGTTTTGCTTTCTGAACTTTTTTCTGTCTATTAACGATGGTGTATCTCGATGAATCAGCATTAACGTCCATGCGTGAACTATTTGCGACTGCTATGCCCGTGGTAAAAATAGCTGCAACACTGACTACTGTTAGAATAATGTGTTTCCAGTTCATGTCTTTTCCTCCTCTCAACATTCAATACGTTAAGGGGTGAAAATTTCAGCAATATTAGGAAAACATTACACGGAGGTTAAAAAAGATTGCAGAAACCGGGTTTTAGTATTATAAAGTGTTCAATAATTGAGTAATGGCCTCATCCCATGTTAGATTTTTAAAATCAGTGTTATTTACCTTGCTCAAATCAAGAATCGGCCATTCTATGACCGCATCATTTCTAGAATTAGTTGGTGTAACTTCAATTGAACTATTTTTCTGAATTTCTTGAAACACCTTATAAGAATTCGTTAATCCTTGGTTGGATAAATGATACATTCCGAATGGAAGTTCATTTTCAATAACATATAGCATAAATTCAGCTAAGGTCCTTGTCCACGTAACGTTATTAAGCTGTTCATTGGAAACATGACGAAGACCATTCTCATCGGCTGGAGTTAATAACATGTTCGTAAAGTTCGTGTCGTATTTACCAAACAGATTGGCTATTCGAATTGTATAGTATTTTGTACTAATCTCTTCGATGGCACGCTCCGCCATGCGTTTTTGCTTACTGTATTCACTGATTGGATTGGGGATATCCGTCGTCTTATGCGGTTCAGAATTGTCATTTCCATCAAAAACACGATTCGTACTGATGTGGACCAATGTCGCGTCCAAATCTCTTGCAGCCAAAGCAACGTACTGGGTTCCAAGAAAATTAACGTTCTGATTAATTGTCTTTCCGGGCTCTTTTTCAGCACCCGCAATGTTCGTGTAACCAACACAATCAAAAACCACCTCTGGTTGATGATCTTTAAAGTACTTCATGACCCCATTTTGATCAGTTACATCAACCTCTTTTGAAGATGGGGCCTCAAATTCAATTTGTTGTTCGTTTAAAAGATCAGATAGTTCACGACCTAGTTGTCCATTCGATCCAAGCACTAAAACTTTTTTCATACAATCACTCCTAAAAAAATAACGACGTGATAGTCATTAGTTAATATTAACTAATAGATTAACACGTCGTTTTTGATTTGTTTTATTTAATTTCATCAAATACCTTATCAAAAGCCTGTTTAGTGTAAAAACCATCGTGTAACTTTGATGAAATCGCATGAGCATTATCGACCATTTGATTGAATTCACCATCAGTTACTCGTTTCAAAGACATTGCCAAGTCAGCGATTGAATCTACCGCTAATCCAACATGATGTTCTTCAACGAATTTAGCAATTGCTGACTCCTCCCAGACAATCACTGGCATGCCAGCGCTCAGATATGATGAAGCCTTGTAAGGATTGTTGTATCGTAGATAGTCACCAATCTTACCTTCCATACTATCCACACTGTTACCATCCCATACTAGTCCATAACCATGGCCTAACTTTTTTGATAACACGTCTGGAGAGACGCTTCCCATGTACTTCAAGGAAGAATTTAACGTTTCTGGATCATCAATATTACCAAAGACCTCAAATTGAATGTCCTCAGGAACCTCTAAATATTTTAAGAAAACCGATTTATTCAAATTTCCAGCGAAGGTGATCTCATCCTTGTACTTAATCCCATTCTTTTTACTATGAACATCAGAAAAGTAATCAAAAATTTCAAGGTCAACACACGGAACGTTTAAGCCATTTTCCCTCAATGTATCTGACATGGTGCTATTGGGTGAAATTACCGCTGTAAAGTTATTTAAAAACTCGGCCTCATCTTTGACCGTTTTGAAAGTACTATTAGGAAAACGTAACGAATCGATGTCGTGAATGACAGCCACCGTCTTAACTCGTCGATCATTGAGATATCTTAAAAGGGTCTCTTCAAACTGTTTCCCAGAGTAAATGGGGTATTGAATGACAATTACATCAGTTGATTTTAAGTGATATTTATCAAGTTTGTTGATCCGATAATTGATCAAAAAATGGCGATCAAACTTGCCATATTTGAATTGTTTTAAGTAAGCCATCTGAAAACCATAATCGTTTTCAAGGACTTCATTAATGTCCTCTTTGGGCTTACCAATTCCATCGTTAGCCTTCGAACGGACCACATCAATAATCAATTTTTTCATCAGTTCCACTAAACTCCTTTAAATTCCACCTAATTATCAAATTTATGGGTCAATTTATTAAAGCCATGTTCCCAGGCATCCCAATTTAACTTAGTTTTATACAATTTACGCGCATTTTTTGACATCTTAACCAATTTCTCATGATCATTCGCCAAATCACTAACTGTGTCAGCAAAATCCATGGCTGTTGCCGATCTATTTAACCGATAGCCACTGTAATCATTAATTACGTAAGTCCCAATTCCACCGGTATCGTACGTGATGGACGGCAGACCATATTCGGCTGCTTCAGCAAATGCAATTCCCGCACACTCTGCTTTAGTGGGCAGTACAAAGATATCACTTTCATTATAAAGCTTAATCATCTTGTCTAAACCAGCGTCAGTGTGTTTAGAAACGAATCCATGAAACTTAATGTTGTCGGGAAATCTCTGATCATCCAGACCGTTTAGTCCAATAACATTAATTTCAAATTGATGAGGATACTTCTCATTTAATTTATCCATCATGGAACAGATGACGTCCATCCCCTTTCGTTCCCACTCAACTCCAACAAATAATAACTTCACCTTATCATCAGCCTCTAGTTGATGAGGAACAAATTTATCGGGTAAATTAGCGCCAAATGGCAAGACCTTAACCTTGCTTTCGTTAATGCCATAGGTTTGCACCGCGTCATGTTTAGCCCATTCACTCGCCATCAAAATCAATGATGACTTATCAAGAGTCGTTTGATCCATTCGGGTATGAATACTGATCTGTTTTTTCGTCAAATGGAACCAATAGTAGTTAATCATCTCATTAAAAGTTGCATCATTTAAAAAAACAATTGGAATGTCAGTATGAAGAAATTCGATTAAATTATCTTCAGCGGCCACAAAAATAAAATCAATGTCTGAATGGCTTTTTAATTTTTGGCTTAATGATTTACCTTCAACTTTGGCAATCCATTCATCAGAAAATGCCTCCAGATCGGGTAATCTAAACCATTTTGTAAACTTACGAATTACTTTTCCAAAAAACAGCTTAATGCCAGATGGGCGCACCGAAACAACTTCATTTCGTTTGGCAATGACATCGTAAATATTACTGGTAGTCCCAGACCAAACGGAAACATCATTTAGTTTATCCTCACTGACAAACGCAATTTTCATTGACTCATAACCTCTTAATATTTTAAATTAAAACTTCTTTTTGATAATAGTAATTACATCTTTAGACACTTTAGTCTTCAGAACGAAAATCAACACCGTATACACAATGATTCCAAGGAATACCTCGATGATCAAATCAATCCACTTAACTCTTAAAGTGGCATCGAGTACAAATACGATGGCAAACATCAAAAGACCCGCAACGAAGTACTTAAAGAATCCATGATACAACCTTCTAAAATCAATCTCGTCCTTAACGGCATATAGCTGAATTCCAGTCACCGAAGCCTCAGAAAGAACCGTCGCAACGGCAGTTCCAACTGCTCCCCACAGTAAAATCAAGGGAACATTGGCTACAATGTTAATAATGGCACCAATAATAACGGAATAATTGTAGGCCTTGTTTTGATTGGTAGGAACCAAATACTGGACCCCAATCGCATTACTCCATGCAATCATAACTACCACGATTGACTCAATCATCATTAACGGTACAACAGCCATAAACTTGGTACCAAAGAACAATGGCACAAAGCTGGGGGAAACTGCCGCAATCCCAAACGCAATTGGAATTGACAAAGCAGTAACGAACTCAAAACTTTGATACAAGTAGTCCTTAACCTTCTCGTGTTTCCCTTGCATAAAGGCATTTGCCACATGGGGAAGCATCACGGTTCCGGTTGCGGTAACAACCGCCAGCGACAATTTTACGATCTTATCAGACTGATCAAAATATCCTGCCGCAGTAACGGATGTCATGGCACCCAGCATGGTCTTATTAACAACCAGATAAATCTGAGTAGCAATCTCCGGAACAAAAAGCACCATCGACGGCCAAAAGTGCCTAAACCAGTGAAAGTTTTTCCAATCCACTTTTCCCAAATATCTTCTCAGACTTGGAAACAGGGTTAAATTACCGATTAAAAGCGACATGGACAGTATAAATATGTATAACCACAAGTCATTGTATGACTTGACGAACGCAAAAATACTGAAAAGCGTAATGATTTTAACAATAAAATTTCTTAAAACGGTCACGCCAAAGTTCTCGACTCCTTGAAAGAACCAAGAAATATCAAAAGCCGCAGCGAGTAGTGAGAAAGATTGAGCAATGTAATAACTATGAAATCGATGTGCAAATGCCAGAAAAATAAAGAAGGCAATGTACGCGACACCGATTGTTACCATTCGCATAAAGAAGATTTCATAAAAAGTGTTAGTCAGTTTCTGCTTATTGTTGCGCACGTACGCAATCTGACGATTTCCGTATAGAGCAACCCCAACACTTCCAAAAATAATGAAATATTGAATAATTGAATTCGTATAAGCATTAATTCCGACCCCTTGTGGTCCTAGCACACGAGCTAAGTAAGGTGTCGTTATTAAAGGAACTATCAACACGAATAATTGATAGGACGCATTATACAAATAGTTCTTAATTACTTTACCCAAATTTATTCACCAAATTCGTTTTTAACTAATCTCAAAGCTGACATGATGGCCTGATCCATGTTGTAGTATCGGTACTGACCTAAACGGCCACCGAAAAATACATTAGGCACATCTTTTGCAGCTAATTCTGCATATTTCTTGTATAAAGAACGGTTCTTCTTGTCATCGATTGGGTAATAAGGCTCATCCCCACGATGCCAAGTCTTTGGATATTCATGAGTTATAACCGTCTTATGTTTGTTACCCTTACCAAACTCAAAGTGTTTGTGTTCAATCACTCTGGTGTAAGGAGTTTCAGCGTCCGTGTAATTGACAACAGCATTCCCCTGATAATTATCAACGTCTTTAACTTCAGTATCAAACTTCAAGCTTCGGTACTCAAGGGCCCCTAGTTGATAGTCAAAGAACTGATCGATCATTCCAGTAAAGATAATCCGTTTACCAGATTTTAAATATTCATCCTTCTTATCGAAGAAATCAGTATTGGTTTTAACGTCGATTAAGTCACTAGCAAGCATTTTTTCAATGATTTGGGTGTATCCACCGATTGGGATTCCCTGGTATGGATCACTGAAGTAGTTATTGTCATAAATGAAACGAACGGGAATTCTTCTAATGATGAAAGCTGGAAGATCAGTTGCCTTTCTTCCCCACTGCTTTTCGGTGTAACCTTTAACTAATTTTTCATATAAATCAGGTCCAACCAACGAGATAGCTTGTTCTTCAAGATTAGTTGGTTTATCTGGGATGTTAGCATCCCGTTTTTGTTCTTCAATCTTAGCCTTAGCTTCTGCTGGAGTCCTGACACCCCACAACTTATTGAAGGTGTTCATGTTGAACGGCATGTTGTAGATCTCACCATGATAGTTGGCAATTGGGCTATTAACGTAGTTGTTAAAGTCGGCAAACTGGTGCACATAATCCCAGATGTCCTTCATCTTAGTATGGAAAATGTGGGCCCCATATTCATGGACCTGGATCCCCTCTACTTCTTTTGTATAGATGTTACCACCAACGTGGTCTCGTTTTTCAATTACCTCAACGTGATTACCACGTTTGGCAGCTTCGTACGCAAACGTTGATCCAAATAATCCTGAACCAACCACTAAATAATCAGTCATATTATCCTCCGAAATGTAATAGTTTATTGGGGCGTGCCCCACTTAAATTGTTTTGTTTACCACCTGTAAGGTATAAATAACTCACTAGGTAAATTGATAAAAAGAAGTATAGTTCTACTTCATTAACAATAGTAAAGAATAATAGTACAAGCAATAATGAAGATACAATTGTTGTATTTAAGTCTCTTTTGATAATAGAAAAAATCAGTGGAACTAGATATACAAGCAACAAGGCAATTCCACCATAAGCAAGTACTTGCATCAATCCAGCAGAAAAGCCATCATTTCCGCCTTGCTTTAATCGAGATGCAAGCATGAATTTCTTCAGTATATCAAAGTTCCCGATCCCATTTCCGATAATAGGATGAAGCATAAAAGCATGAAAACCAGCCATAATATCATTACTTCTAACGGTAGTGGATCCCTTCATTGATTGCATCTTACTAGAAATCGCAAATCCAGCAAAACAACCAGCAAAAGCAATTAAAACTAATCCAATAGCATACCGATAAAGTCTTGACATATTTTTGATAATCTTTTTCCATTCTACCGCAAAAATATAAATAACTAATGACAATAATGAAATTATAATTCCAGTTGTAGAAGTAGTAGTAATAATTGTTACATAAAGAATTAATAACTTCGATTTTCTATGCTTAAGGTCTGGGCATAAAAATAGACTAAATATAATTGCACTTGATAGAACAAATGAGAACATAGGAGCTTCAATGAATAACCCTGTGTTTCGCACTAGATTGATTCCTAAAAACGGGACAGCACCCTGTGGTATAAATTGAAAGATAAAGTAACCAGGAACTTTAATGTCATGCCCCCATTGAGCAACAAATTCGGTATTGGTGGGTATATTAAACTCAGAAAGCAACCAAAAGAATAATGAAATTACTGATAAGAAGGAAACAATATTGATAAAATAAACAATTACATCCTGTTTTTTATGAATCACAATACAACTATATAAATAAAGAATAATTGGTAAATATAAACAAAAGAATCCAATTTTAGGCAATGAGTAATGATAAATCAAGAAATTGAATATTAAAAAGACACTCATGAACACAATGAAAATAATTAAGGGCATCATAATTTTTTTTAATTGTTCTACAACGGTGTCACGATAATAAAAAGCATATCCCAAAACGATTAACAAGGGTAAAAAGAATGCCCCAACTTTAACAATTTTAAAAGCTGGAAAAGTTGAGACCCAAAACACACTCTTACAACTCAACACTAAGAAAAATATAAACACATAATTTACAATTTTAAACCATTGCTGGTTATTAATTTTGCTCATTAACATCTACTCCTACAGTTTGCTGGTACGATAAATTGATCAATTTAATGATTTTTTACTTCATTAACAGCCTTACCATTAATTTTAGTTCTTTTTTTATCTCCATTTAAAAACCAAGTATACTCTATATCAAGGTGACCAATATCAAGTACCTGTTTGTTTAAAGTCTTAGTTAAATCATACGAGAGAATGGTGGCGGTTGGTCCTAACGCAGCCAGAACTAAATCTGGATCTTCATTTAAGATGGCATGCTTAGCCTGACCCAAAATTGTTTCATACTGCTCAAAGGCATTGTGACTAGGACATTCTAATCTCATTACACTACCGGCACTACTTAACAGATCATTTCCCTCACCAAAATGGGTCTGATCACCTTCGATTACTAAGATACTTTTATTTGAAACGTACTTTTTAAATTCATCAAAAACGTACTTAGCAATTTTCTTGTCCTTCAAATCCATGTAGGGACGCGTCACACTAGTGTTGAAGTACATTTCAGAAAAATCTAAATCAGAAAGCCATTGTTTACCGTACTTCCCCATTTCACGTTCCCAATACTTGTTGGCGTTCATGATATCAGGATTTTTAAAGGCCTGTGGTAATCCAATTCCATGTCGCTTCAAATTAGAACGAAGAACTTCTAAAAGTCGTTGACTCAGTTCTTTTGAATCATGCTCAAAAGACTTTTGCCCAGTCATGTTGATCCACTTGAACTCACCGTCACCAAAACGACTAAGAGAAATGTGATCCTTCGTAATCGCATCAATAGTTTGTTCAATTGATTTAATTTTTAAAGTCTGAAACTGTCGTTTATATTTAATTTGATAAATTGGGATGTAGACTGCATCGTTAAATGCCTTGTACATAAAGGATTTTAGATTCAAATCTGATCCTCACTTTCGTTTTGAATACAACTTAATGTAAGTTTTAGGCATCATGAACGCCAGCATAATCGCAATTACATACTTTTTGCTGAGCTCCTTCAGATATGATGAATTAATCAAGGGACGCAGGATTAAGCGCTGATCTTGTACATCCCACTTCGGATTATTCAAAATATTACGGTGAACATAAAACAAGTCGATCCGCGCTTTGAAGCTTCTAAAATACTTCTCTAACTCAGGTCGATTGGCAATTAACTTACTTACCTTATTAATATACTCATTGCACTTGTCCAACAACTTAGGATCGTATGTATTAGTCGTTGATCCCTCATGCTTATTTAAAAGGTACATTGGCTGATTAACGTAGCCAATCTGTTCCCAATTAATCGCTAACAGATATTGAAGGACAAACAGACTATCCTCAAAAAAGTTCTTGTTACTCATCAGAAGGTGATTATCATCAATGATCTTTTTAACAAAAATCTTATTCCACAAGCCAACATCCATTTCTTGATTTTTAGTAAGATAATCACCAAGTAATTGATCGTCACTAGTAGCAGATTCCATAACTGACTGATCCTCAACCTCAACTCGGCCATTGGGGAACTGCTTCTCAATTCCCGCAATCACTAGCTGCATATCTTTAATTTTCTCTCCCATGGCCTGGATGTATCCCGGCAAGTACTCATCATCATCGTCGGAGAACATGATGTATTTTCCAGAGGCATGCCTGATACCCTTATTTCTGGCCTCGGCCTGGTACTTATGATCTGTATAAAAAAGTTGAATGCCCTTGTTATGTAGCATCCGTGACTTGATAATATTTACAGTGTCATCAGAAGATCCATCATCAATAATCAATAATTCAAAACTAAAATCAGTTTCCTGATTAAAAATGGAATCAATTGCTTTGCCAATTGATTTTTCCGAATTAAAGCTTGGCATGATAATACTAATGTCATAGTTAGTCATTAATGAATCCTCTTTCTAGTAGTGTGTCTTGTCTTTTCCAACGTTACTGAAGAACTTTCGTTTCACAAATCCCCACGCCTTTTTAACGAGGTGACGGTCACCGATCTGAATCCAGTTACATTCAGTATATTGAACGTTGTTTGTCTTGATCCATACATCCATCAATATCTCAGCAAGATATCCAAAAACTCTTGCCTCCTGAACTGAATAGTCAGAAATATTTATTTGTTTTTCTACATTTTCAAGTACTCCAAATACAAACTCACAATAACTATCAAAATAACTTTGTTTCATGATAAACATATTAAACATATGAGCTTTTCTGCTATCCATTTGTTCATCAAAAGCTTTTAGGTACTTTGGATAATCTTGAGAAATAATTTCTCGGGTTTTAATTAATGGTTCTTTATGATGTGCATGTTCATAATGAGATTGGTTAGATTCAACAATATAATCTCGTTTACGAGGTAAAACAACCGGAGCTTTTCGTAGTAATTGCTCAACTTGCTTTTTTGTCAAAATATCTTCAATAGAACGTTTATGATACATACTAAAGAAACGACGGTAATGAACTAAACCAATTACATCTGCGTCCTGTAAATTTTTCCATGCCCAATAAATTGCAGTTAATTCATTATAATTAGGATTTTTGGCTGAAATATTCTTACCTTGGTTATCTAATTGAAATCCATGTTGACCATTATAATTTCTGTCTGCCCCTACCAAAATGGGCAAATATACTTTTTTATCTGCTGGCATAGGTGCGTCTTTATGTGAAGCAACTAATATTTTTATATTCATCGTATTAATAGGCTCCTTCACGTACAAAAATACTTTTGACACTCTTTAACATAATTTTAGTATCAAACATAAGTGACGCGTGTTCAACATAGTAAAGCTCAACCTGGCACCGCTTCGGATAGGTAATGTTGCTTCTTCCCATTTCCTGCCAATATCCCATTGCACCAGGTTTTGCTGACAAAAACTCATTAACTTTATTTCCATATTCAACTAACTCTTTTTTTACTACAGGACGAGGACCAACTAATGACATATTCCCAATGAAAACATTGAAAAATTGTGGTAATTCATCTAATGATGTTCGTCTCAAAAAATTACCAAATTTTGTAATTCTTGGATCCCTTCCGTAAGGGAGCTTATATCCATCTTTCACATATTCAGCATACAATTCTTTATTAGATCTAAGAATCTCATCTGCATTTACAACCATTGATCGGTATTTATATATATAAAAGGGTTGCCCGTGTAATCCAATCCTTTCTTGTTTATAAAACATTGGTCCGCGATTAGCACCAAATAAATATAATGGCAAAAAGATTATTGAAATAATTCCTACAAAAATTAACGCTAAACTTGAAACACAAACATCAAATATGCGTTTTACACAACGATAAAATAAAGTATTTTTAGGACTATATTCTTTATCTTTGAGCCCATTATTGTTTGTTGTACTTTCCACGATACACTCTCCTGAAAACAAATATTTAGGTTCTAATTACCCTTTTACGCCAAAATGTTCTCCTCATACACTCAGGAGAACATCGCGTTTCTATTTAAATTTAATGATAAGCTGCGCTTCCCGTCTTTGCAGCAGGTAAACCAAGATTCTTTCGAATGAAGTTAGTCGTCTGCTGCAGTTGACTTTCCGTTGGAACTTGCATTGCTGAGTTCGCAATCATCTGGTTCTCACCCTGTAAATGATTATCAACAAAGTCACCGTGTTCACGGTACCCTGCTGCAAGTTTCGTCAAATCACTTGAACTTAAGTCTGTTTGACTGGATTTGGCAATGGAACTAATGAAGTCGTTGTTCATCAATTGTGATACCGAAGCACCCTTACCTGCAATGGCTTGTAGAATCTGACGTTGACGCATGGTTCTACCATAGTCACCGGCAGGATCGTCATATCTCATCCGAGAATACGATAGTGCTTCTTTTCCGTCCATCTTAGTTGGTTGGCCCTTCTTAAAGGTATAGCCTTCGTAACTAAATGACAGTGTTGGAGTAATGGTTACTCCACCAACTTGGTCCACAATCTCCTTTAAACCACCCATATTAATGAGGGCATAGAAGTCAATTGGCACGTTTAATAACTTTTCAACCGTCTTAATTGCAGTTCCAGCACTTCCATAAGTATAAGCTGCATTAATCTTAGATGGTGAATCCTGTGGATATCCAGGAATATTAACGGCAGTATCACGAGGAATACTAGTTAACGTCATCTTCTTGGTTTCAGGATTAAGGGTAGCAACCATAATGGTATCGGTTCGACCCTTATAATTTCGATCAAGGGCTCCAGTATCGGTTCCAAGTAACAGAATTGAGACTGGTTTTCTGTGATTTAATAAGGCATCAGTATCCCTTGTTTTCTTGATGCCAGCACTCTTATAAGCTTTATTAATTTGATTTGAAGCAGATTTGTACTTGTAAGCACCATATCCTAGAAATGCCAAAACAATGGCAACAACCACAATCACTACTAGAATAATGATGTTACGAGTCTTATGAGATTTCTTCTCCATGTGACGGCTTCTCATATTATTTCTCCTTAGTTAAAATGAAATCAATTTGGAATTAATCATAGTGTAATAATATCATAAGAGCGCTACTAATCAAACTTTAAATGGGAAATGTGGGCTTTTTACTACCATAATTATGGTAAAATTTGGACGAAAAAAAGACGGAGGTGATCAAGTTGGCTACGTATTTTAATAAAATGACAAAGCACGGCTATCAACAAATTCAAGATGAAATCAAAACGCTTGAAAAAAATCGGCCAGGGAAAATCCAAGCACTTCACGACGCTGCTGCGTTAGGTGACCGTTCTGAAAATGCTGAGTACAGCACGTCCAAAAGAGAACTTCACCAGCTCGAAAATCGATTACGATACTTTCGTAAGCAGGAACAGTATGCGGAAGTGGTTTCAAGCCCAAAAAGTGATCAAGTTGGCATTGGAAGTAAGGTTAAAGTTAAGTTTTTAGAAGACGGCGATTCCGATTCCTTCATTATTGTTGGAAAACAAGAAGCGGAGTTCTCTAAACTTGAAGAAAATAAAATCTTTTATGATTCCCCGCTTGGCAAATCACTTTTACATCATCAGGTTGGCGAGACCATTTCAGTCAAAGCCCCAGAAGTAAATTATAAATTAAAAATCTTGGAAATTAGCACTACTTATAGAAAGTAGTCTGACCAATCCTGACTAATTTCACCAAACATGAGCAAAATACTATGCATCCGACCCATAACTGGTATAATTGAAATTGGAACTAGAGATAAGTTCCTGTTATCTTAAATAGTCATAAAATCACCAAGTGGTGAAAATAGGGAAAGAAGGAATTGCATATGGCAGACAATTTTGGAAATGATCCATTCGGAAACGGAATGGACGATTTATTTAATAGTCTATTAGGTGGTGGCATGGGTCAAAATAACCCTAATGCTCGTTACGTTGTTAACGGTCACGAACTGACACCTGAAGAAGTTGAAGCAATGAGAAAATCAGGTCAAATTCCTGGCCGTGGCGGTCAAAACGGTGGCGGCAACGCCAAGCAACAAAAGAAAGCTGAAAGCTACTTGGACAAAGTTGGTCGTAACCTAACTGATGAAGCTAAACAAGGTTTACTTGACCCAGTTATTGGACGTGACAAAGAAATTCAAGAAACAGCTGAAATTTTGAGTCGTCGTATCAAGAATAACCCGATCTTAGTAGGTGACGCTGGTGTTGGTAAAACTGCCATCGTTGAAGGTTTAGCTCAAAAGATCGTTAAGGGTGACGTTCCTGGTGCTATCAAAGACAAGCAGATTATCTCAATCGACTTATCTTCTCTTGAAGCTGGCACTCAATACCGTGGTGCATACGAAGAGAACATTCAAAAATTAATCAAAGAAGTTGAAGAACGTAAAAACGTTATCCTATTCTTTGATGAAATTCATCAAATTGTTGGTGCCGGTGCTTCAGGTGACGAATCTGGAAGCAAAGGTTTAGCCGACATGATCAAACCAGCTTTGAGTCGTGGTGAGATCTCAGTTATCGGTGCTACTACTCAAGACGAATACAGAAACACCATCATGAAAGACTCTGCTCTTGCACGTCGTTTCAATGATGTTACTGTTAACGCTCCAAGCAAAGCAACAACACTTGAAATCTTAAAGGGTATCAAGAAGGCTTACGAAGACCATCACCAAGTTACATTACCTGACGATGTTCTAAAAGCTGCTGTTGACTACTCTGTTCAATACATCCCTCAACGTTCATTACCTGACAAGGCAATTGACTTGATCGATATGACAGCTGCTCACTTAGCTGCAAAACACCCTGTTACTGACAAGGTTACCCTTGAAAGTGAATTAAAGGCTGCTAAGAAAGAAAAAGAGGATGCTGCTAAGGCTGAAAAGTATGAAGATGCTGCCAAAGCTAAGACTAAGATCGAAGACATCCAAAAGAAACTTAAGAGTGACGACACTAACACTGAACGTCCAGTTGCCAAAGTATCTGACATTGCTGCCTCAGTTGAACGATTAACTGGTATTCCAGTTTCACAAATGAGTGCTAACGATCTTGAAAGATTGAAAGGCATGGATACTAGACTTAAGGGTCGTGTTATTGGACAAGACCAAGCTGTTGACTTAGTTGTTAACGCTATTCGTAGAAATCGTGCTGGTTTTGACGAAGGTAACCGTCCAATTGGTTCATTCTTATTCGTTGGACCTACTGGTGTTGGTAAGACCGAATTAGTTAAGCAATTAGCTAAAGACATGTTCAACGATGAAAACTCAATCATCAGACTTGATATGTCAGAATACCAAGATGTAACTGCTGTATCTAAGTTAATTGGTACTTCAGCTGGTTACGTTGGTTACGGTGACAATGGTAATACCCTTACTGAACAAGTAAGAAGAAACCCATACTCAATCGTATTGCTTGATGAAATTGAAAAAGCTAACCCACAAGTAATCACCCTATTACTTCAAGTTATGGATGACGGTCGTTTGACTGATGGTCAAGGTAACGTGGTTGACTTTAAGAACACTGTTATCATTGCTACTTCAAATGCCGGATTCGGTAACGATTCAATGAGCAAGAACAACAAGAAGGATATGTCAATTATGGACCGTTTGGCTCCATACTTCAGACCTGAATTCTTGAACCGATTCAATGCAATCGTTGAATTCTCACATTTGACTAAGGAAGACTTAAGCAAGATTGTTGATCTTATGATCGGTAACTTAAACGACACCTTAGCTCAAAAAGACATGGAACTTTACGTAACTCCAGATGCTAAGAAATGGTTGATGGACCAAGGTTACGATGAAGCCATGGGTGCTCGTCCATTACGTCGAGTAATCGAACAACAATTAAGAGATAAGATTGCGATGTACTACTTGGATCACCAAGATGTTAAACATCTTAAGGCTGACCTTAGAAAAGACACCATCGAAATCACTAAGAACACTGACAAAACCAAATTTGCTAGTGGTGACTAATTAAATTAGTTTAATTATAAAAAAGACCCATCATCATTGATGGGTCTTTTTTTGTACGCTAATTTATTTCTTAAGATTTGCTGAAAGCCATATACAGTGCGGCTTTAGAGTGCTAGACTTTTCAATGTTGTGAAGAAGTATACTAATAAATAAATTAATTTCAAGGATCCAATAATATGAATAATAAAACTCCAAAACGTCGGTTTATTACCGGCTTCACCGGCTTACGGGCACTCGCCGTTATCTGTGTCATTTTGTATCATCTATCACCTAGCGTCTTTACGGGTGGATACCTAGGAGTACCGGTATTTTTGACGCTGTCAGGTTACCTTATCACTGATCATCTTATCAGTGAGTATCACGCCACGGATCACTTCCGTTACGGATTCTTTTGGCAAAAGCGACTTAAACGTCTCTACCCGACACTCATTACAATGTTATTTGCAACTGCTGCCTACATAACATTATTTCAACGCAATCTACTTGCGAATCTATGGCAGAGTGTCTTATCTAACCTAGCCTACGTATATAACTGGTGGGAAATTATGAATGGCCAATCGTACTTTCAGAATTTTGCAGGAAGTGCGTCTCCATTTACCCACCTTTGGACCCTTGCAATTGAAGGTCAATTTTACTTAATCTGGCCCTTGATTTCATACTTCTTACTTAAAAAATTTCACGGTAATAAACATCCGATCTTTTTCATGGCGATTGCACTTTCAGCCCTATCAGTGATCCTCATGGCTGTTTTATATCAACCAGGCAAGGATCCAAGTCGAGTTTACTATGGAACTGATACCCGTATGTTCTCAATCCTTTTTGGAGCTGCTTTAGCTGTCTTTTGGCCTAGCAACCAGAAAAAGGATGATGACCAACAAAAATCATTTTTACTGGACATCTTTGGTTTAGTCGGAATGGTTGGCATGGGTTGGATCATCTTTACGACTGGCTCACAATCACCATTCTTGTATCGTGGTGGAATGGCTTTGTTCTCAATCTTCACTGTGATGGCCATGCTAGCCATCGTTCACCCCAACAGCCACTGGAACCGCATTTTAACCAACAAGTTATTTGACTGGATTGGATCTCGGAGTTACGAAATCTATGTTTACCAGTTCCCTGTTTTTATCTTCTTTGCCGACAAATTCAAGGACGTGGCCGATCATCAATGGTTGTATGCCATTATTGAAATTGCGATCATCATTATCATTTCAGAATTGTCATATCGCTTCATTGAAGTGCCACTCGCTAAATATGATTACCACCATGTTGTCGACTTTTTCAAGACCCTCTTCCACATTGGCAAGATGAGTCTTGATGAGATTGAAAACTGGATCATTTCATGTTTCAAGCATCACCTGATCTTAAAGGTGGCCGCAATTATTGTCCTTGCCATCGGAACAGTTGGAATTTTCCAGTCCACCACGGTAAACCCCAAGGCGGCTAATCACACTCAACTAGCTAACCGGATCCAAAAGAATTCAAAATCACAGGATCAACACAACGAAAAACTAGCTAAAGAGATTAAATCAGGTAAGAAAACGAAAAACACCAAGGTTAATAAGAAACTCGAAAAGGACGGCTTAACTAAGCCCCAACTTCAAGAGGCCCAAAATCTTTCTGGGAGTGCCATTGGTGATTCCGTCATGTTGTCTGGTCGAGATAATTTACAAAAGATCTTCCCGAAACTTTACATTGATGCCGAAACTTCACGTCATCCTCAGGACGGCGTTGCCATCATGAAGAGTCTGGAACAACAAGGTCTGCTTGGTAAAAACGTCATCATCGGACTTGGAACCAACGGAGCCATTAATGACCAGACGATGAAGCAATACATGGAGATTGCTGGCAAGAATCGTCACGTCTTCTGGATTAACACGTACGTTCCAACTCAACCATGGCAAAATCAGGTCAACTCCTTCTTAAACAAAGCACAAAAGAAGTATAAGAACCTGTACGTCATTGACTGGTATGATTACGCTAAGAATCATCCCCAGTACCTCTATCAGGATCAGACGCATCCTAACGTACAAGGAACACCAAAGTATGCTTCGTTTATCGCTCAAAACGTTTTAAAACACGCCGAAAAATAATTTATAAACCAACCATTTTGGTTGGTTTATTTTTTTCAGAAAGAATAGACGTAACGCTGATTTTCTTATAAGATATAGCTATAACACTTGGAGGAGTCTTTTATCATCATTGAATTCATTAAAGAACACCGCATGGACATCCTAAAATATCTCGCGATTATCATTGCCGTCCTCTTCTTCTACATCCTTTTCATGGACTACTGGCCTGAGATTAAGATGATGTTTAATCCAGCTACCCGTGGTACTGCCATCCAGGAAATTCGTGATCATGGTGTAGTGGATGCCGTCCTCTTGATCTTCCTTTTATACATTCTGACACTGATTCCTGGCGCACCAGTGGCAGTAGTCGGGGTCATCTCCGGCATCTGTTTTGGCAAATGGTTTGGAATTATCATTAACATCATCGGCCTATCGGCTGGTAACCTTGGAACCGCTAAAATCGTTTCTTCATTTAAGGGAATGAGTAAAAAGTATAAGGACAATAAGTACGCCCAGCATTTTAAGAATCTCAGGCACCCCTTATTGGGTCTAATTATCGGATATTCAATTCCCATTATTCCCACCTACTTGGTGAGCTTTCAGGCTAATCAAGACAAGGAGCGTTTCACTAACAAGGACGTTAAGATCGCAACCGTTTTAGGAAGTGTACCAATCTCGGTTATATACTCTCTTGGTGGTGATACGATCCTTCAAGGAAGCTTCAAAAAGTTAATGATTCTATTGGCCATCATCGTTATTTTTGCCCTAATTGTGTACTTCATGGTCAAACGGCTTGTCACTGACAAACTCTAATTGAGGTATCCGTTTCCAATTGGTTGTAAAAATGGTAATATAGTAGAGTATAGTAACAATTTATTAATGGAGGTTTTCACCATGGCTAAGCATGACAAAAAAGATCAAATCAAAAACTTGCTTGACTTGGAATCTGACAATGGCCCAGTTTTAACAATTACTGTTCCTTTGGATCCTAAGGAAGACAATACTCGTAGAGATAACACCCAAATTAACAGTTTGGTTGACACTGCTAAGAAAGCATTTCAAAAGCAATACAAACCAGAACTTTGGAACGCCTACGATTTTCAAATTAAGAACTACTTAAAGACTTTACAACCTAAGTCAACGATTGCTAAGGGTATCATCATGTATGTAACTAACGATTCAATCGAAGTTGCACAATTGAACTATGCCCCACAAACCGCATTCTCATTCTCAGACAGATTGCAAATCTTACCAATCGTAAGACAATACCAATTTGTTCCTGATTTTGACATGTTGTTCTTACAACGTGACGATTTCAAGGTATTTCACGTTAACGACCTAAACGTCATTGATGATGATACTGACACTCCAGATCCATTCGATTCTGATAAGTCTGAGACTGAAACTCAGGACGATCCTAGAAAGAATGGCGCTAAGTGGGACACTCACGAATACTACGAACTTGTTGACAAATATGTTCAAAAGCATGTTTCAAACAAAGATCACAATCCATTAGTAGTTGTTGCAAACGCTGAAGATGAGGGTCGTTTCAACCGTGCTACTCATAACCCATACGTGGTTGAAGACAAACACGTTGAAATGGATGCTGCCGTTAAGAATGCCGGCGAAAACGTTCAAGAAGTTGCTCAAACCATCCACGATAACTTCGTTTCTGATGGTGAGAAGTCAATGAAGAACGTCTACGACAAAGCTGACGGTGCTAAGAAGACCACTGATGACTACGATCAAATCTTAAAGGCTGCTATCGACGACCGAATCGCTAACCTAATCATCCAACAAGATGCTTACGTTGAAAGCAAAGACAACGGTGAAGACGTTGAAGTCAACTCCGAAGGTTCACGTCCAGCTAACGAGTTAAACTCATTAGCATTGACTGTTCTTGGTCTTGATGGTGACGTTACCGTATTGCCTGCTAGCGATATGCCAACTGACAAGAAAGTTTCAGCTATCTTAAGATGGTAATTTTAAAAAAAGAGCTTGGCGAACAAGCTCTTTTTTTATGCGCAAATTTAATATATTTTTAGCGTATTTATATTAAGGGAATTTAAATATGTCAATAAATGATCAGTTAAATCAAGAATTACCTAAAGTTTTAATATTTACTAATTATGAAAATAGTAAAACAGAACAGATTAATGAGTATAAAAAGTTGCTTAAAAAAACACTTAATATAAAAGAAATAACAAAAATTAATCTTCATTTTTACAAATCAATAACCAATGAAAAAAACGCACTTAAATTATCAGTCTTTAATGTCCATAATCATTTAACTGACCGATTAGTTTTAACTTTGCCACAATTTAATTTATGTGTACCTGAAATGAAAAATATCAATAAACAAGCGGAAACTTTAATTAAAGAAGAAACTATCTACGGTTTAAAGGATAAGACAGGTTTAGAACGAATTTTGGGCCAAATTAATCAATATTTATTTAATAAAGATCTTCATCCTACCATTATTGATAAAGCAACTTATATTTGGTATTCCATAGTAAGCTACCAATTCTTTACGAATGGTAACAAAAGAACAGCAATGATAGCTGCTCTTACCTTCCTAAGTAATAATTATTACACATTTGATATACATGATGACATGACTCTCTATAAAATTTCCGTTGCAATTGCTAAAAAGGAAATGTCACAAGATGAATTAAAAGAATATATCAAATCCCATTGTTATTTAGACTTAGATTTAATGAAGTCTACTCTTAACGTTTGACAAAACTAAATTTATAAAATAACATATATCGAAAGTATAGATAGTGGTTTAAGAAAGGAGAAATTAACATGAATATAACCGATAAAGAACTGAATCAATTATTCGATAAATTAATGGATCCCAAAAACCGTAAAAGAATTAATGAAGAAGCTAATAAAAAAGTAACGGATAACCCTAAGGTAATAAAAGCACTTAAGATGCTTTCTAAAATATAATATTCATCATGCCAAAAAATTAAATATATCTATATTGATATTCTAAAAATTGATATTCTAAAAATGGAAATCTCATTTGAGGTTTTTTTTTAGAATAAATTAAAGAAAATAGATGGATATTAAAATAGTACCAACTATGGATGCAAATATAATTTCATCATATCGAACATCATTATAAGCATTATATTTATTTTCATCAGTCGTGTCATAAAATTTTATTACTGTATTACTATTTATATTTGGATATTCATTTTTCAACAATTCTTGATCTTCTTTTGAAAGATCACTAATTTTCATTTCATATAAATAGTCAACTTTATCAAAATGCCCAACATTTTCATTCTTTAATTCCCAACCATTGGGAATCTTTTTTATATTACCATCATATTGACTCAAAACTCTTTTAACATTATCAAAATCACTATCATCTACATCAGAATATTTTTTCCCGATATGAAAAATATCTATACTTCCTTCAGTGGGAAAAGTCAAATCATTCAATTCTGTTGGCAAAAACATAACCTGTGTGTGTGTTCTATATTCCCATCCTTTATTGTCTTTAAAAATATTTTCCATTTTATTACTTTCCTTCTTAAACTTCCTATACAATTAATTATATCTCCTTAAATAATATTAACCAAACAACAAAGGCCTTGAACTCACCGTTCAAGGCCTTTATTTTTACTTCTTTGCAAAGAAATCATTCGCAATATCCTGATAAGCATCAATCGTATCAAGATAACTCGATAGCGTCGTGTACTCGTTAATCTGATGCGACGTATTATTCTTGTCAGGTCCCAACAAGATCACAGCCATCTGGTCGTTTTCCTGAACGTAAACACTGGCATCGGTTGCACCGTTGTTCACGATCAGTTCAGAATCATGATTATGGTAATCTTTCTTAGTAACCTGATAAGCATCCTGCACAAAGGAATTGTTTTTATCGGTTTCAATTGGATAGAAATTGTGAATCAATTTGAATTCGAGATGATATGGTGTCTCATCGTTGATTTTATCAACGGCCGTTTGGATTAATTCAATCACGTTATCGTTGTTAAAGGACGGTGTGGGACGAACATTCCCCAGCAAGCTAGCGGATCCAGGGATGATGTTAACCTGTTCCCCACCGTTAATCACCGTGATACTATGCTGGACTTTACCAAGTACGGGATCAACGGGTAGATCATCAAATAGTCCTGGCTCGGCTTGAATGTATTTCACCAGACCAGTAATTGCGTTCAATCCTAGATCTGGAGTGGAACTGTGGGCTGGTTTCCCAGTACTCGTAATCTGGTAGTTCAAACTACCAGAATGAGCGTAGGTTACATCCCCGTCCGATGGTTCACCAACAATCATGGCGTCCACGTCGTCAATGTACTTTGGTTCGATCTTATAAGCGCCTGGGGCACCAAACTCTTCCCCTGATGTAGCAATCAAACGAATCTTGCCGTTCGGAATTTGACCCTTATCGGCCAACTCACACAACGCAATCACTTCAGAAGCAAGACCACTCTTCATGTCAGCAGCCCCACGGCCATAGATCTTGTCACCCACAATCTCACCCTTAAAGGGATCGTGTTTCCAATTTTCCGGATGAGCAACCGCCACCGTGTCTTGATGGCCTTCTAAAGCCAGCACCTGATCTGACTCACCAGTCCCAAGTTCCGCAATTAAGTTTGCGCGACCGTCGCCAAACGGAAAAATCTTACTGTCAATTCCATGCTTTTTCAATAGTTTTGACAAGTATTCTGAGATCTCAATTTCATTACCATTCACGGATTTAATCTGAATCAAATCCTGTAAAATTTTGATTTTCTCTGCTTTTTCCATCCTTAAACACCTTTCCTTAAATCATCATTTATTAACCTTGATCAGCGTGATTAGCGAACTTAGCCCAAACATCACCAACAACTTGAATAATGAGAACCATGATCACAACTAAGATCGTTGCGACCAAGGTCGTGTCATTAGCGAATCGGTTGTACCCATAAGAGATGGCCATGTTTCCAAGACCACCAGCCCCGATGGCACCGGCCATAGCGGTCAAGCCAACTAAACTAATCAATGTCACGGTTGAAACTCGGATCAACTCTGAACGAGCTTCACTGAGGTAAACGCCGAAGATTAAATCCCAGTTTGTGGCCCCCAGTGATTCCGCTGATTCAATGATGCCATGATCAACACTCTCAAGGGCAACCTGAACCTGTCGCGCGTAAAATGGAAAGACTCCGACTGACAATGGAACCAAAGCAGCGGTCGTTCCGATCTGAGTTCCAACGATCTTCTGGGTCACTGGCGCAATGAAGGCCAGTAAGATGATAAATGGAACGGCACGGAACAGTGATACGACTTTATCAATGATCCAGAACAGTGGATGACATGGCATAATTCCGTTATCCGCAAATATTACTAAACAAACTCCGAAAATAATTCCCGCAATTCCACCAAAAATTGCCGACCAAAACGTCATGTAAATTGTCTGATTAACGGCTGTGATCCAGCCTTCTTCACCATTTAATCCCTGTGACACCACATTAGGAAAATGAGTTGCAAACCAAGCTCCCATTATTCTGCCTCCTTCAATTCAGTGACCTTGATGTTTTGACCCTCAAGGTACTTCACCGCTGCTTCCTGATCCTCTTTACTACCGAGTAAATCAACGATCAACGTTCCAACTACCTGTTCACCTAGTTTTTCAATATTACTATAGATGATACTAGCGGAAATGTGGAACTTCTCATACAAACTAACGATGATGGGATCGGTAATGTCAGCCGACAGGTAGGTCAGCTGAATCAAGTTCCGTTTATTCACGTCAATGTTCATCGACTTTAGGATTTCCAGGGCGTTGAAACTGTTACCAACAATCTTTCTCGTGGTTGGATTCTTCGAATCAACGAAGATTTCAAGCAAATCACCAACGTCAACGACTTTCCCCTCACTCATGATGGCAACCTGTTGACAGATCCGCTTGATGGCTTCCATTTCATGGGTAATCAGGATGATCGTCAAACCATATTTCTCATTTAATTCTTTCAGCAAGTCCAAGATTTGATCGGTATTCTTAGGATCAAGTGCGGATGTCGCTTCATCCGAAATCAAAATCTTCGGATCATTGGCAAGTGCCCGAGCAATCGCAACTCGTTGCTGCTGCCCACCGGAGAGTTGAGATGGATAAGCCTTTAAATAGTCCCCTAATCCAACGATATCGAGCATTTTCTTGGCCTTGGCCTCTCGTTCTTTTTCCTTTAAACCACTGTGCTTCAGTCCGAACTCCACGTTTCGTTGGACGTTTTGTTCTTCCAGGAGGTTAAAGTGCTGGAAAATCATTCCAATCTGACGTCGTTCATCACGTAGGTCCTTGGTACTAATGGATGAAACGTGATCCCCCTCTTTTTTATAGAAGGTCTTTCCAAACACATCAACCTCACCATCGGTGGGTTTTTGTAACAGGTTAATGGTTCGAACTAACGTAGACTTTCCGGCACCAGAATATCCGGCAATCCCGAAGATCTCACCTTTGGGAATTCCAAGCGTTACATCTGAAACAGCGTGAATTACATTCTTTTTTTGTTTGAACGTAACTGAGACGTCCTTAAATTGAACAATATTATTACTCATTGGTTCCTCCTAAAATTTACGATTCCAAGCAGGAATTTCTGTGTTTCCATAGTACTTCTTAACTAACTGCTCAGTCTTCTTAGTCTGAAAGGCTTTAACGACGTCTTGGTAATTCTTGTTATTCTTTTGATCCTTGTTAGCGGCAATCAAGTTAACCCAAATCTTTGAGTCCTTATTAAGTGGCTCAACGTAAATACTTTGTTTCTCACTTAGGTGAGCCGGAGCAGCGTAAGTGTTGTTAACGATTGAACCGTCCACGCTGTTTAGGACTCGTGGAGTCTGGGAAGCATCCACTTCTTTGAACTTCAAATTCTTCGGATTCTTTTCAATGTCATTGAGTCCTAAGAAACCTTTCTTGTCCTTCAAAGTAATGAGGCCGGCATTCTTAAGGAGGTAAAGTGAACGACTTTCATTGGAAGTGTCATTTGGTAGAGCAATCGTTCCACCATTGGGAATGTCTTTTACATTCTTGTACTTATTTGAATAGAGTCGGATCGGTGCAATGTAAGTGTTACCAACCGATACGATGTTGGTATGATTCTGCTTGTTCCAGTTATCCAGGAAGGCGTAGTGCTGAAACGAGTTCAGATCAATTTCATGTTGGGTCAACGCCTTGTTGGGTTGGGTGTAATCGGTGAAGTGAGTAAACTGAATGGTCACACCGTATTTCTTCTTGGCGGTTTCAGCAACGGATTCCCAAATCTTGTCGTCCGCTTTCGATCCACTCATTAATCCAACCTTCACGGTCTTTTTACTTTGCTCAGAATGATGTGCAAAGCTAAACCATCCTAATCCAACAATGACAACAACGATGACAATTCCAATAATCCATTTCGTACTTCTTTTCATGATGTCCACTTCCTAATTTTATTTGGTTGCCTAATCCATTAAATTAAATAAAAAAAGCACCCGTCCCCTTTAATTAAAAAGGACGAATGCTTTCGTGTTACCACCTTAGTTTACGGTTGCTCTCACAAGCAACCGCCTCAAAGACTACTCTGGTCGACGTCTTAACCAGAAGAGCCTTGCGTTGATATCGGTAGCAACCCCGTCGCTGGTTCGAAAATCTTACCAGTAAATGTTGAAAAGTCCATATTCCCCGAATTCATCTCGTCTCTTCACACCAACCAGAGACTCTCTTAGAAAATTCAACGGGTACTCAGCTTTTCCATCTCGTTTATTTAATTTGTTGTAAGTATATTAATCCGCAGAAAAATATCTGTCAATACAAATCTTAATTATTTTTTAAAACTAGCTAGTGAACCCATTGGGTCCCAAGGTTCCAACATCTTTGGAGCCTGCTTTTGTTCTTCAAGCTGTTTGTCTGACATGTACTTCTTGTTGATGACCGTCTGGTAGACGAATTCGTTGAACCAGTCGTCACTCATGACGAAGTAACCCTTGTCGCCGACTTTTTCACCCCAACTATTTTCAACTTTCCATTTTGTTGGTTGGTCGTCAACTAGATCAACTCCAGTAATGACCATGGCATGAGTCATCATGCTTTCCTTGTAGTCCAAACGGGCACCCTTGCTCATCTTCAAGTCAGTGCTAAACAAGGCATCCTTGTGGTACAAGTGGGTATCCATGATTCCATTCTTACGATCGGAATCCTGAACAACATCACAACCGAACCAAACGGCTTCCCCATTCTTCAACTGTTTGATGGCCAGATCCTTCAATTCATCAATGGGGAGGTTCAAATGCTTTACCTGACGACCACCAACGACGTTTCCAAGCATTTCAATGGTGTAAGTTTCGTTGAATGGTTTGTCATCAGTTGGTGAGTTAATCAATGAAACGTAGTCCTCTAAATTGATGTTGACGTACTTATCAAAGAACTCTTTAGGAGTCAGATCCTTGTCCATGTGGTACTTGTTGTCAGTATCACGGTACTCGAAATCAAAGCGCTTGGTTGGACGGCCAAGTGAATATGCCAAGATGCGGTACACATCATTTAACATGTCACTCTTAGTTGATTCCAATTTTTCCTCTGCGGAACCATCCTTTACCATTTTACGCAAAACTTCCGCGTCGCGTCTTAGTTTCAGGTTCAAAGTCTGGTTCAATTCGTCGGAACGATTACTATTATAAGTCTCAACCATGGTAGAGCTTGGAACGACTCCATACTTCTCAATGATGGCGCACAACATGTCCCATTGACCACCGTCTTGTTGAGGAGTCTCCATTAAGAAATCAATCTTACGTGATCCAAGTGGTTGATCAGCTGTCTTGATGACGTTTTCTAAGAAGTAGTTTGACTTCTCAAACTTGTCCCAGAAGTTAACGTAGTTTTGTGACAACTCAAACTTAGGAGAAATCTTGTAGTTTTCAGCGATCTTGAAACGCATCGTGTTCAAAGCGGAGAACATCCAACATCTACCACTTTGCTTCTGATCAGCAACGTGTTGTTCGGGAACTTCCACGGAGAATACTCGTTTCATCTTTTCGTCGGCCTTGTAGTCGGCAGCACTGTTATTAATTCCGTTGTGTGAAACGGCACGTTCTAAGACAAGGCTGTCGTCTTTGTCTTCATAACTCTTTTCATACCATTCCAGGTCTTGCGGACTAATTGCTTTTTTATCCAAAATGATCACTCCTTAATATTTTTCTTGTTCGTATTGTATCACTTGTAACGCCATTACATTCACATTTCTCTATCTGAATTTAAGGAATGAAATTACGAAAGACATTAATTAAAAAAGGCATTAATCATGAATGAGCTTTCATTGCCCGTATCACAGAAACACAAACGCTTACATTAATTCAACCATTTTAAGGCTTTATTAAACTTCTTAATAAAAATATAAAAATTCATATTTACTTTTGTGAAACACGCGAGTATATTCGACAAAAAGCAAACATGGAGGTGTTTCATTTGAACCACAAGAAGATATTTTCAGTAGCATTCATCGGTGCGGCACTTGCACTGGTGCTTACTGGTTGTTCTTCTGGAAGTACTAAGTCTGGAAGTAAGGATCTTGCGATTAATTCCAAAGATATTATTTCCACCATGGATTCAAGTACCGTTACTGATACTATTGGAGCCCAAAATTTAGCCAACACCATGGAAGGATTATACAGATATAGCGGTCGAAAGATTGAACCCGGAATTGCTACCAAGATTGTGACCCCAACTAAAGGCGGAACTCAGTATAATTTCAATCTGAGAAACGCCAAATGGTCAAATGGAGACCCCGTAACCGCTTATGACTTCGTCTACTCATGGAGAAGAATCGTTGATCCCAAGACGGCTTCTCAATACTCCTACATTTTCCAGGGAGTTAAGAATGCTGACAAAATCACCAACGGCAAGGCGTCACCAAAAACCTTAGGTGTTAAAGCAATTGGTCCGCATAAGTTACAGGTTAACCTATCGCAACCAATTCCATACTTTAACTCCCTGTTAACCGGTGCGTCATATCTTCCACTGAACCAAAAGGTGGTTGAAAAAGCTGGAAGTAAATATGGATTAAACAGCAAAGAAATGGTATTTGACGGACCATTCAAGCTAGACAAATGGCAGGTTGGAAACACCGCTTGGACCGAAAGTAAGAATAATTCGTACTGGAACAAAGACAACGTCAAATTAAATAACATCAAATATTACGTTGTTAAAGATCCAAATACCGGACTCAACTTGTATGCCAGTCATGTGATTGACAGATACCAAGACTTATCGGGTGATTCTGCTAATCAATTGAAAAATAATAAAGACTTCTCAACTAATCCAACTTCAAGCACTTACTACATCGAAATGAACGAGAAGAAGGATCCGTTCTTTAAAAACACCAAGATTAGACAGGCTATTGGTCATTCCATCAATCGCCAGCTTCTCTCTAATCAAGTTTTAGGGAAGACGGCGACCCCGGATGCTAGTGTCGTTCCTTCCAAGATGACTTGGAACAAGCAGACCGGGACTGACTTTGAAAACGAACCTCAGAGTAAACAAGACGCTAGTTACAACAACTACAATCCTAAACTAGCTAAACAGCTCTGGACGGAAGGTCTAAAGGAAACTGGTCAAAAGAATCTTAATTTAACTCTTTTAAGTGATGACACAGACTCTGCACTTAAACAATCAGAATTCTTGCAGGCCGAACTACAGAAATTACCAGGATTGAAAGTGACCCTTGCTAACGTTCCATTCAAGAACCGTCTACAACGTTCAACGAGTGGTGATTTCGACATGGTTGTCTCCGCTTGGAACGCCGATTTCCCAGATCCAGTTACCTTCTTGAACCTCTTTGAAACTGGTGGCGCCATGAATGACGGTCACTGGTCTAACAAAGAATTTGATAACCAAATCAAGGAAGCTTCTGACAAAAATGCCGGGAACTATCAGGCTCGTTGGCAGAACCTCTTAAACGCCCAAACGATCTTAACCAAACAAGAGGGAGTCGTTCCGCTTTATCAATTAAACACTGCGGCACTTACAAGAAATGACGTTAAGAATTACAACATGTCACCAAATGGGAACTACGATCTCGCAGCTGCCTACAAGAAATAAAGAGAGGTAAATCAAAATGACAAAATACATCATTCGTCGAATTTTCTACCTAATCCTCACTTTATTCATTGTTGCTTCAGTGACATTTTTCCTGATGAAATTTTTACCCGGTACCCCTTACTCGAACCAGGCAAAACTCCAGCCAAGTCAAATTGCAATAATGAACCAAAAGTATGGATTAAATAAACCACTTTGGGATCAGTACCTAATCTACATGGGAAACTTACTCCACGGAAACTTAGGGACCTCATTTCAATTTAACAACCAACCAGTTACCCAGTTGATCGCTCATGACATTGGACCTTCAATGCAGATTGGTACCCAAGCCATGATCGTTGGTTCCGTTCTGGGAATTCTCCTAGGAGCCGTTGCCGCCATCAAGAAAAACACCTGGGTTGACTCAGGTGCCACTTTCATCTCAATTCTAGGAATCTCAATCCCAAGTTTCGTTTTAGCCGTTCTTCTTCAGTACTACTTCGGTTACAAACTGCAATGGTTCCCCGTAGCACTCTGGCAGAACTTCAGTTCCAGTATCCTACCGACGTTAGCACTTGCGGCCTTTCCACTCGCTAACGTGGCACGATTCATGCGAACTGAAATGGTTGATGTCTTAGACAGTGACTACATCGAACTAGCTAAAGCTAAGGGTGATTCGGAACGCAAAACGATTACGCATCACGCCCTGCGAAACTCGCTCATTCCAGTAATTACCATCGTTGGACCAATGGCCGTCTCAATCATGACCGGTTCCCTGGTAGTAGAAAACATCTTCTCAATCCCAGGAATCGGGAATCAGTTCGTTCAATCCATTTTGACCAACGATTACCCAACCATCATGGGACTTACAATCTTCTATTCATTCTTATTAGTTGTAATTATCTTAGTTGTCGATATTCTCTACGGAATCATCGATCCACGAATCAGACTAGGAAACGGAGGTAAAGAATAATGGCTGAAAACCTACCACCACTTGAGGATCAGTTCCAATTCGCTAGTGACGATCTTTCAAACTTGGACACTGAATCCGAATCAATTAACACCCCATCTTTAACGTACTTTCAAGACGTTAAACGAAGATTAATCAGAAACAAGGTTGCCATGACTTCTTTAATTCTTTTAGTAATTATTGCCCTAGTCGCAATCTTCGCGCCAATCTTGTCACCACACGATCCAAACGCTCAAAACGTTTTGTACGCTAACTTGCCACCAAAATGGGGTTCACTGAACATCCCTGGTTTAAACGGAATTCATGAAGCCGGCGGTCACATGGTTAATGCTTATCAAGCAGAACACGTTCCAAAGGGTACCTACTACATCATGGGGACCGACTACCTTGGTCGAGACCTCTTCTCAAGAATTCTGTATGGAACTCGTTTATCACTGTTCATCGCCGTGGTTGCTACGGCCGTTGACCTACTAGTCGGCGTTCCTTACGGATTAATCTCTGGTTGGGTCGGCGGTGCCGTTGACACCTTCATGCAGAGAATCGTTGAAATTCTTTCATCAATTCCTAACCTGATCGTGGTTGTCCTACTACTATTAATCCTAAAACCAGGTATTACTTCAATCATCATCGCCATTGCCTTTACCGGATGGATTACCATGTCACGACTAGTCCGAGCCCAGACCTTTAAACTAAAGGAATCGGAGTACGTCCTAGCCGCTCGGACCCTTGGTGAATCACCATTCAAGATTGCAATGAAGCACCTAATTCCCAACCTAAGTTCAACCATTATCATTCAAACGATGTTCACTATTCCATCGGCCATCTTCTTTGAAGCTTTCCTAAGCTTCATCGGAATTGGAATTCCAGCACCAAATGCATCACTTGGTACCCTTCTAAATGATGGTCAGAAGGCGTTCCATTTCTTGCCATATCAAATGTGGGTTCCAGCAATCGTACTGTCAGTAATTATGATTACGACTAACCTACTTGGTGATGGGCTAAGGGATGCGTTCGATCCAAAATCTAAGTAAAGGAGACAAATAAGATGGCTCAAAAAGTATTAGACGTTAAAGACCTGTCAATTGATTTTGATACCCTAAACGGAACCGTCAAGGCCATTCGAGATGTTAGCTTTCACCTTGATAAGGGAGAAACCTTAGCACTCGTTGGTGAATCTGGTTCAGGTAAGTCAATCACCGTGAGAACTATTATGCGTCTCCTAGCTGATAACGAAACCATCACCAACGGTACCATTGATTTTGAAGGCAAAGATATTTTAAAAGAATCTAAGAAAGAAATGGACAAGATCCGTGGCGGCAAGATCGCCATGATTTCCCAGGACCCCATGACTTCACTTGATCCCACTATGAACATTGGAAACCAGGTAGCTGAACCACTCCGAGTTCATGAGGGAATGTCAAAACATAAAGCTTTAGAACAAGCCGCCGAAGTCCTCGAAGAAGTTGGAATCCCTAACGCCCGAGAACGAATGCGCGACTACCCTCACCAATTTTCTGGTGGGCAACGGCAACGGATCGTGATTGCGATGGCTATCATTGACAATCCTGATGTTTTAATTGCTGACGAACCAACGACGGCCCTGGATGTTACCGTGCAGGCCCAAATCATTAAGTTGTTAAAGGATTTAAAGGACAAAATTGGAACTTCGATCATCTTCATTACCCATGATTTAGGGGTAGTTGCCAACATTGCTGACCGAGTTGCCGTAATGTACGCTGGCAAGATTGTGGAGTATGGAACCGTCGATGACATTTTCTACAATCCACAACACCCGTACACCTGGGGACTTCTGGATTCCATGCCGACCCTTTCCATGAACAGTGATCGACTTAACACCATTCCAGGGACTCCACCGAACCTGATCAATCCTCCTAAGGGCGACGCTTTCTACGCTCGAAACAAGTACGCCTTAAAGATCGATCACGAAAAGCAACCACCCTTCTTCAAGGTGAGTGACACGCATTACGCTGCCACCTGGCTGTTAGACAAGCGAGCTCCAAAGGTAACTCCACCTGAATCCATTCAAAAGCGTCAGGCTGAATTTAAGAAACGAGGTGAAGCCGACCATGACTAAAAAAGATCCCATTGTTTCAGTTAAACATTTAAAACAATACTTCAACGTTGGAAAGCCCGACGAAGTGAAAGCCGTTGATGACATCTCATTTGATATCTATCCTGGCGAAACCCTAGGACTTGTTGGTGAATCTGGGTCCGGTAAAAGTACGACGGGCCGTGATATCATTCGTTTATACGATCCCACTGAGGGCGAAATCGACTTTGAAGGCAAAAACATTTCGAAGTTAAAGCGTAAACAGATGAAGGACTTTCGGAGTCAGATGCAGATGATTTTTCAGGATCCCTATGCTTCACTGAATCCCAGAATGAAGGTTGAAGACATCATCGCTGAAGGACTCGACATTAATCATCTGGTTAAAAACTCTGATGAACGAGACAAACGGGTTCACGAACTCCTTCACTTGGTTAACTTGAATGAAGAACATGCCAGTCGTTATCCCTACGAGTTCTCTGGTGGTCAACGACAACGAATCGGGATTGCTAGAGCCCTTGCCGTTAAACCGAAATTCATCATTGCCGATGAACCCATTTCCGCCCTAGATGTTTCCGTCCAAGCTCAGGTGGTAAACCTGATGCAGGACATCCAGGAAAAGGAAGGACTGACCTACCTGTTCATTGCCCATGATCTTTCAATGGTAAAGTACATCAGTGATCGAATTGCCGTAATGTACAATGGCAAGATCGTTGAAATGGCAGACACGGACGAGTTGTACAACCATCCACTTCACAAGTACACTCAGAGCTTACTGTCAGCGGTCCCTGTCCCTGACCCAAACTCAGAGAAACAGCACAAGATCATCAAGTTTGATCACAGTAAACCTTTCAAAGATGATCAGTATCTTCAAGAGGTTACCCCTGGTCACTGGTTGTATTGCAGTGATGAGGAAGCTAAACAGTATAAATAACCGTTAAAAATCGTCCGATTGGAAGTAAATCCAGTCGGACGATTTTTTGTTTCTTTAGATTCATTGTTAAATTGCGGATAAGAAAAGGAAATGATATTATTGAAGTGAATAAATACATTTATCACAAGATGGAGGCTTTTTTAATGAATAATGATAACGAAAAATTCTGTGTCAAGTGTGGGAAAAAAATCCCCAAAGAGACAAAGTTCTGCCAGTACTGTGGTGCGGAACAACCCACTTCCACATCCAACAGTAGTGATTCTCAGCAAGTAGTACATAATCAAGAATCATCTTCTAAACAAGGTAATAATTCAACGGCAAGCACCCTTTTATTAGTATTCGGTTGGATATCGGCGGTACTCTCTTTACTATTTATCCCCGTGGTTTTCGGAATTATTGGCATTGTCCTCGGATTCTTTGAACGTAAATACCACAAAAATGCCGGAAATATCCTAATCATTGTTTCAATCGTTCTAATGATCGTTGGAATTGTGTTCGGAATGATTATGGGATCTCAAGCATTCGAGGGATGATAACTAATGGATAATACTAAGTTTTGTGTCAAATGTGGGAAGAAAATTGGAAAGGACGTGAAGTTCTGTCCGTATTGTGGAGCGGAGCAACCAAGTTCTAATAATGAAGTAAAATCGAATCATCAAAATCAGCCAAATAATTACAACCAAAATAAAGGTCATTCAACTACAAGTGTTATCATTACGAGTCTTGTATTGATAGTGCTCTTATTAGCTGGAATTTCATTTGGTGGATATAAATATTATGAGTCACGTGGATCAACTTCTCCAAATGAGATAATGAAATGGGCTTATACTAATAGCAAAACAGATATTCTATCGATGATTGTAATGGTTGGAAATGATTACGAAGATTACGCAAAAGAATTTTATTCTAAAAAGGATGCTGAAAACTTTGCCGCAGATAAAATTATGGATCAAAAAAACATGGTTCTCATGAAAAACAAATATACCAATCGATATTTGTTTAATTATAATGGGCATAAAGTATATATGCTAAGAATGTATGATAAGCTTTCTAACAAATACATTGAAACTGTGTTTGCACCTAAGCAGCCCTTTTCAAATAAAAGAACATTTTCAAAAGTATTAATTTATCCAAAAGAAATGAATGGAATTGATAAAGCCGCCGAAAGCGGTACGATTTATACTCCAAAATATTACATGGAACATTTCAAAAAATAATCATACAAAAACACCCTTCAAACTGAAGGGTGTTTTTAACATGCTTTAATTCAACTTTTTCAAATAGCTAACGTCTGGTCCACCAAACCGATTTCCTTCATCCACAGAACTAAATAACATGAAAATGAAAACGATGATGCTTCCAATAAATGGAATGATTGAGAGCCACCAAAATCCAGCAGAATAATTAATGTCATGAAATCTACGACATGTCGCAGTGATATTCGCAATTCCAGAAGCAACCCCAAAAACTAGGAGCATAAGTCTAAGTACTATTGTAATAGCGTATCCGGCAGAAGAATCCATGCTACCAAATATAGCAATCAAAGCATAAAGAATCACTCCAATTAAACACGTATCTAAATACGACCACCAATATGAAGCTCGGCTCATTCTTCCTGAAATATGAAATATATTACCGAAATAATCTTGAAACGAAGTAATCATATTTGGTGATGAATATTCTGAGCGAATATCACCATTTTCATTATCGTTATCAGGACGATAAGTCTGTTGCTCATTATTATTCTGATTCTCATAATTAGCTTGGCCACTATCAGTAGCTCCAGCCATCTCAGGTTGAGCTTGACCGCAATAAGGGCAGAACTTTACGTCCACTTTCAGCAACTTGCCACAATTGGGACAATGTTTTGTTTCATCCATGAAAAAACCTCCATAATATGTATTAAATAGATGTTAATATAACATCTATTATTATTTTACACTATTTACCATGTCAAAATAGGCAAAAATGAACATTTTTGAACTATCTCCGTCAATTTGAGTTTGAATTACCAAGTTGAAGGCTCCGTCACAATGATTTTTCTTCACAATCGATCTGATTTTCTCAAATGCGTGGTGTTGAAATTCATCCAAGCTTTGATCATCGTCAGGAACGTAATGTCCACTTAAAGCCATGGACTCATTCGCCTTAAATTCGTATCCATCCGGAATCGTACCAGCCGAAACAGGAATAACAATCTCAGGTTGATCATCAACTTGCTTTTTACTTGGTTCAACGTCAACCGTAGTTGTCGCCTCTTCCTTATTCATTTCTTCGAGTTCGTCAATGCTAGGTTGTTTGTATCCACACTTGGTACAGAATTTTACGTTCACGGGAATTTCAGCTCCACAATTGGGACAAAATCTTGTTTTTAATGCCATTTTCTTTCCCCTTCTCGTATGTATTAAAAGAACTCCGACAAAATGTCAGAGTTCCCGTTAATTATTTAATTAAAAACCATTCCACCATCAATCAACAACGATTGGCCAGTCATGTAGTCTGAGTCAGGTCCTGCCAAGTATGATACGCAGCCTGCCACGTCTTCAGGTTTTGAAAGACGCTTTAAGGCAATGTCCTTAGCGAACTGTTCCATTCCCCATTCAAATGGTTTACCTGCTTCATCAGCCACGTTTTGAGCAATGTCATTCATCATTGGCGTCACAACGATTCCAGGGCAGTAGGCGTTAACGGTAATGCCATCGTCTGCCAATTCCTTGGCAGTTGTTTCGGTAATTCCTCTAATGGCGAATTTCGTTGAACCATAAACCGTCAAGTTTTCATTTCCAGTCATCCCAGCTTGTGAAGATGCATTAATGATCTTACCACTGTGTCCTAATTCTTTGAACTTCTTGGCAGCAGCTTGGATGCCCCAGATGGTTCCACCAACGTTAATCTTTTCAGCTTGTTCCAAGACTTCTGGAGTAACAGTTTGAATTGGTGTGGTTGGTGCAATTCCGGCATTGTTGACAATGACGTTGAAGTCACCAAAATGTTTAGCAGCTTTTTCTACTGCAGCAAAGACCTCATCCCGATTAGCAACGTCCGCCTTAATCGCAATGGCATCTCCGTTGTCACTTTGAATCTCCTTAGCAATTTCTTCCACTTTATCCAAGTGACGACCAACGAGTGCCACGGAAAAGCCGTCCTTACTTAAACGTTTAGCAATGGCAGCGCCGATTCCTTGCCCAGCACCCGTAACTAGAGCTACTTTTTTGTCCATCATTCATTCTCCTTACTTATTACTGATAATATAAGTTAATTTTATCACAGCAGCAGCTAACTTGACCACAAAAAAATGAGAAGCCCGCCGTTGGACTTCCCATCAATTTATTCTTCATTTTGTAGTCTGGAATGATGAATCCCGTAAACAAAGTAAATCACAATTCCAAGGGCTAACCAGCCCACTACCGCAATCTTGGTTACGTTTGGCAACATGACGATAAAGTAAATACTCATCAGACCCGCCAGAATTGGTAGGTATGGGTAGAGTGGCATCTTGTAACCAGTGTTCTTGATGTCTTTACGATGCCGAAGTGGAATGATTCCAAACGAGATAAAGGTAAAGGCCACTAGCGTTCCCGCATTAATTAACGAAACCAATTGGGTTAATGGAACGATTCCAGCAAAAATAGCCTGGATAATAACGGCCAACCAAACGGCATAGGTGGGAATCCCGGTCTTATGGTTGATTTTCCCCATTTTCTTAGAAATAAGACCGTCACGTCCTAAAGAGTAAACTAGCCGTGAACTCCCGATCACCATGGTTACCATGGCGGTAAAGATCCCAAATAAGGCTCCAATCGTAATTGCCTTGTTCATGAAGTTTAAGTGAACCATGGAAAATGCCAAGGCAGCCGGATCATCAACGTTTAATAGCGAATAGTGCACCATTCCGGTTAGTACCAGTGAAAAACCGACGTACAAAACGGCCGCGATCAGGACGGTTCCAAGAATTCCCTTAGCCATGTTTTTGTTCGGATTGATCGTTTCCGCCGAATTTGAGGCTAAAGCGTCAAATCCCATGAAGGCAAAGAAGACGGTGGCAGCTGCGGTCGAAATCCCACCTAAACCAAATGGTGTGGTGTGAAATTGTTTCGGATAAAACGGAACGTAGTTGCTCGATTTTATGTAAAAAACACCTACGACGATGAACAGTAAAATAATGCCAATCTTGACCAGAACAGCAAAGTTCTCAATCTTTTTAGAAAAGTTCGTTCCCATAAGCGCCAAAAGGCCAACTAAAAGCGTGATTATCACACCTGTGATATTAACGATTCCGCCTTGCATGGGTCCGTTCTGGAGCACCTTAGGAATGTTGAACCCAATTGCCGCCAAGATATTGTTATTAAAATATGAAGCGAATCCCGTTGCTTCAGCAGAGACCGCCAGGAAATACTCAAGAATAAGACCCCATCCGAGAATCCATCCAATAATCTCCCCGTAAACAACGCTTCCAAAGGAGTATGCAGATCCAGCAACGGGCATGGCTGACGAAAACTCAGCATAGGCCATCCCCACGACCCCCGCTAAGATGGCAGCGAACAAGAACGCTAATGCCACGGCAGGCCCGGCGTGTGACGCTGCTTCGTGTCCTGGCAAAATAAAGATTCCAGTTCCAACCACGGCACCAACACCAAGTCCAATTAAATCTTTCGCGGTTAAGGTCCGCTTCAAACCGGCATCAGCTCTAACAAAATTTTCAACCGATTCTTTCTTGAACATGTTATGCATATGCATCACTCCTTTTCATTTGTATTGCATTGCATTGTACCGTGAAACCATGATCATGACAATTACTTTTTTAAGATTTCCTTAAACAAAAAAGAACTGGAATGAAATCATCCCAGTCCCTAACACTTTAAAATTTATTTTTGAACGGCCCACTGTGGTTGTTCACCATTTAGAACTTTAACGATCTCACTCGCAGCATCATGTGCCATCCGGTTCATGCATTCCACCGTGTTCGAGGCAATGTGGGGAGTCAAGAGGACGTTATCCAACTGATAAAGCGGACTATCCATTGGAAGTGGTTCTTTATCAAACACATCCAGGGCAGCGGCCTTGATCTCACCACTCTTTAACGCATCAATGAGATCATTCGTATTAATGAGCGCACCCCGAGCCAAATTAATGAGAACCGAAGAGCTATGCATCATCTCAAATTCACGTTTCCCCACACTTCCCTTAGTTGAAGGAAGTACTGGCATGTGTAAGGTAACGATGTCCGAATCAGTAAAGATGGCGTCACGATTGACCGCTTTTCCATACTCAGAATCTTCGGCATGAGGTGAATTGTAAATGACGTTCATCCCTAATCCGCTCACCTTTTTAGCGACCATCTTACCAATGCGACCATAACCAAGAATTCCAAGGGTCTTCCCCTCTAAGTCAAAGCCCTTGTGGTCCTTCTTGTAGTTCCAATTGCCTTCGCGCATCTCGTGGGAATCATTCGTGACGTTCTTGGAAATGTCGAAGATTTCCGCAAGCGTAGTCTCCGCCACCGTTGAAGCGTTAGCGAGTGGTGTAATTGTTACATATATCCCATGTTGTATCATGAAGGGAACGTCGATGTTATCGTAACCCACACCGTTTCTAGCGATAATCTTCAGATTAGGCATCTTTTCAATCGTATCGTTAGGAAATGGTGCGGTCCCAATCAGAATTCCATAAGCGTCAGCGGCCTTGTCAAGCAGGGTCGAAATCTTCTTGTCTGGCAGTTCGACGACTTCAAAACCATTATCCTTTAATAATTGTTTCCCATCTGGAGCTAAACTTGCTTGTACTGCAACTTTTTTAGCCATAATTATCTCTCCTGTCTATGATTCACTAACATTTGCTTTTCTGTAAAAATCCTTTAACTGATCTTGAGTGGGGTAACCGTCATTATCGCCCGGCGTTTGGACCTGCATGGCGCCAACGGCATTTCCCCGCATCACGGCACTTTTTAAGTCCTTATCTTCCAGTAACGCGGTGATAACTCCTAGAGCAAAGCCATCTCCGGCACCAACGGTATCCACAACGTGATCAACCTTGAAACCATCAACGGTGTACGAATCACCATTCTTTGTTTTAACGTACGCCCCAGCGGGTCCTAATTTAATTAAAACTACTTGGGTTCGTTCGCCGTTTTGGAGGTAAAAATCGGCAATTTGTTCAGGATCATCACTGCCCATCAGGACCTTTCCTTCGTTTACACCAGGCATCACAATGTCAGCCGATTTTGCCAACTCGTTAATTGTTTTAATCATTCGATCATGATCACCCCACAGTCCGGGACGCAAATTTGGATCAAACGTTATCTTAATTTTATTATTAATCAAGCGGTCCATTAATGCACGATATGAGGTTTGAGCTTCATCTGAGAGCGCCGGAAAGATCCCCGTCAGGTGAGCTATCTTAACATCATCAAGATTAATTTCATCAATGACATCTTTATCTAAATGAGAGGCAGCGGACCCAGTCCGGTAGTTAAACGTCTTCGGATCTCCGTGCGTTACCATCTGTTTTAACTGATGACCTGTCCAGTGCTCGGGGTCGTCTTTTACATAATCAATTCCAACCCCATGACCAATGATGACATTTTTAGCGTATTGTCCTAGGGGATCGGTTCCAACTTGAGAAACGTACTGGGCGGAATGTCCTAATCGTTTGGCACCAATGGCCACGTTTAACTCGGCACCTCCTAGGATTTTTAAGTAATGGGTTGAGTCAGCGAGGCTGGCATCAGGATCGGTTGAGGCGAACGTCACCACTGGTTCGCCAATTGTTAGAAATTCACTCATAAAATTTCACCTTTCTTTAATCATCTATCCGAAGAATAAGTAGACTAACATTTCATTAATAATGGAAACGATCCACATGATTGGAACTCCTAGTTTCAATAATTGTTGAGGACGAACCTTCATGTAATCAAGGCCCCAGACGTTCCACGATTGGGTAATGTCGGTTGAGACCGCCATTAGAGTTGGAACGTACATGAGAGGTAAGAGGAACATGTCGTTAAACATGCCAGTGGCAGATAAGACGGCTGCCGTTGCGGCACCAGCTCCCCACACCTGTAAGGGTCCTCTAAACAAGGCCAATGGTGCTAAGATTCCAATTCCAAGTGCTAACAGTAAATGACTGTTAGGCAAGATGGCACTGAAGATGCCCTTGAAACGACCAGCGTTTAATTGTGCAGCACCAGCGAACATTACTAGCGCCATTAAGAACATGATTAACCCAGAAATATCATTAATGGATTGTTTAATGGTAGTGTTTAGAAACTTTTTAAACTTCTTGTAGCCATTCATCTTCCCAGTTACTAGCATGGCCAAGATACTTGAGAGAATCAAGGCTGGGATTGCATCCCAACCAAGTGCCATGTTCAAGATAACTGGAACAACTGGGATGGCATAGGCAATGTACGGAATCTTATTCACATCGCCTGGATCGGTTGCCCCGATTTCCTTTAAGTTGGCTTCAGCATTCTTAGGATTGAAAGTGTGACGTTTCATGACCAAGAACAAGATGACCGCGATCAGCTGAACCGCCATGGCAGCCCAACCAAACTCAAAGTAGTGCAAGTTATACTGCGCCTTGGGAAAGAAAGCTTTGATCTGATTAAATAGGACAACGTTGACATACATCGCCGATCCAATGGATAGGGCAAAAGTCGTCAAGGCAACGTCTCGTGGAATCCCCAACGAAAGCAGGATTGGCAGTAAAATGACACCAATAGCAATTACAGAACCCACTCCGTAAGAACTCACAAACAAGAGCGCGGTCACTAGTACGATCAGGATGGCAGCCAGTAAGGGATGTGATTTACCCACCTTATTGGTCTTTTGTGAAATGGAGGGAGCAATCCCACTTTCAACAAGGACCCGACCGAACCACGAACCAAAGACAATGTAAATGATGGTGGATCCGTATTTCAAAGCTGGCGTCGAGAAGACGGCGGTTATGGCGGTATGATATGGAATCAGGCCAATGACGGTCCAGAGAATCGCCATGACAAAGAACCCGATTGTAAGGTCGCCACCTTTAATAATGTAAAAAATAAAACCAGCAAACGTAATTAACAACAAAATCGCAATTATCGTATTTATCAATTACATCACCTCATCCTTAAGTAACTGGACCTGACGTTTCACATGTTCGTCATCTTGCATTGGAAATTCCAAAGCTAGGTCGGTCTTTGGTGGCAATTCTTTGAGAATGTTTTTCCAATCAAACATCCCATCGTTGAGGTCATCAGCCGTCTGAAGGTCATCCTCATCAAACTGATTAACGTTCTTTAAATGAATGTAATCGGTATAACTACCCAAACAATCGGCAGCGTAATCAGCACTTTGATGTGTAAACGCCCAATTCCCTAGGTCATAAACATATTTAATCGGCAAATCATTCTTTTTCGCTTGATTCAAAAAATGCTTAATGTTGGCAATCTTGCCACTTACTTCTGTCTGGTCGTTTTCCACGTTTAATTGGATTTGATCGAGTGGTAATCCGTCAAACGCATGGGTTAGGTCGCCATCGAACTTTCTAAAATTACCAACGTTAAACTTAATCTTGGTAATTCCCATCCGTTGTCCTTCATCAAAATATTGTTTTAACTTGGGATTGATGGACCCATCCTTTAAGAAGATCTCATCGGGGACGCTGTAGTTCACCAGTAAACCAGTCTGCCTACTAGCTTGATGAATGTCATCAAGTTCCTGCGGAAAATCTTTGATATACTCACGGCGAACTTCAATTCCGTCGGCTCCCATGTCTTTAACACGAGCAAACAGCTCACTCTGACGCATTCCAGCATCAATGTCATTTACAAAGATCCATGTATTTAAAAACAATTTCATCAGTATTGCACTCCTTTGGTTTCTTTGTTAACGCTTTCATATTTATAACTATGGTAATCGCTTACATAAATCCAGTCAATACTATTTTGTGATATTTTTAAATAAATATGTAATCGTTTTCCAAAACACTATAAAAAAGGCTAGCTAAAATAGCTAGCCTGTAAGCTTCCCTTAAAATTGTGCCGGGATTTCAATCTTTTTGGCGATCGGTTGTGTGGCACTGTCGACTCCCTCGATTAGAATTTGAGCCGCACTAACCCCAATCTGATAAGGATCCTGATTAATAACTTTGATTCCTGGATCAATATTGTCAGTTAATGATGTATCAGAGAATCCCGTCATATGTACTCCATCCGATTTTCGAATCACGCCATCTCGGATTAATTTTGGTAGAAATTTAAGCAACCATCGTTCCTTTAACGCAAAGATTAAACCACCATGGGTTGCGGCTACCGAACGTTTAAGCTTTGCATATGCTTCGTTAAACGAATCTTCACTATCACCGGGCTCGATAATTTGAACGTTTTCATGAAAAACGGCCTTGATCCCACTTAACCGTTCCTCACGCGTTGAAACGTTCTTGACGTTGTTCGTGATCACAAAAACATGGTTTAATCCCTGGTCCTTAAAGTATTGTGCTGCTTTTTTACTAATCGTGTAGTTATTGGTAACCACACTCGGCCATGGGCTATTTTCCACCTGGCGATCAAGCATAACCACCGGAATGTTTTGCGGAATCACCTTTTTAAAAGCCTTCAAGTCGTTACTTAAGGGCTGAATAATCACTCCGCCAAACATCTGCTGATTAAGTGAAGAAAGCGTTCCAAGTTCGCGCTGTTCGTCACTATCTGAATCCATTAAAACCGCGATGAAATTATTTTTCTTTAGAACTGAATTAACTCCCTTAAAGATTTCGGTCGAAAAATAGTCGTCAACATCTGCCGCAACCACGGCCACTAAGCGACTCTGCTTCGTAATCAGTTGTCTGGCGGACTCGTTTGGCACGTAGTTCAATTTCTTAATTGCTTCGGTGACCCGCTTGGCAGTGGCACTTGACATGTGATTCGTCTTCCCGTTTAAATAACGTGAAATAGTTGCGGTTGACACTCCTGCCTCTGAAGCAACGTCTCTCATTGTAGCTACTGAAACCATCTGGACACCTCCAATCAATCATTTTTCTTTATTTTACCATTCTTTGAACTCCTGTTTCCACAGACGAAAAAGAACCCATCAAATCAATTGATGGATTCCCACATTGTTATTTGAATTTTAAGTTCCAAGCCGCCTGTTGGTTAATTCCCGATTCCTTCTTAATTAACTTGGCAGTCTTCTCAGTCTGGTAGGCCTTAACTAGTTTCTTAATCTGTTTATCGTTCTTATTCTTTTTCGTTGACGCAATGAAGTTAACCCACTTATGTGAATCTTTGGTAAATGGTGGAGTATAGATGGCCTTCTTGGGACTCAAGTTAGAACTTTCAGCAAAGTTCCCGTTGACCACGGAGGCTCCGGTTGAATTCAGCAGGCGTGGAGTCTGAGAAGCATCCACTTCCTTGATCTTCAGATTCTTGGGGTTACTGGTGATGTCCTTGACCGTGGTGAAGGTCTTTTTCGGATTTAACTTAATCAAACCAGCACTCTGAAGGACGTGGAGTGCCCGCGACTCGTTATTGGTATCATTTGGAACGGCAATTGAAGTTCCGTTTGAAATGTCATTAACAGACTTAAACTGATTAGAATAAATTCTCATGGGTTCAATGACGGTGTCACCGACCGGCACGATGTCAGTGTGATGCACCTCATTCCAGTTATCCAAGAACGGATAGTTTTGGTAGGCGTTCACGTCAATGTCACCATTGGTTAACGCGTTGTTGGGTTGAGAATAATCGGTAAACGTCTGAAACTTCACGTTTAGTCCGTACTTATCCTTCGCGGTCTTAGCTACTTCGTTCCAGATCGCCTGTTCCTGCTTAGAACCAGCCATGATCCCAACGTTGATGGTGTTGGCTTCGGCTTCAGACTGGTGGAAAAAGCTGAAGTACCCGGCCACTCCAATCAACAAGACAATTCCGATCCAAACTACATATTTAACCCATCTTCTCATTTTCATTCCTCCCATTTTACCAAACAAAAAAAGCATTCATCCTATCAAAGGACGAATGCTTTCGCGGTACCACCTTAGTTCATAATCGTCTCACGACCATTATCTTACAAGTTATCAATCAATAACTTGACCTTGATATCGGTGGTAAATCCGTCACCAGCTAATTATTCACTGATGAAAAACTCCAAGTCCATCTTCGACAACGTCAACTCATCTCATCGCACCTACCTGAGACTCTCTGAGAGCTTCTGCCGTCTACTCAACTTTTCCGTTTGTTTAGTTTATTGTTTTTTGGTTGTCGTTACTCTACATTTTTTCTTAGAAGTTGTCAATAAGTTTACGAAAGTTTGGTAATAAAAAAGAACCGAAGTTTGACCTTCGATTCTATGACTTATTAATCTGTTTTATTATTTATCGACTTGATTGTTGGTAGTAACTTGGCCATCAATCATTTCGCCGTCATCCTTTAACTGCAAGAAGTTATTCTTGAAATCAAGCTTTAGACCTGGTCCGAAGAATGTCATGTCATTCTTGCTGGTTAAAACGTCAGCGTCTTGGTTGTTTTCGAGCTTTACATCGTAGTCGCTTGGTGCCTTTGAAACACCAACAACTTGAAATGCGTCTCCAACAGTGCAAGCACCACCAGCACCTTCAGAGAAGTTATTTGACCCGTCATTTGCGGCCAACAGATATGCGTTAGCACCTGCTAATCTCTTCTTCATGTAGGCCATTGCGTCATCAGTAATTGTTAATTTCATATTCATAACCTCCTAGTTAAATGGTTCAGAAATGAATCTCTTCAAATCTTCACTATCAATACTAACAGAAATTATCAATAGTGCAAGTATAATGTACACAATTTAATTTTAAAAAGCCAATAAGCTTTTTCACTTTATATTCGTGATTTAATGGGGTATTATGTAATCACAAGATAAGTTTAATCCGCTCAACAGGATTAGGAAAAGCAGAGGTGTATTGTTATGGTTATGTACAAAGATCTTGAAGGCAAGACAGCCGTTATTACTGGAGGAGACTCCGGAATCGGTGCCGCAATTGCTGAACGTTTAGGTCAAGAACACATGAATGTGGTAATTAACTACCACAAAAACGAAGAAGCAGCTAACCAAGTTGTTGAAGCCGTTGAAAAAAATGGTGGTCATGCTATCACAAAACAAGGTGACATTGGTGACGATGCTGGTGCTGAATCATTAGTAAAGGCAGCCGTTGACGCTTTTGGTGACTTAGACGTCTGGTTTAACAACGCTGGAATGGAGAAAAAGACTCCAACTAACGAAATTCCATTGGAACAATGGGAAGCAGTTGTCAACGTTGATTTAACCGGAACTTTCTTAGGAACTAAGGCCGCTTTGAACTACTTCTTAAAGAAAAACAAAAAAGGTAGTATCGTTCAAACTTCATCAGTTCATCAACAAATTCCATGGCCTACATTTGCTAGCTATGCAGCAAGCAAGGGTGGCGTTAAGTTGTTCACCGAAACTACCGCAATGGAGTTCGCTAAACAAAACATTCGTGTTAACTCAATTTGTCCAGGTGCGATTAACACCCCAATCAACGCTAAGAAATTCGCTGATCCAAAGACTTATGAGTCAACGGTTAACATGGTTCCAATGCACCGAATTGGTAAACCTTCAGAAGTTGCCGCTGCTGCAGTTTGGTTAGCTTCCGATCAAGCTAGCTACGTAACCGGTGTTTCCCTTTACGTTGATGGTGGTATGACATTATACCCATCATTTCAAAATGGTAATGGTTAAAATTAAATCAAAAAGGAATGTGATTAAATCACATTCCTTTTTTATTGGCTTAAAACACTTTGAAAATTCTTCTAATTAACTCATTAATTCCATGCCATCCAAACAAGACACATGAAGCAAGTAAGCCAGTTCCCTCTAAAAAGAGAACCAGCCGCTCCTTTTGATCAAAGATAAAATAAGCAGCGATCACTAGAATTACGAGTAAGTATGCAAATGTCAACCTGATTTTGGCTTTGATTAAAATCCATCTCCTAAGTTTTACTGGCTTAACTTATCAATCATATCAACAATTTTGACTACTTAAAATACTGTTGGGCAAAATCCGTGACTTTTTGCGTATACGTATCCGGATCCTGACTTCGGCTTTCAATGTGACCAGCACCCCTAATGATCCAAATCTGCTTCGGCCCGGCATCATTTCGGTAGTTTTCATAAGCATTTTTAACTGGCACGAACTTGTCGGCATCCCCGTGAATGATAAACAGTGGAATCTGGTTGTGTTTCAAGGTCTTCTTGGTGTTTCCGTCATTCATGTTGTACTTTGCCAACGTTTTAACGTAAAGATTGACGGTCGGAACGAGCGGAAAACTGGGAATGTTGAATAATCGCTTTAGTTGACCACCAAGTTCGCCTTCGACACTAGCGTAACCACTGTCTTCAATCGCAAACTTGACGTTACTAGGCATCTTTGGCAGTGAATACATTACCGCCGAAGCCCCCATACTGGTTCCAAACAATCCTAGTTCACCACCAGGATGGTCAGAATTCACCACTCGGGCCCATTTCTCAAGGTTAGTGGCGTCTTTAACCCCATAACCGATGTATTTTCCACCACTTCCACCAAACGACTGATTGTCAGGCGCTAGGACGTTGTAGCCGTCCGCATGGAAAATCTTAATGAAAGCTTCCATCTCTTCACTGTTACTACCGTAGCCATGAACCACGATCATTGTCTTATTAGATGGCTTTTCTGATGGAACGTACCTGGCTACCAAATTGGTACCATCGTCCGCCTTTTCGTGTAAGATTTGGGTGTTGTTATCACTAAACCATTCGGTATCAGGTGTTCCCGCGTTTTCATTGTATAAACTAGCTAAGCCAGTTTTTCCAAAGGCAAAGTTGAACAGGAGATAACCCAAGGCCAAATCTAGGATAATTGTAAAAATGACAAAGAAAAAAGCCGTCACTCCGGTCCACTTTAGTATTCTTTTCATTGGCTCTTTCCCCTCTCTAATTAAGACTTTTAAAATAAATTGTCACGTCTACTTACTATCTTAATGTATGTAAAATACAATGACACAAAAAATATGATGTTTAGTGAAAAATTAATGTAAATAAATAGAGCGTCTTTATTTTAACAATAAGAACGCTCTATTTTATCTATTTATTTGCGTTACGATCATCCAAACCATGATTTCCCGACTGTTCTTTCTCAGAATCAGGAGTAACGTCTTTCCATTCCCCATTAGACTCATCATTATCGATTAAATCAGTCTTGAGCGTACTAATATTAGTGAAGACTTGCCACATAATGATTGCCATGATGATATGTGAAACCCATCCTACAATTGGAATCACCGCTACTACCGACAGGATAATCCCAACGATGAATTTGGGCTTGATGCTTAACATATCAGAACGAACCTTGCCATCATCTAAAGAACTCACCATCTGGGAGCTGATGATAAAACAGGTAATGTAAAGTCCCAGCAAGACTAGTAATGGAACCCAAAGCATACTTACGATAATGATTCCACCAAGGATTGGGAATAACAAGACTGTTTCAACGATCGCAATTATAAGCGTTAGAACATACAAGAAGTCTAACTTTTGAACAACATCTGATTTCTTCATAAATTCCTCCATCTAATTTATCTTCATACTTTCATTTTACATGAAAATCGAATCCATTTGGTAAAAATAATCGTGATACAATTAATGTAATTGCTTAATGGAGATGAAAAGTTTGGCAAAACGCACACATCACATCGATTTTTCAGATTTAAGATACGTCCTCTTTGCGACCATCATTGGAATCCTAACGGGAGCCGTCATTGCGTCCTTTCGTTACCTAATCCAAGTGGCGCTCAAATGGTCTCTACTCATTTATCATGGTCTTGACCACAACCTTAACCTCCTATGGTTCGTGATTCCTTTCTTCTTACTGATCTCAATCGTCACGGGACTCATCATGAAGGGTGACCCCGACGTTAAAGGTTCCGGAATTCCCCAGGTAGAAGCTCAACTAGCCGGAAACATCGAAACCAACTGGATCTCGGTTCTTTGGCGTAAGTTCATTACCGGAGTTCTAACCGTTGGAACCGGGATCTTCGTCGGTCGCGAGGGTCCATCCGTTCAATTAGGTGGTGCAATCGGTCAAGGAGTCGCTCAGGGATTCAAGGAAGTCGGTTCTGAACGTCGGCTCATGATTGCGACTGGAGCTGCCGCCGGACTTTCGGCAACTTTTAGTGCTCCACTAGCCGGGACGTTCTTCGTCATGGAAGGTGTCTACCGGAACTTTTCACTAGCCGTCTGGCTCTCGTCACTGACTGGGTCAATCTGTGCGAACTTTGTTTCGTTGAAAGTCTTTGGGCTAAAACCCATCCTTCCCATTTTCTATAGTCACATTTTTCAGCTCCAGAACTACTGGCAGCTGATCATTCTGGGAATTATTCTAGGTGTGCTAGGTTACGTCTATAATTTAGGCCTGCTGGATCTTCCCAAATGGTTCGCCAAAATTAAAATCATTCCTTGGTATTTCATGTGTGCCATCCCGATCTTAATGGTCATTCCCATTGGAATGTTCTTCCCGACCACGATTGGAAGTGGTAGTCGGGTCATCATGACGGTGGCCACTCATAACGTTCCATTGACCGCCATCTTTGTCTTCCTAATCATTCGATTCGTCTTTGGTTTGATTACGTATGGTGCTGGGATTCCAGGTGGCTTCTTCATGCCGGTCCTTGCCGTCGGATCACTAATTGGAGCCGCATATGGTGGCTTCATGTCACAATCAGGACTGCTGGGAGCTGGATACGTTAATAATCTTCTGATTTTTGGGATGGCCGGTTATTTTGCGGCCGTTAGTAAGGCTCCGTTCACTTCAATCATGCTGATTACCGAACTCGTGGGTAACACCAAGAACTTCATGGCGTTAGCGCTCGTGGTCTTGGTTTCCTACGTCGTGGTCGATATGATGGGTGGACAACCAATCTATCAAGCCTTGGCCGAACGGCTGACTGCTATCAAGACGTACTTCAATGCTGACAGCAAGACGGACAGGATTCAGGTACCCGTCTACGAATTTAGTTCAATTGAAAATAAACTGGTCAAAAACGTAAAATGGCCAGAAAACTCCATTCTCATCACGATCAGTCGTGGTAATCTGCACATTATTCCCAATGGCAACACCAAGATTAAAGCCGGCGACACTTTGATTGTCCTAGCACATCGGGATGCCGTGGGACCAGTTAAGAAACAGCTGGTAAAGATGGCGATGGAGATTGATGAATAATAATTTCTTTTAACAACTAATCATCCGATTGGTTGTTTTTTTGTTTCTTTCACATTAAATGAATATTCATTGAAAACGATTACATAACCTGCTAATCTTAAATTAATGAAGCAACTACAAGAACATTTACGAAAGTTGGTGCACACATGGAAAAGAACGTTTTAGGAATCGACCTCGGAACGGGATCGGTTAAAGTCACAGCGGTCAACAAACTGGGTGACATTGTGGGACAAGAATCAACGTCGTATCCCAATCCACAACCGCAACCAGGTTGGAGTGAACAAAACCCCAACGATTGGGTTAACGGCACGATCGCTGCCATCAGAAAATTAGTCAATGATGATAATGTGGATCCGGTCTCCATCAGCGGAGCTAGTTTTTCGGGTCAGATGCATGGCCTCGTCTTATTAGATAAAAATAATCAGGTCATTCGTCCCGCCATTTTGTGGAATGATACCCGAACCACCAAACAACGAAAAGAAATTGAAGATAAACTGGGCAAACGGTTCGTTGAAATCACGGGTAATCAACCACTAGAGGGCTTTACAATCACCAAACTACTCTGGGTCAAGGAAAACGAACCCGAGAACTGGGCCAAAGTGAAAACCTTTTTACTACCAAAGGACTACCTGCGCTTTAAGATGACCGGAAACATCGCAGTTGATTTCTCCGACGCCACCGGAACCACCCTTCTAGACATCCACGACAACAAATGGAGTTTAGAAATCTGTCAGGCCCTGGGAATTCCCGAAAAGATTCTCCCACCACTAATCCAGTCCATTGATTACGCTGGAAACGTCATCCCAGACTTTGCCGACGAAGCCGACATGTCGACCATTACCAAAGTTTACGGCGGTGCCGCTGACAACTCCGCTGGAGCCGTTGGTGCGGGCATCATGTCGCCGAATAACGCCCTGGTCAGTGTGGGAACTTCTGGGGTGGTTCTCCATCACGAAGTTGATCTCTCTACCGATTACGGTGGACGCCTTCAAATGGAAGATCACTCGATTCCAAACACCTACTACTCTATGGGTGTCACGCTGGCTGCCGGCGATTCCCTTACCTGGTACAAAAATACCTTTGTCCCAGATGAAGACTTCACCGAAATGACCGATGAGGCTGGCAATTCACCGATCGGGGCAAACGGTCTCCTGTTTACACCCTACATTGCCGGAGAACGAATGCCCCACGCTGACTCTCAGATTCGAGGAAGCTTCGTCGGCATCGATCGGACCCAGGTACAACGCGACTTCACCCGTGCGGTCATGGAAGGCATTACCTTCAGTCTGAAAGACATTTTAACCATTTATGACGAAATGGGTGCACGATTGACCACGTCACTTCCATTGGTGGCGGAGCTAAAAGTGCGGTCTGGACGCAAATCCAAGCTGACATCTTCGATAAGCCAGTCACAACACTAAAGAACGAACAAGGACCTGGAATCGGAGCGGCCATGATCGCAGCCGTTGGGCTCGGTTGGTTCACCGGTTTCCCTGCCTGTGCTGATCAGTTCATCAAGTTCGGCAAGACTTACGAACCAATCCAGGCTAACGCTGATAAATATGCTCAACTTTTCAAAATCTATCAACAAATTTATCCTCAAACCAAAAAAATTAGTCACGAACTGCAGGATTTCCGTTAATTCAAGTTCAGTCCCTGACTCATTAGATTGGAAAATAAAAGGACGAAGCCCTAGGCTTCGTCCTTTTTACTAGTGAAACGAGTTTTAATGACACCAATGATGGCAGGTAACAACGTAATCAAGATAATCGTCAGGATTACCGCCGAGAAGTGCTCTTTCACGAATGGAATGTTGCCAAAGAAATATCCGCCACCGCAACAAAGTACAACCCACGCGAAACAGGCACTCACATTATATTTAACGAACTTTTGGTAGCTATAGTCACTGCTGGCGGCTACAAACGGGACAAACGTCCGTACAATTGGCATGAATCGTCCCAGCAAGATTGCCCACGATCCATATTTATCAAAGAAATGATGGGCTTTTTCGAAGTCCTTCGGCTTAATAAAACGGCTGAGATACTTGTTGTCAGTAATTGCCATTCCAACTTTCCGACCCAAAAAGAAATCAAGCGAGTCGCCCAGTGCCGAAGCTAGGAAAAACAGAATCACGAAGATCCAGATGTTTAGATCATTGGTACTGGCGGCCGCTAATGCCGCTGCAGCAAACAAAAGCGAATCGCCCGGTAAGAACGGCATAATCACGGTTCCGGTCTCAATGAAAATGACCGCAAACAATATTAAATAAGTCCAATTACCAAACACGTTAACAAGGGTAACCAGGTGGTGGTCAATGTGAAGCACGAAATCAATTAAAAAACTCATCTTTAATCCCCACTTAATTAGTTATTTTATAATCTTACCAAAACGTTCAAAACAAGGATAGTTATATGCGGCTTTACGTACGTCATTTAAACTAAAATTAATGAATAGAAAAAGGACGATTGAATTAAATCAATCGTCCTTTAAATTTAGTTTTATAGTTTTGGTTGAATCAGCAAAATCACACCGATAACGGCCACAATCAAAATTCCAATGGCAAAGTAACGTTCGTACTTCCCAAAGATTGGCTGGTTGGGTGCGTACTGCTTTCTAGCATACATAAACAACGGAATCCCAATTGCATAGATCACAAAGGCAATTGTCATGTACTCAAGCCCAGCGGCATATCCCATAAATAGGGTTCCAAGGATTGCGAGTGCGGAAACGAAGTAGGCACTCTTTCTTGAGACGGAAATCTTGTTGCCAGTCGGATTAAACGTCTTCTCATTTCGACTGATCTTGAACAGGTACATCATCGAAATCAAGTATGGTGGAACCGTCATCGTTCCAACGATTGTCAACGTAAAGTTGAAGGCTCTGCCCGCAAAGTGGGTAAAGATGATGATCAACTGAATGACTAAGACCGTCATGAACAATGAGTGAATCGGAACGTTGTTCTTTCCCATCTTTCTAAAGAACTTCGGGAAGGTTCCGTCCATTGAAGCCGCCCGTGGCATTTCGGATAAGACCAAGACCCACGTTAACCAACTTGATAAGACGGCCACGATTACCCCAAAGGTGATGATTAATCGTCCTAGAGGTCCCAAAACGATCTGCATCAAAGCCCCGGTTGAAGGACTCTGCAGGTTCGCAATCTGACCATAACTCCGTAAGCCAAGTGGCAGGATTGATACCAAGGCGTACAGTACCAAACAAATCAAGAAACCATACTTGGTGGCTTGACGAACGTCCTTTTGACTCTTGGCGTTACTTGAAAGAACCACTGCACCCTCAACTCCAGAGAAGACCCACATGGTGGTCATCATGGCGTTTCGAACCTGGGAAAAGAGACCGCCCATGGCTTTATCGTTGACCTTCGGCAATGTTTGAGCAGCAAACATATTCGTGGTAAAAGCATGCCAATTAAAGACCACGATCATGGTAATGATGAAGATGGCCACAATCGTCAACATACAGATTGTCCCAAAGACGTCCACGTGACTAGTAACCCGAATCCCTTTCAGGATCAGGTAGGTCATCAGCCACAACACAATCGTTCCACCTAAAATAGAGATCCAGTTATTTCCACCGGTAAACGTCCCGGGCCAAAACGCGTTTAACGTCGACATCAGTAGCACCGAGTACGCTGCCACGGCAAACGACTGACAGATCCAATAACCCCAGCTTACAAAGAACGCGGTAAAGTTCCCAAAACCAGCGTGGGCATAATGGTATAGCCCAGTGGTAAATTGGGGCCGAACTTCTGATAGTGTCATAAACGAACGTACGATGAACCAGATAATCAGTCCTGACAGGGCCCAAGCGATGATTTGGGCAATTGCTCCGGCATGGAGCGCCATGTTCTGTGGCAGATCATAGATTCCACCACCAACCATCGCGGATAATACGAACGCCGTCAGACCGACCGTCCCGATCTTTTCTTTTTTATTACTCAAATCCTCACTTCTTTCAATATGGAGTTAAAAGAAAAAGGCGATCAAATTCGCCCTCGTTTCTAATTACTCAAGTCTTATAATGTTCTTACTATTTAATTTTTTAGCCTCTTTAATCTGACTCTTCATGCTGCGACTCTGGAAATTAACCTCAACGGAGTTGCCGTCATTTCGTAACTCCTCCGCCTTCTTAAGTGCCTCATCAAGGATCTGATTCTTGGCTTTACTGTCCTTATTTTTAACGTCGGTCGCAATGAAGTAATCAATGGCATTACTGTCGTCGTTAGAATTTACGATCGTTGCCAATCGTTCTTCGCCAAAGGCAAACCCAACGCCACCGGTATTTTCGGGTCCCCCGAATTCTTCCACCATGTGGTTGTAACGACCACCGGCACAGATGGTGGTGTAATCATCACCAAAACTAGGATCCTTTGCCATGATTTCAAAGACCGTGTCCGTGTAGTAATCTAGACCACGAACTAACCGATCGTCAACGGTGTACGGGATGTCTAGGGCATCCAAAGCGGACAAGACGTCAGTGAAATACTGCCTCGATTCGTCGGTCAGACTGTCTTCCAGTTTCGGGGCATCAGCCACCAACTTCTGGTCGCCCTTGTCCTTACTGTCAAGGATTCGCAGAGGGTTCTGTTGTAAACGCCGTTTCGAATCGTCACTAAGTTGATCCTCATACTGTGAGAAATAATCAACTAAAACATCATGATAACGCTTGCGGCTCACTTCGTCACCCAGGGTGTTAATCTCAACCTTTAAATCGTTAATATCAACACCCTTGAAAATGTCGAGGGCTAACGCAATCGTCTCAGCGTCAATTTGTGGACTTGTGGCCCCAATCGATTCACAACCAATCTGATGAAACTCACGGTTGTGGGTAGCACCCGGACGTTCATAACGAAACATGGCGCCCATATAGTAAACCTTGACGGGCTTTGGATGTTCAGGTCCAAAGAGCTTGTTTTCAACAAACGAACGTACCACTCCAGCGGTTCCTTCAGGTCGAAGTGAGATATCACGCCCACTTTTATCCTGAAAACTATACATCTGTTTTGTCACGATATCCGAACTATCACCAGAAGTCCTTGTAAAGACTGGGGTCTTCTCAACTAGTGGGGTTCGCATCTCATGAAAGTCGTATCTGGAAAAGACGTCGCGTGCGGTGTCTTCAATTCGTTGCCAAATACTGGTCTCGTCAGGCAAAATGTCTGACATCCCTCTAACTTTCTTAAATTTGTCGTCCATAATTTTCCCATCTTTCTATTAAATTACTTCATTTAAAACCATGCTAAAGATATATACGTAGATTTTACCATTATTGAATTAGCATGTCTTGTCCCCTCAAATAAATCAACCAGCTGACAACTACATATGATTAACGTTAACCAAATAAAAATTGTTCGAGTTATCATTGATAGTCCAACGTTTTTTATGGTATTCTATTAATAATTTATAAAAAACTGAACAATAGGAGGAGTACGATGAAGGATTGGAATTATAAATTCGGGAAACAAGGATTAACATTTGATGATGTTCTTCTAATTCCTGCAGCAAGTGACGTATTACCAAACCAAGTTGACTTAAGAACGACTTTAGGCAAGAACTTAAAGCTTAACCTACCCGTTCTAAGTGCAAGTATGGATACTGTCACAGAGGCACCTTTGGCAATCGCGATGGCTCAAAATGGTGGACTAGGAGTAGTTCACAAGAACATGAGCGCAAAAGATCAAGCGGCCGAAGTTAAAACGGTTAAAACTGCTGAGGTTACCGGCGACAACGCTGCAGTGGATGACGATGGTCATTTATTAGTAGCGGGGGCCGTTGGGGTAACCAATGATACCTTCGATCGAACTCAATTATTATTTGATGCTGGCGCAGATGCCGTCATCATCGATACCGCCCACGGTCACTCCAAGGGTGTCCTAGATAAAATTGCTGAAATCAGAAGCAAGTTCCCAGACAAAACCTTGATTGCTGGAAATATCGCTACCGGTGCGGGGGCTAAAGCCCTCTTTGACGCTGGGGTTGACATTGCTAAGGTCGGGATTGGTCCTGGCTCAATCTGTACCACTCGCATTGTGGCTGGCGTTGGGGTTCCTCAAATCACCGCTGCTTTCGACGCTGCTCAAGTCGCTGCTGATTACGGTAAACAAATCATCGTTGATGGTGGAATGCAGTACACCGGTGACATCGTCAAAGCGCTCGCCGCTGGTGGTAGTGCCGTCATGCTTGGCAGTATGCTAGCGGGGACTACCGAAGCCCCTGGTGACGTTTACACGGGTGCCGACGGTAAAAAGTACAAAGCCTATCGTGGTATGGGATCTCTTGCAGCCATGGAAAATGGCTCATCTGACCGTTACTTCCAAGGTAAGGTTAAAGAAGAAAAGAAACTCGTTCCAGAAGGAATTGAGGGGCAAACTCCTTATAAAGGGGACGTCTCAACCGTCCTCTTCCAGATTGCTGGAGGATTACGTTCTGGAATGGGCTACACCGGTTCCCACACTATTTCCGACTTAATTAATAACGCTCAATTTGTTAGAATTACTAATGCAGGACTACGCGAATCACATCCACACGATGTGCAAATCACCAAATCCGCACCAAACTATTCAATCGATAAGTAGGAGGAATTTGATGGCAACTGGTACAAAAAAACGTGATTATGATGAGATTTTAGTTCTCGACTTTGGTAGTCAATACAACCAACTAATCACCCGTCGCATTCGTGACATGGGGGTTTATTCAGAACTAAAACCACACACCATCACTGCCAAAGAAGTAAGGGCGATCGCCCCAAAGGGAATCATCTTTTCTGGTGGACCCAACAGTGTGAACGGCAAAGATGCCCTAGACGTCGATCCTGAGATCTTGAACATGGGAATTCCAATTCTGGGAATCTGTTACGGAATGCAACTACTCGCCCACGATTTAAAGGGTGGCGAAACAACGACCGCCGACGACAGTCAGTACGGTCCCACTGAAATCAAAGTTACCAGTAATGATTCTGGAACTTTCAAGGGCCTTGATGCTGATCAAACCGTTTTAATGAGCCATGGGGACTTCGTTACCAAGGTTCCAGACGGTTTTAAGGTGACCGCTACTAGTGAGCAGTGTGCCATTTCAGCCATGGAAGATCCCGACAAGGGAATCTACGCCGTCCAATTTCATCCCGAAGTTAACCTAACCAAGCAGGGCAATCAGATGCTGCACAACTTTGTCTTTGACATTGCTCATGCTAAGGACAACTGGTCCATGGATGACTTCATTGATGATGCCATTGAGAACATTAAGGAAGAAGTCGGCGACAAGCAGGTCCTGCTGGGTCTCTCCGGTGGAGTTGATTCCAGTGTGGTTGCCGTTCTGTTACACCGTGCCATTGGTGATCAATTGATCTCCGTTTTCGTGGATCACGGTCTGTTACGTAAAAATGAAGCTCAACAGGTCTTACACACTTTGGGAGATGAATTCGGTTTAAACATTGATTTTGTCGATGCAAGTGACGAATTTTTATCACAGCTAAAGGGTGTGACTGATCCCGAAAAGAAACGTAAGATCATCGGTAAAGACTTTGTCGACACCTTCTCAAAGGAAGCTCGCAAGTTCAAGGACGTTGATTTCTTAGCTCAGGGAACGTTATACACGGATGTCATTGAATCAGGAACTGACACCGCCCAGACGATCAAATCCCACCATAACGTTGGTGGCCTTCCTAAGGACCTTAAATTCAAATTAATCGAGCCCTTAAACAAGTTGTTCAAAGATGAAGTTCGCGAAATTGGTGAGAAGCTTGGCATGCCAGACGAAATGGTTTGGCGTCAACCCTTCCCAGGTCCAGGTCTTGCAATCAGAATTATCGGTGATGTGACTCCTGAACGATTAAAGAAAGTGCGGGACTCCGATGCAATCCTGCGTGATGAGTTTAAAAAAGCCGGTCTTGACAAGAAAGTTTGGCAGTACTTCACTGCCCTACCTGGGATTCGGACGGTTGGTGTCATGGGTGACGAACGAACCTACGATGAGGCTATTAATATTCGTGCCGTTAACTCAGTTGACGGGATGACTGCGGAATTTGCGGAAATTCCGTGGGATGTCTTAAGCAAGGTCTCATCACGAATCGTCGATGAAGTACCCGGAATCAATCGGGTTCTTTACGACATTACGGGTAAGCCACCGGCAACGATTGAGTATCAATAAAAATCAAAAGAATCATTTCCATTTATTTTGGAAATGATTTTTTTTATTCGCTCTAGTTACCCCCCCATTTTGTTGTATAATGGCTTCTGGGTTTTATAACAAAATACATAGCGAGGATGGTTATGATGAACATTAAGAAAATTGCCCTTTCACTTTTAGTTGGTACTACTCTATTTAGTGGTGGATTCTTTATAAGCCATCCAAACTCGGTTCATGCTGATCCAAACGTTTCGGAGAGTACCGCTCAAGGACGTGTTGTTGTTCAATACGTCAACGCCCTAACCGGACAACCAATCCGTTCTAGTAAAGTCATTTACGGTGCTCCCAACAGTATGCTTGATTTATCCAATGATGTTCCTAACATCCCCGGATATGTCGCTGGAAGTAACCGAGCTGATAATGGTGGCAACACCTACCCAGCTGGTGGCCAGTCAATGACGGTCACAATTGCTTATCAACCACTCAATCAAGCAGGCCAGACAGGTAATTGGCAAGGCGGAAATGCCACAACACCGGCAAACAATGCCAAATCCGATCCCCAGACTGGTAACGCAAATGACAGAGCCAAAACCAATGGAGATGATAATAGCGAAAAGCTGGGTAACGCTAACCAAGGCAAAGCCGATTCTACTGACAAGAAAGTCAATCAGAACCAACCTAATCAACAAAATAAAAAGCAAGATAACTCAAAGAATCAAGCCAAGCAAGAATCCCAAAAGCAGCAAAACAATCAGAAGCAAAGTAAGCAAGACAAACAAGCTAAAAAAGACGATCGAACAAAAAAATCAGCTAAAAGGGATCATACCCCATGGATGATCGGTGGCATAATTGTCATTTTAATTGTCGGCATTGGTGCGTTTGTCTGGTATCGCGTAAGAAAAGCACATCATTTTAGACACTAAATTAACTTAATGAACCATAAGTGAAAAGACTGTCAAATAATGTTGTTTGGCAGTCTTTTTTGGTCGGAATTTAATAATTATTAATTAGTAGGGAATTTTAATTATGGAAACAAATACTTCAAAGAATCGTTTTATTACTGGGTTTACAGGACTGAGAGCCCTAGCAGTTATCTGCGTAATTCTCTACCATCTTAATCAAAATATTTTCAGTGGTGGATATTTAGGGGTTCCAGTATTCTTAACACTATCAGGATACTTAGTTACCGACCATTTAATTAATGAATATCAATCAACTGGTCACTTTCGTTACGGTCACTTTTGGTACAAAAGATTAAAACGTCTATACCCGACGTTGATCGTAATGTTATTTGCAACGGCAACTTACATCACTTTATTTCAACGAAATTTGTTAGCAAACCTATGGCAGAGCGTGGTTACTAACCTTGCGTACGTCTATAACTGGTATGAAATTGCTAACGGACAGTCATACTTTCAGAATTTTGCAGGATCAGAATCACCGTTCACCCACTTGTGGACGTTAGCAATTGAAGGTCAATTTTACCTAATTTGGCCCTTAATTATCGTCATCCTTTTGTACCTTTTCAATAAAAACAAACATGGTCGTTTAAACAAAAAGAGCGTCTTTTTCGTTGCCATTGGATTATCAATCTTGTCGGCCATCCTCATGGCCGTACTATTCAAGCCTGGAACTGATCCAAGCCGTGTCTATTATGGAACTGATACCCGGATGTTCTCAATTCTATTGGGAGCTGCCCTCGCCGTTATCTGGCCTAGCAGTCGAACGGTTAAAAACTCTGATCAGGGACAAAAGATTTTCTTCGACATTGTTGGACTGGTCGGTGTTGTTGGTATGGTCTGGCTCATTTTTACCGTTGGCGCTCAGTCCAAATTCCTCTATCGCGGTGGAATGGTTCTATTTTCACTCTTTACGGTCCTGATCATGTGGGCCATCCTATCCAATATCGGAAAATGGAACTGGCTCATGACTAATCCAATCTTTGACTGGATCGGATCACGGAGCTATGAAATCTATGTTTATCAACTGCCCGTCTTTATCTTTTTTGAAGATAAATTTAAAAACGTAGCTGACCATCAGTTGCTATACGCCGTTGTCGAAATTTTACTGATCGTTGGAATCTCAGAATTATCGTATCGCTTTGTGGAAGTTCCCTTCGGTAAATACGACTACAAACAACTTTTTAGTGAACTATATCGTTTCATGAGTCACACTAGGATTCGTGAGATTATTCTAGGCGTTTTGGCCATCATTGGTGGCGTGGGAATCCTCCAGTCAACGACCGTTAATCCTAAGCAAGCTAACCATACGGAGCTTGCTAATCGAATTCAGAAAAATGCTAAAACTGAAAAAGAAAACAATAAGAATCTTGCTAAAGATATTAAGAGTGGCAAAAAAGTTAAAAGTTCAAACAAGGATCAAAGTCAATTAGAAAAGAATGGCTTAACGGCTGCCCAGGTGAAGGAGGCACAGAACCTCTCTGGGACTGCAGTTGGTGACTCCGTTATGTTAGCTGGACACGATGATTTACAGAAGATTTTTCCCCGTTTTTACATTGACGCTCAAGTTTCACGTCAACCCGCTGCAGCGGTTCCTGACATTAAGAGTTTAGCTAATCAGGGATTACTAGGGAAAAACGTCGTCATCGGACTTGGAACGAACGGGAATATTTCTCCAGAAACCATGAAACAAATCATGGATATTGCCGGACCAAAACGAAATGTCTTCTGGATTAACGTTCACATTCCAACCGAAACATGGCAAAACTCAGTAAACGCCATGCTAAAGGACTCGCAAAAGAAATATAAGAATCTATACATTATTGACTGGAACGATTACATCAATCAACATCCAAGCTGGTTGTATTCGGACCAAGCTCATCCAAATAATCAAGGAGCTCCAAAGTATGCCACCTTTGTGGCCCAGAACGTTTTAAAACACGCCATTAAATAAAATATTATCAGTAAAAAAGAGGGACCTTGTCATGACAAGGTCCCTCTTTTAAGTTCTCATACTTTAAACCATTACGTACTAGTACTCGGATTGTTTCTCCTCTGCATACCAACGTTATTAACTAAACTGTCAATGCGTTTGAAATTTTTACTGACAAATCTCACAATTTTCTGGGAGTGTTTTTATGAATGAGATTTGCTTTTAAAGAAGCAATTTGATAATGATGATCTTCGTCAAATTGTTTTATTTCCCTCCATCCCCTTGCAGTGAGGAAACCATCACGAGTTTTACTTACTCACTAGTCATGCGTACAAGCATTAACGCCAAAAAGCCCACCCTTAAAATTAATTAACTCGATATTAAAGAAACCGCCAGGATCTTTTTATATGTTTGTCTACTTATTTATGTTTTATCCCTCACACTTGTAACCACATTTAGGAACTAGTTTGTTTTAAAGTATTGATCTTTTAATTATTTTTTTGGAAGCTACATAATGAATATTCACGGTTTTCTTATAAGAATAACCGTCTATTTTCTCTAGTTCGTTGCTGAATTCATGGAACTTTTAACGTTTCATGAAGCTATCCTCTGCCCATCGCTTACACCTTCTCTTGGTTGATTTATCTATAATTATAGAGAATGAAATCGCTAGTACGGTCCCATTTTACAATTTATTTTCACAAATCAGACCCTTTTTGCGCAGTAAATTACTACTCCGCCTATAGTTAACCGTTTGCCCAAATTATTTAAAATCCCATATAAATTTCACAAGTCAACCTCCTCGTTTCTCTCGTTAACATTGCACCTTCAGCGATACACGGCGGTCAAGTTGTAAACCAATAAGAAATTTCAGAAATTCTACAAGCAAGAATGCCTCTTAACTGCGCTAGACCGCCATTTGTCCCACTTTTAACCTGTAACAATGAAAATGAGCCGTTTTCACTATCCAATACCTAAATACGTAAGTGGTTAACCGCTTACTCAATTTTCTCCAAATTCTTATGATTAATCTAAGTATTATGTAATAACATTTTGCTTTTTATAATTTTATTGGATATGATATTTTTATGTAATCATTTATGAAATAAATTGAGGAAGTGAAAAATGAACAAGAAACGTGTCACCATTACTGACGTTGCCAGGCATGCCAATGTGTCGACAGCAACCGTTTCACGGTTCTTAAATAACCATTTGAATTCGATGTCCAAGAATACGGCGAATCGGATCAAAAGATCCATTAGTCATCTCGGGTATGTGCCGAACTCAATGGCTCGTCGACTCAGTCGCCAAAATGACAGTGGGAGTATCATTGCGGTAGGTGTCTCTGATATTGAAGATCCCTTCTCGATTCGGATGTTTGAGGGGATTCAAGACCAATTATCAAAGTATAAGTACATTCCGTTACTAATCAATTCCGCCAGTAAATACAAAAACGAGCGGGACCTCTTTCTCTCTCTGGATACGAGCTTGATCAGGGGCGCGATCATTCATCCTGTCAACGAACACATTAAGGACATTGCCGAACTACTAAAGCCACGCTTTCCGGTCATCCTAGCCGACAAATCGATTAATGACGGCTTCTTCTACAACATCGTTGCCAACAACTTTGAGATTGCCCAAAAAGCTGGCTCCTTTTTTAAAAATAACCTAGGCATTCAGAAGTTAATTCTGGTTACCAACGCTGAAAGTGAAATGAAGGTAGTTCGGGAACGAATTGCGGGAATTAAATACGTGTACCCCGAACCTGATATCACCATTGTCAAACCGGGTCACTCCAAGACGTCCTTAAATCAGGCCTACCATGAGATCGTGAGAGAGTTAAAGCGCCAGCCCAACAGTTTAATCTTCTGCCTGACGGAACAATGGTTACTGCACCTCCTGCCACGATTACTGCGAAACAACGTGATTGATAAAGAAAAAATTCCAAATATCACGGGCTTTGTGAGTTCTAAAATCGTTAATTTAATTAACCCACGCACCAAATGTATCCGAACGGATGCGTACAAAATGGGAAAATACTCCGCTCAACTGATGTACGATATCATCAACAAGCGAGTGGATCTAAATAAAAAGCGCTACATGGTTCATGCTACGTTTGAATAACATTTAAGACCGATTAAGTTAGTCACTTAATCGGTTTTTATTTTCCAAACAAAAATGCCACTTATTACTAAGTGGCATTTTGGGGAGTGTGAAGCTATGTGTCTCCAGAAGTAAGAAAAGCGTTGTGAAAGCAATATGTTTTGGAGTGTCTAAAGAATAACACGGAAAATACGCCTTTCTTCACATCTTCTGTGGCATACTTGTGAAAATAACGCACCATTTTCAATGTTTAACTTATATTTCATCACTAGTTAACCGTTTACGAAACTTCTTGTAATTATTCGTATTTTTTAACCACAAAAAAAGGACCAAAGAGCACTTAACCTCTCTTTAGTCCCGTTTAACCCTGCTAGTTAAAATAACTGGCTGGTTTATTTACATCAATTTTGGTTCCATGAAACTTCTCTTTAATGTATTTCTGTGCCGGCTTACTGTGATATAACTTCACTAACTTCTTGTAGTTAGGATCATTCTTGTTCTTAGCGTTCGTAGCAATCACATTAATATTGCCCTTGGTGTCCTCATTCAGTTGTTCATGATAAATGGCATCCTTTTTCACGTTCAGGTTACTTTGAAGTGCCATAGTGTTGCCAATGACGACGGCCGCAACGGTTTTATCATTCAGCAAACGTGGACCCGTGTGGTCATCAACCTCACGGAATTTCAAATCCTTGCGATTATCCGTCACGTTTCTGGGTTGATAAAGCCCATTCTTAGGTTCTCCACCCAACTTAATCAAACCAGCACTCTGGAGGAGTTTTAAACTACGAGCCGTGTTGGCCGGATTACTAGAAATCGCAATCGTCGACTTATCGGGAATCGCATTGACGGACTTATACCGGTGAGAATAGAGTCCCATTGGTTCAAGATAAGTGGTCCCTAGAACTGCTAGTTTGCCCTTCTTGTTATTTTGATTAAAGTATTTCAAGTAACTTTCCATCTGAAAGGCATTTACGTCAACCTGACCCTCAACGGTAGCCTTGTTTAGACTTACACCATCAGAAAAGTCTTTGACCTGTAAATTAATTCCGGCTTTCTTGGTTTCAGGTAGTTTGGCAATGTATTCCCATACCTGAGTATCAGGACCATATGAGCCTAGTGTGACGGTTTTGGGCGACTGAGCGGGTTTGTACCCAAACTGATATGCACCAAGTCCGACGACGACCAGAACAACCGCAATCCCAACGATCCATTTCCATATTTTTCTCATCCCTGACCTCCTCTATACTTCATTAATTATCATCACTCAAACACATTCTTAGCGTTAAATCAATTAATTACTTTGATTTTTTTTATTTCCAAATCCTACTTAAAGTACTGTTCCGAAAACGCCCTGGTCTTTTTCACGTACACATGGCCTTCTTTGTTGAAGGAATCCGCATGCGTCGCATGTTTCACAATCCACAACCGCTTCGGACCATGATCATTTTGGTAGTTAATGTACGCGTCTTTTACGGGAACAAACTTGTCCGCATTTCCATGGATGATGAAGAGCGGAATTTTGTTGTGAGCTAGCGTCTGTTTCGTATTGGCAGCGTAAAAATCATACTTGGCGAAGATGTTACCGTAGATCCTAGCAATCGGCAGGATCGGGAAGGTTGGCAGATGGAACAACGTGCCGAGTTCGTATTTTAACTCGTCGTAGATGCTATTGTAGCCACAGTCGGCAATCGCAAAGTCAACATTATGGGGAGCTTTTGGCAACGTGAACAACACGGCCGCGGCGCCCATGCTAATCCCAAACATTCCCAACCGACCAGTTGGTATTTTCTGGTTGATCATGTTCATCCAGGTCACGATGTCAGAACGATCCTTCCAGCCATAGCCAGCGTATTCTCCCTGACTGCAACCAAACGATTCATCATCCGGTGCCAACACGTTGTAACCATCATCGTGGAACATCCGAATGTAGTTATTCATCTTGTGTCCCGTACTCCCGTAGCCATGAACCACGATCATCGTTTTATTGGTGGTTGTTTTAGCGGGCAAGTAGTACGCCGTTAGCTTCAACCCACTCTTGTTAGTCTGGTGCCAAACCTGCGGATTTTGTTTTTTGATCCAAGTGGTATTCACCTTCTCGCCGACCTGGGTACTGTATCCACCCCGCTTGAACGCGAAGTTAAATAGAAAGTAGGTTCCCACAAAAATTAAGATAATAACGATAATTACAAGTGCGATGACAACCTTGTGCCACCGCTTTAATTTTCCTTTTTTCATCATTTCGCCCCTTTTAACATACTGCTCATTATAAGGATTTCACTTCACCAAATGACTAATGATTTTTGAAGGGAACGTAACCACGGTCATTGCAAGCTTTAATGGAAGTTACAGATTAATTCAACTGTCATTCAATCAATCACAAATCGTTTTAGTTTGCTTCTAATGCATTTTCTACTAAAATATGTATGTGTAACTAACTAATAATAAGTAAGGAGTCATTCAATTGAAAACAAGTCCAATTACTAAAATTTTAGGAATTAAATATCCCATTATTCAAGCTTCATTAAACTGGTTGACCGACGCCAAGTTCGTAGCTGCCGTCTCAAACGCTGGTGGAATGGGAACACTTGGCCCCAATGCTGGTAAAACACGTCCTGATCAAGACGCCACCGAAATGCTGAAGAAGCAGATTGCGGAGGCTAAGAAGCTCACTGACAAACCGTTCGCGGTTAACATGATCGTAAACAGTGAAGACGACTTTGCTTATCCTGACAAGACCTTTAAGGCCGCTTTCGATGCTGGAGTTCGAATCTTCATTTTATCTGGAGCCATTAATCCAAAGTTATTTAAGGAAATCAAGGATTCTGGGAGTACCTTGATCTTTCGGGAACTCAATCCGTCGGTTGAAGGAGCAAAGAAGGCCGAGACCCTCGGTGTCGACATCTTAATTGCCACTGGTTACGACGAGGGAGGCATTATCCCAACCACTGGACTTGGCACTTTCACTACCATTCCACGAATTGTGGACGCCGTTTCCATCCCCGTTGTTGGCGCTGGTGGCATCATGGACGTTCGTGGTGTGCGAGCTGCCTTTGCCCTCGGTGCTCAGGGTGTCTACGTCGGAACGCGGTTTATCGTAACCGACGAAAACCGGACTTCATACGCCGCTAAACAAAAGATCATCGACTCCACGGTTGATGACGTTGTCCTTGTTTCACCTAACCAACGTTCCATCAAGAACCCAATGGCTGATAAATGGGCCAAGGAATTTAACAACGGTGTTAAGGATACCTATCAACAAACTCGTGAGGCTGGTGGGGTTCGACCCGCCATGCTTGACGGCAAACTGGATGATGGGGTGATCTCCATCGACGTTGGAATCAACGACATCCATGACATTAAGAGTGTCAAAGAAGTGGTGGATGAAATGATGCAAGATTTTGAAAATTAAATAATAAAAAGGACTTCAAATTGGCTTGTTAAAAGTCATTTGAAGTCTTTTTTGTATTACTTAAAAATTCTCATAACCTAACTCACTGATGAAGGATCATATCGATACTTTGATGAATTTCAGTAAGGGTATCTGGTGGACATTGACCAACCCTTTCAACGTCTCTACGTGGCGATAGTGGATCAATCGATCTGATTTGTCCCACTAATACCTGACCATCGATACCATGATTGCCGATGTTCGCATTGATTGGTACTGACAGCCTTTTTTTATTGGTCGATGTGATGGGAACTACCCAAACTACTCCGGCCAACCTTTCCAAGTCACCAATTGAAACTACTACAGCTGGACGCCGTCCTTGTTGTTCATGGCCATTAGTGGGAGAAAAATTCACCCAAACTACGTCACCATCCTGAAAATTTGAATCATTAGAATTGGTCACTCAAACTCCTTCTTTCACAAGTATTAGTGCCCTATGGTGTCGATATCACGTACCACCTCAGGCACTAGTTTTACGGAATAATTTCATTTCTTACGTCGTGGCCCCAATCAACTTCACCGTCTTTAGGTTGATCCATAAGGTAGCCATACTTTTTCATTAATCTGGACTCATGCCCCTCTTTTTTAATAAAAATTTCGTTCTTTTGCTTATTAACTTCCATTTTAACTTTTTGATTATCAGGATTATCAATGCCAATTTCTTTCAACATTTTTTTCGGAATTCGAATTCCCTGAGAATTACCCCATTTTACGATCTTGGTCTCATTCATATTTACAAGCCTCCATTTATTGGATTCTTACAGCAATTAAAGTATATACTTATGTGTATACAAAAGCAACGTAAACAGTCGCAAAACTTCTCAGTATGATAAGATATTAATTGTGCAATAACTTACATAATTTTTAATACATAAAGGAACGTCTAAATTTGAAAATCATCAAAAAAATTCTTCACGTCTTCAACACTCGGATTGGCTTCTTCATCTTACTTGTCGCGCTGTTCTGGTTTAAAACGGTTTACGCATACTATCACGTCTTTTACCTGATTCCCGCTAGTCGGATGCAACACAACATTATTTTACTAATAAATCCGCTCGCCGCGATTATTATTACCCTCAGTTTGGCGCTGTACCTAAAGCCCGCGAAACTGTTTTATCCGTTTATCATCTTCATTGATTTCTTAAACACCGTCTTACTATACATAAACATCGTGTATTTCCGAGGCTTCCTTGGCTTCATGACCGCCGACACAATGACAACTGGCCATTCTAACTTAAATGGTGGGTTAATTACGAGTGCCACCGCCCTGATTAATAAGTGGGATGCGTTCTACTGGTTGGACCTAGTAATTGTGATTCTATTACTACTGTTTCGGGTTATCAAAATCGACCGGCATCCCTTAAAACTAAGGTGGAGCTTCCTTACAACTGGCATCGGATTTCTCTTTTTAATTCTCAATCTTGTGCTAACTCACATTGATAATCCCAATTTGTTTGCTCAATCAAGTACGCAAAGCAAGCAGAATGACATCGTCAAATATATCGGGATCGATAACTACACTGTCTATGACTGGACCAAATCGATTCAGACCAACATTGCTCGGTCTACCGCTAAGAAATCTGATCTTAATGACATCCTCAAGTTTACTAATAGTCACTATGCCGCTCCCAATCCAGCAATGTACGGTTCAGCTCGTGGTAAAAACGTGATTATCATTCATCTGGAAAGCTTCCAACAGTTTTTGATCGACAAGAAGATCAATGGCAAAGAAGTTACGCCATTTCTAAACAAGATTTACCACAGTCAATCGACCAATTCATTTGATAACTTCTATCATCAGGTCGGACAAGGAAGAACGGCTGACGCAGAAAACATGCTGGAAACTAGTACGTACGGTCTGCCGGAAGGCTCGCTCTTCTCACAGTACGGAAATTCCAACACGTTTCAAGCTGCTCCTGCCATCCTGAAGCAGCAGCAAAACTACACCTCCGCCGTTTTCCACGGTAACGACGCCAACTTCTATAACCGCAATAATACGTACAAGCGTCTTGGTTTCCAGTACTTCTTTAGTTCTAAGGACTACAGCTTAAAGGGTGATCGAACCGAAGGCATGGGATTAAAGGACAAACTCCTCTTTCAAGATTCCAACAAATACTTGGAAAATCTCCAACAACCGTTCTACGCCAAGTATCTGACTGTTACCAATCACTTACCGTACGTTCTGGACGAAAAGGATCAGAAACAGATGCGGTTTAAGACCGCCAACACCGATAATCCAGAGGTCAACAACTACTTTGTGACCGCCCACTACCTCGATCAGTCCGTCAAAGAATTCTATGACTATCTCCACCAAACGGGACTCGATAAGAACTCGATGATCGTGATTTACGGTGACCACTACGGCCTAATGGATCAGGACGAACGGAGCTTGGCACCACTGTTAGGGGTAAAGCCAAACGACTGGAACTCTTACTATCATAGCCAGATTCAAAGGGTTCCTTTCATGATCAACATGCCGGGAACGACCGGTGGGAAGATCCATCACACGTATGGCGGTGAAATCGACGTTTTGCCAACGATCTTGCACCTCTTGGGTGTTAACTCCAAACCGTACGTTCAGTTTGGAACCGATCTCTTCTCAAAACAACACGATCAGGTCGTGGCCTTTAGAAACCGTGACTGGGTTTCACCGCAGTACACGTCAGCTAACGGAACGGTCTACGATAATAGAACCAAGCGTCCGCTTCATCCCACCAAACCACAACAGGAACAGATCAACAAAAACCAAAAGCAGGTTAACACCGAACTAGAACTGTCGGATAAACTGAACAAGGAAAATCTCCTGCGCTTCTATCATCCGAAAGGGTTTAAGCCGGTTAATCCTAAAGATTACAATTACAACAACGAATTTAACAAGGAAAAACAACTCGAGAAGCAGTTAGGACAGAAATCCACGAGTTTAGCTTCATTGGATAAAAGATAAATAAAAATAGCATCTAACTCGCATGAGTTAGGTGCTATTTTAGTTTTATTGACCAACGACTTCGGAAATAGCCTTTCCCATTCGTTTGATCCCTTCTCTAATCTCTTCATCATTCATGTTTGAGAAATTAAGTCGGAACGTCCCCGGTTGGGCATCATCAGCATAAAAAGCGGATCCGGGAACAAAAACCACGTTATTGTTGAGACACGTCTGATATAATTCTTCCGTATTTACTCCTGGAACTTCCACCCAGATAAACATGCCACCTTCAGGCTTACTGTGGCGAACGTTTTTAGGAAAATACTTATCAATTTGTTGCATCATTAGGTTAGCCCGGTGTTCATAGGTATCAGTAATCTTTTTAATGTGCTCGTGAATGTCAACGTCACTCAGATACTGGGAGACGATGTACTGCGTCAGATTATCGGTGTGAAGATCGGCATTTTGCTTAAACAGGATAAATTTATCCATGAAATTTTGTGCTGCCACTAACCAACCTAGCCGTAATCCCGGCGCCAGAATCTTAGAAAATGAACTCAGATAAATAACGCCACCATCGTGATCAAAGTGCTTGAGTGGCGGCAAATACTCACCAGCGTAACGGATGGCCCCATACGGATCGTCTTCCAAAATAGGAATTCCGGCCTTTTCCCCAATCTGGACCAATTTTTTACGTCGTACTTCACTCATGGTTCTTCCAGTTGGGTTTTGAAAGTTGGGAATCGTATAAATAAACTTGGCGGTCGGATATTTTTGAATTAATTTTTCTAACTCATCCGTTTTCATCCCGTCTTCGTCCATGGGAATGCCAACTATTTTAGCCCCATACGACTTAAAAACATCAATCGCTGAGAGATAGGTGGGATCCTCAGTCAGAACCACATTGCCAGGGTTAATCAACATCCGTGAAACAATGTCAATGGCCTGTTCCGACCCTGTCACAATTCCCACGTTACTAACCGCCGTATCAACGTGGCGCTCCTTCATGATGTCCACGATCTGTTTTCTTAATTTTTCGTATCCAAGCGACTGGGAGTACTGTAAAACCACTTGTCCATACTGATCGAAAACCTTGTTGGCAGCGGCCCTAATTTCATCAACTGGAAATAGTTCTGGAGCGGGCATCCCACCGCCAAAAGAAATCACCTTAGGATCCGAACCAGCTTTAAAAAGATTCGATGTGACCGTGCTGACGTGTTCAGGAACCCCGTTTGCGTATCTAAATTTCATTTGAAGCACCTCACTTTGTTAATAACATCATCATTAATTTAATTTTCACTGTAATTAAAGCATTACATTAGTCCAATTATAATACTTCCGTTTTCCTGAGTCCGTTTTTAAGACGTCAAAAAGCCCATCAGACCTGATAGACTGATGAGCTTACTTTATAATTCACTTTTTTTCATGATCCAATCATTGGTTTGATAACCCACACCGTTGATTAAAATGCCATTTTGAATTACCTGATTTAGATGAAAACCAGCTCGTTTGGCAACCTGATTACTACGATCGTTGTCAACCACAGCTTTGATATGAATTTGATTCAAATGATAGTTATAAAATCCAATTTGACACATGGAAAGGACGGCTCGATGCACAATCCCATTTCCAGTGTACTGATTGCCAAGCCAGTATCCCATTTCACCCTGCTTTTGGTTAACATCAAACGAATTAAAACTAATCATCCCAGCAATATGATCCCGATAAATTATCAATAAGTTAACCGAATCTCCAGCACGATAATGTGCCAAGGCTTGTGTCAAAAACTGCTGCTCGGACTTTACTGATCTCATCGAATTAGCCCACGGCAACCACCTTGCGATCGTAGTACGGGAATTATTAACCAACTGATACAGGTGTTGGGCATCTCCCGCTTGATCCGGAAGCCGTAATGAAATTTCTTGATCAACTTGATATGGAAACATCAATCTACTTCTACTTACCAGCCTTAGAAATGGAACCGTTTAGGTCGTCATACTCATAACGACTCAGTTTTCCATTTTGCATGGCCACTCGCAACCGATCCACTTCCTTACCATGGTCGGCGTTAGTGAGATAATTGCTTTCGCCACGAATCGTGTTGTCATATTTAGCAGCAGTAAGTCCACGCTTTAAAACGGACTGGGTAAAGTCATAGACCCGACCGTACACAATGTTTTGGTAATTAAACTTTTGATTTCTAATCTGAAATTTAAGGGCGCCGTTGGGAACCCCACTCACAAAAGTCATGGTCTCAATCATGTTACGTGGGTAGGACCGGTGAGAAAAAGTTTGATTCCCATCTTGAAAAATAAGCAACTCGGTCTTCGTAATGATTAAAACGGATGTCTTGGTTCCATTCTTATCAACCAATAATCCCCTTACTTTTTCCTTTGGGAGGTTAGTCGTAAGATACTGATTGAATTGAGATCCAAGTGTCTTTTGCAGTCCATGAAATTTACTTAATTTGGCGTGCATTTTCCTTTACCTTTCTTTCTAGATCAAACGTGATTTTATCATCAAATCCATTATATCGCTTTTAAGAAATGAGCTGGGCTTCCTACCACGACCGTGTTCGCTTTTACGTCCTTAGTCACAACAGAACCAGCACCAATAACAGCATTTTTACAGACCGTTACTCCCGGCAAAATGGTCACATCGGCGCCAATCCAGACATTATCTTCAATGTGAACGGATGCACTGTTAACGTCCCAACGGTGCGTTGGATCAAGGGTATGGTTCAAAGACGTAAAGGTAACGTTCGGTCCAACTAAAATATGATTACCAAAATAAACGCCACCAAGGTCAACAAACATCGAGTTTTTATTAATAAAACAATTCTTTCCCAAAAAAATATGAGGACCAAAATCCGTATGGAACGGCAGTGAAACTTGAGTAGTCGGATCAATCTTTTGTTGCATAATCTTTTCTAACAACTGATGCTGTTCAGCATGTGTATGCCGATTACAATTTAAATCTTGTTCCAGCAATGAATTCTTATCAATAATAGCTGAAACCTTCTCAAATCCAGGATCAGCAGCAGATACGTGAGCACCCTTTAACAATCTTTCTAAAATATCCATTAATTTTCTCCTATCAACTAAGCTAACCCAAATTTCACAAAGTGATTTTGCAAGTACTTAAGCGTGGAACTAACTGGATTTTGAATTAGCTTTTTAGGTGCTCCACTAGCCATCAATTGACCACCATTTGTACCACCCTTTGGCCCCAAATCAATCAAATAGTCCGCATTTGTCATCAGATCCAAATCATGGGTAATAATAATTATGGTGGCCCCACTCTTCTTTAATTTATTAATAACACCCAGCAGTGTTTGAATATCTTGGGGATGTAACCCAACGGATGGTTCATCAAAGACAAACAGGGTCTTGTCTTGCGATTTATTGAGATGATTAACTAACTTTAAACGCTGAGCTTCCCCACCAGATAAGCTGGGGGTACTTTCCCCTAACTTCAGATAGTTCAAACCGATCTCATCAAGTAGTCGCAACTGTTTTTCAATCTTAGGAACTCCCTTAAACACCTCTAGGGCTTCTTTCACTGACATGTTTAAGATGTCCACAATACTGTAGCCATGCCAATGAATCTGTTGAATCGCTTGGTTATAGCGGGAACCATGACAGTAGGGACAAACTTCTTCCATCTCAGGTAAATATTGAATGTCGAGTGAAATCATTCCCACTCCACCACAGTGTTCGCAGGTTCCCTGCTTATTATTGTAAGAGAAGTACGCCATCCCATATCCCCGCTTCTTGGATTCCGGTAGGTGCGCAAACATTCGTCTTAAATTATCCATAATCGAAGTATAGGTAGCTAAACTAGACCGAGAATTTTTCCCAACTGGTTTGGCGTCCACACTAACTACATTTGTCAAATTAGTGTCTAATTCTTCAATCTGACGAGGTAATTCTTGGTGATGATTATGAGCACTAATTGCTGGTACGAGACTGTCTAAAATCAAACTTGTCTTCCCAGCACCTGAGAACCCAGTAACTGCCGTAATTTCATTTCCTGGAATCGTGACATCAACATCGTGAAGGTTAAAATATCTTCCAACTTTCAAATGAGTGGTAAGTTCATCAGAAGATTTCATGGTTGGCACCTTCTCATGCATTATGTCAGCTTTACCCGCCATAAAGGGACCAATCAATGATTTAGGATCATCAATCAGGTCGTGTGGCGTCCCTTCGGTAATGATTCTTCCTCCAGCGTCACCAGATCCAGGTCCCACTTCAATGACCCAGTCAGCTGCTTCAATAATATCAACTTCGTGGTCAACCACCACTAATGAATTGCCTTGTTTAATCAATTTTTTAAACACGTTAATTAAGCCCTTGATGTTAGCTGGATGTAGTCCAATGGACGGTTCATCCAAGACATACAACACCCCCGTTGTTTCGGTCCTGAGGGTCTTCGCTAACTGAATACGCTGTAATTCACCAGTTGATAAGCTATTCCCGTTTCGAGCTAGGGTTAAGTAATCGAGACCTAGTTCTAACAATGGTTGTAAGGTATCAGCTAAATTCTTAAACAAGACATTCGCCATGTTCTGCATCTCATCAGGTAACTCCTGTTTCGTTTGCTTCTCCCAATCAGATAATTTTCCAAGTGAAAGATCTGACACCTGAGCAATGTTTAAATCGCCGACAATTTGCGTCAACAAACTAGGATCCAAACGAGTCCCATGACAGACTGGGCAAACCGAAAAATGAAAAAATTCGTTGATTTTATTCATTGCTCGATCACTTTTGGATTTTTTTAATGAATCATAAACAGCTTCATACGCATTCTCATAAAGGGTATTGTCAGTATGAAAGACTCGTCCTGTTGAAGTTCTAAAATCAACTGGATATTGTTTTTTCTTCCCATGCAAAACAATGTCTTTTTCGTGATCAGTTAAATCTTTGTAGGGAACATCGGTCCGAACGCCCAAACTAGCTGCCACCGTTGGCATGAAATTCCTACCAGGAAGATGCCAAGATGCAACCGCCCCGTCTTTTAGACTGAGATTTTCATCCCCAATTAGCTTGGTCTCATCCAGTTCTCGTACTTGTCCAGTTCCGTGACACCTCTTACATGCACCGCCAGCATTAAACGCAAAATCCTCAGCTGACTTTGCCATGAATTGCACTCCGCAGGTTGGACAAGTAATCATTCCCATCTTGCTGTCAGGTCCACCCGGCAAATCCATGGATTGTGCGATTTTAAGACTGGGTTGAACGCGATGACCGTTAGGACACACAGTTGATCCTAAACGGGAAAAAATCAACCTTACAACGTTAAAAATCTCACTCATTGAGCCTACAGTTGACCTTTCTGAGGGTACGTTTGGTCGTTGACGTAGGGCAATGGCAGATGGAATGTGCCGCACTTCCCGTACGTTCGATCTTTTACTTTGACTAATCCTCCGTCTGGTATAGGTCGACAATGCTTCTAAGTAGCGTCGTGATCCTTCGGCGTACAGAATCCCCATTGCAAGAGAACTTTTCCCTGATCCTGAAGGGCCTGAAATGACCACGAATTGGTTTAACGGAATATCAACGTCAATATTCTTTAAATTATGTACATTACCACCACGAACCTCAATGTGATTAACTTGCTCATTATTTGTTTTCATTATAATTACCTCCGATCCTCTGTCGTTATTCTAAACTGTAACGAAACGTTACAGTCAATGATAAATTAAACGGCGATGTTTCTGCATCATAATTAATCAAACATTTTTTTACTTGATAATTAATTGTATGATGACATTAAGAACACATCGCTCATCAATGGGAGGAATTCTAATGTTAAAAATAAGCAAGATGGCTGATCTAGCCAACACAACCCGTCGCACCTTAATTTTCTACGATCAACAAGACGTTTTCAAACCAGCCCATCGCACGAAAGCTGGATATCGTTACTACGATTACCAGCAACTATATGACCTCCTGCTGATTCTGGGACTCCGAAAACTTGATATATCTTTAAGTGAAATTAAGGTCATCCAGGAGAAATCAAATCAGTCTTCAAGGGATCAACTCTTTAGCGCTCAAACTCGGATTGACGCTAAAATTAATAAATTGCTCCAGATTCAAAAAGTAATTAACCAAAAAATTGAGCAGCAAACCGTTACCGATCCGCCCGTTTTATATCAGCCCGCCATTAAGAGACGGGTTCAAACTACTTTCTGGTGTTCAAAAGAATCGGCCACCTGTACCGAAGAAGAAGTGGCTCAACTTTTTTCTGAGTTTTATAAACAATTGAATTCACTGTCCGTGATTGATACTGGGAAATCAGGATTTCTAACGAATTTACCAGTTAATAATCCCAATGGATATCCAAATGCTTCTTTCAGAGTTATCAAAGAAACTGTCAGCCACCAACAGAAGCTTTTCATCCCAATGATCAAAAAGGATGCCGGTAATTACGTATGTATTTTAGTTAAAAATGATCTCCTTGGAATCACGCGTGGTTTGAAGATGTTAAAGTCATTCTGTGAAACAAATCATTTAAAAACCCAAGCGTACTTATGGCAAATCAATTCTGACAATAATCTGATCAAAACAGGGGCATCCGAATATGGTTGGCTTGAATACGCCCTACTTAATCCCCAAGGAGGACAATATGGAGATTGAACGACAACTTTTTAAGAACTTAAAACCAAATTTTACGAAACTACGAAATTTCGGCTTTAAATCGGTCAACGACCACTTGGAATACACAACCATCATCCCTCAAACCAATTTTTCGGTTTCCATCACCGTTGATCGGAACGGCCAAGTCGCTGGCAAAGTAATGGATGATGATTATCATGCGGAATACACCAACTTCCGGGCGGTTGATCCTCAGGGCGGCTTCGCTACTAATATTAAGAAGGCCTACGTTGCGATTCTAAAAAACATTGCGACCCACTGCTTTAACTACGATCCGGTGACAACCGGACAGGAATGGATCGTGCCAGCCAACCCCAAGTTCTTTGATCTTGAACGTGACTTTGCCAAACATGCGACCATCATTTGGAAACAAACCACCCACATCCAAGTGGGCGATACAGTCTACATCTACGTTACATCTCCCGTTTCCGCCATCAAATACAAATGTGTGGCGGTAGCGGTCAACCTTCCGCATTACTATCATGACCAAAACATTACCATGCATTACGTCATGCGCTTACATTTACTTACGAGGTACAAACCGACTGAATTTAACCTAGAGCAATTAAAACGCGCCGGAGTAAAGGCCGTCAGAGGTCCCCGTCACGTTCCAAAACCCTTGAGTAAGATGCTTAACCCTGAAAAAGAATAAAAGCCAGTCAATAAAAATTGACTGGCTTTTTCATTCGTAATTAATATTGAATGTCTTGGTTTTCCACGATCGATTGATATCCCATTTTCTCTAACCATTCTGGCAGACTCAAGTCCTCCATGATGTTCATGTCGACATCTGGGGTCAAAATGGAGCCGCCCGGCACCGCGTCAACTGGCATGGAAAAGTACGGTCCCACGGTAATGGCATTCCCAATCTCACCTGGCTTCATCATGACGTGAGCAAAACCGATCCATGAACTAGCAAACGAAGTGCTAGCGTCCTGTCCACACTGGGCAATGGAACGGGCGATGGCTTCCCGTCGATGATAAAGAAACTCGTTTAAGTCGTCCTCATTTGGGGTATTCCAGGTCCCCGCGTCTTCGATAAACATGGAAGAGTTATGAACAGGATCCTTCGCAATTGAAATCGCAATGGCCGACCAAACTCCATAGGCCTCACCCGGATTTAATGGACGATCCTCAAGTGGTCGTTTGGCTGTGACTCCCTTGTTCGCACAAACAATGAAACTGCCGGGTGCGGGATAATGACGCCGATTATCTGCCGTCCCGAAAAACTCTACCAGTGAATCTTGCAGCGGCTTTCCGTCATAGATGGGAAGCTTGGAACCATCCCACTGAGTTTCATAAAAGAGTGGTTGTGCCTTATCAACGGCAGGATTTCTCAGTAAATCATATCCCAAAATGTGCCCCTGAACTCCGGTAAAGCTAGAAGCCGTCATCATGTTGATTTGACCGATGTAAGCATTCTTACATTCGGCTCGATCATAGGAGACAATACCGTCCAGCATACTATCGTCCGTTTTTTCACGCGTTCCAGCATCAACCTTTAGTCCCGTGACGTAACCACCGCCAAGGTTGCCAGGCTCCATGTATCCCCGCGAATATTTTTGATAGGGATTAATCGCAATTCGATCAATTCCCTCTTGATTTAAAATTTTGTCAATTTTAGCCATGTTTTACTCCCTAGATTTGGAAAAAAATTACGTTGCTTATTACCTACATTCATAATCGCCTAACTCAAAATCACTTTCAAGCATCAACACCTATTGAGGCCCAAATGACAGTGCTGAAAAGGCTTTGACCACCTCTTTTATTTTTAATAAAATATTTTATTAAAATTTATTTATAAAAAGAGTGACACAATGTCAGCATTAGGGTTAAAATAATGTTAAGATTTACACAATAATAGATGTATGAAAGGAGATCCTGATAATGAAAAAAGTCTTAATACTAGGCGGTGGATTCGCTGGATTAAGGGCTTGTAAGCTTTTGGCTAAGAGTAAGGCCGATTTAGACATTACCTTAGTTAACAAAAATGCTTATCATTATGACTCTACTGGCCTTTATAAGGTCGCATCAGGAGATGAAGCACCAGAACGACTTATGTTTAGAATTGCAGACATGATCAGTCCTAAGGTTCATTTCATAGAAGACGACGTTGTTAAAGTTAATGGTAAAGATAACACAGTTTCAACCAAAAAAAATGGTGATTTAAGTTACGACTACTTGTTCAATGCGTTAGGTTTTGAACCAGAAACGTTTGGCACGCCAGGTGCTGACGAGTTTGGTCTTCAAATCAGTGACATTGACAACTCAACTGCCGATTACCAAAAGATTCAAACCACTTTAGACGAATACGATGAATTTAAAGATCCAAAACTCTTAAATATCGTCGTTGTTGGTGGTGGTTTTACCGGAATTGAACTCTTGGGTGACCTGGTTCACATGGTTCCCAAGTGGGCGAAGAAATACGGTTTTAAGAAGGAAGACTTCAAGATTACCTGTATCGCCCCTGGTTTTCTACCAATGTTCAACAAGAAGTTAGGCGACTATGCTCAACACTTCCTTGAAAAGAAGGGTGTTAAGTTTGTGATGGGTGACACGGTGTCAAAGATCACTGCCGATGGTGCTTACTACGGCAAGGATGATAAATTCATTCCATCACACTTAGTATTCTGGACCGCTGGGGTCAAGGGATCCGACGTTATTCCCGCTTCACAGTATCCAGACGAACACAGAAACCGAGTTGCCGTTAACACCGACATGAGTCTTAATGACTTCCCTAACCAATACCTAATTGGTGATGTCTCAGCTGTTAAGGACGACAAAACGGGACGAATGTTCCCAACTACTGGTCAGATCTCGATCTACGAGGCCGACGTGGCAGTTAACGATTTTCTCAACAAATTAAACGGCAAGTCTGCCGTTAAATTCGACTACAAGTCAATGGGAACGGTTTGTTCCCTTGGACCTTATAGTGGAATTGCCGAAATCTACATGTTCGGTATGACATTTAAATTAAAGGGATGCATCGTTCCAATCTTTAAAAACATGATTTTCAAGAAGAATGGATTGGAACTTGGAAACATCCGGACCATGTTAGAAAGTTAAACTGATTTAAGGAGGAATTACTCACGATGCTTAATTTAGGTTTAAGTGTTTTGCCGCTAGCGCGGATTCAGTTCGCTGAAACCACGATTTTCCATTTCTTCTTCGTGCCCATGTCAATTGGACTGGCACTGATTGTAGCAATTATGGAAACCTTCTACGCGGTTACCAAAAAACCAATCTACAAAACCATGACTAGATTTTGGAGTAAGATTTTCTTACTCAGTTTCGCAGTTGGTGTTGTAACTGGTTTAATTCAAGAATTCCAGTTCGGGATGAACTGGTCTGATTATTCAAGATTCATGGGTGACATTTTCGGTGCGCCACTGGCCATCGAAGCCTTGTTAGCCTTCTTCTTGGAATCAACGTTTATCGGAGTTTGGATGTTTACCTGGGACAAATTAAAACCCGGTTGGCACGCTCTGATGATCTGGTTGGTCTTCTTCGGATCTGCCATTTCAGCCCTCTGGATTTTAGCTGCCAACAGTTTCATGCAGCATCCAGTTGGTTACCGAATTGACCCCAAGACTGGTCACGCTTTAATGACTAGTTTTGCAGCCATTCTCACAAATAAACAACTCTGGTACGAATTCCCCCATGTTATTTTTGGAGCCTTAGTTACCGGTGGATTTATCGTTGCTGGTGCTTCTGCTTGGATGATCTTCAGAAAGAAATGGCCAGAATTCTTCAGAAAATCAATGCGAATTGGTTTGACAGTTGGATTAATTGCGGTCTGCGGTAGTTTCCTAACTGGAGACCAACAGATGCTTTACTTAAGCCATCAACAACCAATGAAGTTTGCCGCAGCTGAAGGTGAATTCCAAAACGTCAAGAGTCCTGCCGCATGGACGGCTGTTGAAATCGCTCATACCAATGAACACAAGGCTGACTTCAAGATTGAGATTCCATATGTAATGGACATCTTAACCTATCATAAGCTAAGTGGATCAGTAACTGGAATGAACGAAACCAACGCTAAACTCCACAAGAAGTGGAATAAGAAATTCGGAAAAGATATGAACTACTATCCACCAGTAAATACCCTCTTCTATTCATTTAGAATCATGGCATTTGGTGCCGTTGTCTTAGCTTTCCTTGCCATCTGTGGTCTTTGGTTCTCAAGGAAAAAGAAGAACACGATTGGCAAGCAGTGGTGGCTTACACTACTACTGACGGTAGCGACATTTGGACCGTTCATCATCAACACCTGTGGTTGGTTAGTTACTGAAAGAGGTCGTGATCCATGGGTTGTCTACGGATTACTTCCAATTGCCAAGGCGGTCTCACCAAGTACGACGGCTGCGTCCGTCCTCTTTACCATCATTATTTACTTCTTCTTATTTGCCACCTTGGGTGTCTTCATGTTTATGTACGCACAAAAAGCACTTTACAAGGGTCCTGAAGGTGTCGGTGACCACGAAAGTTATGACACTGAAGATCCATTTTCAAAGGAGGCCTTTGAGAAATGAGTTTATTACAACTTTTATGGTATTTCTTGATTGGATTATTGTTCGCACTGTTCCTAATTCTTGATGGAGCCGACTTTGGGGCCGGGATGTCAACTCGTTTTCTAGCCACTAATTACGACGAAGCGGCACTTGTCCTTCGAACGATCGGTCCTCACTGGAGTGGAAACGAAGTCTTCTTAGTTGCCGCTGGTGGTTCAATGTTCGCTGCCATGCCAATGTGGTATGCCTCATTGTTCTCAGGGTTTTATCTCCTATTGTTCTTCATCTTGGTCGCTCTGATTTTTCGTGGAGTTTCATTTGAATTCTCCGAAAACGCAGAGACTAGAAAAGGACGAAATCGTTGGATGTGGGCGAACTTCTTCGGAAGTGTGTTCATTCCCTTCTTGTTCGGAATGCTCTTCACCGACATGATTCAACGGTTACCAATGGACGGTCAGGGTAACATTTACGTTTCCCTCCTAAACGTGATTAATCCACTATCAATTCTTGGTGGAATCACGTTAACCGCTCTGTGTCTATACCAGGGTCTTCACTACATTGCCTTGCATACGGCTGGTTTGATCAGATATCACGCCTCAGCCATGGCTTCCAACCTATACTGGTTGGCATATCCAGTGGAAATCCTAGTTGTGATCGCATTATATTTCCAAACCAACTTCTTTGAGACACATTTGATCTCAACTGTAGTAATATTAGCATTAATCGTTGCTACAACAATTTGGGGTCAGATTACCAGTGCAACTGGTCACGAAGTACAGGCATACCTTGCTAGTACCAGCACCATTGCTCTACTAGTAATCCTGATCTTCGTTGGTTTATTCCCTAATCTACTAAATGCAGAAAATCCAGCTCACACGATTTCCATCGTGAATGCTTCTTCTTCACCATATACCCTAGTGGTTATGACCATTGTGGCATGTATCCTCCTACCAATCATTGCGATTTACTTCACCTGGAGTTACATTTCACAATTTCACCGTATCTCACTTAAGGATATGGAAGACACTAATTCTGGATACTAAAAAAATAAGGATTGATAAAACATGTTTGATAAACAACTTCTATCAATTCCTGGGGTCAAAAAATTAATTGCCAAGCTAAGTGTTCTAGCGGTCGTTCAATCAATCGCTATCATTCTTGAAGCTGTGTTTCTTTCACAGGCGATGGTACTTACTTGGGAACAAAAAAAGATAGCAGCGTTAACCATACCCGTGCTATCTTTTTTTGTTGCTTTCGCATTAAGATATCTGATCACAAGAATTGAAAATCAAATCACCGATAAATTTGCTAGTCAGGCAAGCAGTCAGCTAAAGGAACAACTTCTGCAAAAGGAATTTGAACTAGGACCAGCCATGGTCTCAAACATTGGCTCTGGTCACATGGTCACGCTTGCCCTTGAAGGCATTGACAAGGTAGAAAACTACCTTAATTTAATCTTGCAAAAAACCATCAACCTGGCCGTTATTCCGTGGATCATCCTGCTTTACAGTTTCTTCGTGAACTGGTTATCTGCGGTCGTCATGCTGCTGGTCTTCCCAGTTATCATCCTGTTCATGGTCATCTTGGGCCTAGCAGCTCAAGCCAAATCAGACCGCCAATACTCCGGCTTTAAAGAAATGTCGAATAATTTTATCGACAGTATGAGGGGACTAAAGACGCTAAAACTCTTTGGACTCAGTAAGAGATACGGTGATAACATTTACCGGGTCAGTGAAAACTACCGTAAAAGCACGATGAGTGTGCTGAAAGTGGCATTACTGTCTACGTTTGCCCTCGATTTCTTCACGACGATGTCAATTGCCATTGTCGCCGTCTTACTAGGAGTTAAATTGATTAACGGAACGGTGACCTTGTTGCCCGCTCTGATCATCTTGATCCTATGTCCGGACTACTTCTTACCCGTTCGGGACTACGGAAATGACTATCACGCGACCCTAGACGGTAAAAATGCCATGATCGACATTCACCACATTCTTGATTTGCCCAGTCCGACTAGTCAAATCAAGCTTCACGGCTTTAAGAACTGGACCGCTGACAGTACCCTTAAGGTCAATGACTTAAACTTTAGTTACGACCAAAAAGAGGACAACATCTCCGACGCCAACTTTAATTTAAAGGGATTCGTCAACGTTGGAATTGTCGGTCGCTCAGGATCAGGAAAGTCGACCTTGCTTAACTTACTTGGCGGTTGGCTCTCGCCGACTAACGAGAACGGCCATCTCCCATTTGAAGTCAACGGTCAAAAAATTGACAGTTTGGCCCAACCCGAGTGGCAAAAACACATTAGTTACATTCCCCAGGATCCCTACATCTTTGCCGGAACAATTGCACAAAACATTGCTTTCTACAAGCCCAACGCTGATATGGATGCCATTAACGCAGCCATTGAAAAAGCAGGGTTAGAGCGCTTTGTAAATAGTCTTCCCGACAAAGCAGCTACCAAGATCGGGGAAGGTGGTCGTGGTATCAGTGGTGGTCAGGCCCAACGGATTGCTCTGGCCCGCACACTACTTGATACCCAACGAACGATTCTCCTACTCGATGAACCGACCGCCCATTTGGACATTGAAACCGAGTATCAATTGAAACAAACCATGGTTCCCATTTTTAAGGACCATCTCGTTATCTTTGCCACTCATCGATTGCACTGGATGAACGAAATGGACTACATCTTGGTCATGGAAGACGGAAAAATCGTTGAACAAGGGACTCAGTCCAAACTGACCAAACAAAACGGAGCCTATAAACGATTAATTAGTGAGATTCGAGGTGATGACAATGCGTAAACTTCTTAAACACGATACGTGGATTAAACCGTATCTAACTAAGTACAAGGTCTTGTTGTTCTGGGTCTTCTTTCTAGGTGTTCTCACGTTTGGATGTGGAATCGGACTAATGTTCGTTGCCGGCTATCTAATTAGCCGTTCGGCAACCCATCCGTACAACATCCTGATCGTCTACGTGCCAGTCATCTTGACGCGGGCCTTCGGAATTGGACGACCAGTCTTCAAGTACCTCGAACGAATTAACAGTCATAACTGGGTGCTAAAGGTGACGTCAGCTTTAAGAAAACGCCTCTATACTACCCTTGAATCATCGGCCCTCTTTTTAAGTGAAAAGTTTCAAACCGGTGACCTGTTAGGTGTCCTAGCTGATGACATCGATCATCTAGAAAACCTGTATCTTCGGACTATTTTTCCCACCATCGTGGCCTACATCACTGGAATCGTTATCATTGTGGCCCTCGGAATCATCAGTTGGCCATACGCCATCTTTATGTTCGTAGCGTTCGCCATCGTCCTGTTTTTCGTTCCCCTCGCTTCGGTCGCAATGCGGGGCGCTTCCAAGGAGTACCAAAAGTCCCTTTTGCATCAGTCCTACGAGAACTTGACCGATTCTACCCTAGGAATTGCCGACTGGATGATTTCTGGAAGAGAAAAAGGCTTTATCAGCCACGTCCGCAAAAACGATCCCAAAATCGCTAAATCAAACGACAAAACTCACCTCTTTGAGTGGAACCGTGAATTCTTAATTAAGGTTGTCTTTGCGATCATCATTATTGGAACCCTCTTGTGGTCGAACCTGTACTTCAAGGGCTCTCAAGAACTTGTCAACTACGCGGCTGCCTTCGTCATGGGAATCTTTCCCTTGATGGACGCCTTCGTGCCCGTCTCACAGGCCCTCGAAGAATGGCCCATGTATAGTGATTCGGTCGTTCATTTAAATCAACTTTCTGATGAAGAAAAACATCCGTACGTTACTGACGAAAAGTTGCCAACACCAGCTGAATTTCAGTCCATCAAGCTCGATCACGTAACTTTTCATTATCAGGACGACAAGAACGACATCATCAGGGACGTCTCCTTTAAGATTGATAAGCACCATAAACTGGCGATCATCGGACCCAGTGGAGTTGGTAAAACTACCCTACTACAACTACTAACCGGTGCGCTTGTTCCAACCAGTGGACACGTGCTCATTAACAACGTCGATGCCTACAAATTAGGCTCTAACAGTTACAAGTGGTTCAGTGTCCTGGATCAGAGTCCGTTTCTGTTCGATACCAGCGTCCTAAACAACGTCCGGATTGGAAACGAAACCGCGACGGATGAAGACGTCAAAAAAGCCATTAAGGCCGTGGGACTCTCGGATTACATTGAATCACTGCCTGAAGGATACGACACCAACGTAAAGGAAAACGGAATCCGATTCTCGGGTGGTCAACGGCAACGAATTGCGTTAGCCCGCATCTTGCTGCAGAATAATCCAATTGTTCTGCTAGACGAACCAACCGTGGGACTGGATCCCATCACCGAGAACAACCTGATTAAGACGATTAGTCGTGTTCTAAAGGACAAGACCGTCATCTGGGTTACCCATCATCTTCAGGGATTGGACGAAATGAACGAGGTCATCTTCCTGGAAAATGGCGTGATCAAGATGGAAGGAAATCCAAAAGAATTGTATAAAAATAACGCCCGTTACCGTAAGTTATACGCAATGGACGTTGGAGAGTAAAATTCGATTATTTGGATGACTGAAACAATTCAGAAATGATAGTTTTAAGAATGGCAGTACTTTCGGACTGCGGCAACTTCGCAATGAGATGAAAAGCATCATCAAGATACTGGTCGTAAATCTGACGAGCCACTTTCATTCCGCCACTGTCACTTACAATTTCAACAATTTGTTTAAGATCAGCTTTATCAAGCTGGTCTTTTTTTAGGATCTTTTTTAATTGGGGCGCATCTGCGGTCTTTAAAGCCTCGATTACTGGTAAAGTGTAGACACCCTCACTTGCATCGTGAAGAGTGGGCTTCTCGGTCTCAACGGCAGGCTCAAAGTCTAGGAGATCGTCTCTAATCTGAAACGCCATCCCAAAGTTTAAGCCAATCTTTTCAGCCACTTGAATGGTCGATTGGTCCGCTTGAGAGAGAATGGCCCCCTCACCCATGGCTACCTTGAAGAGTTCCGCAGTCTTACCTTGAATGGAATTAAAGTAGTCCTGCTCACTACGATCCAGATCAAATTTACTGACGTCCTGAGCGAGTTCGCCAAACAGAACGTCCTTCATACTCTCAACGTTATAGCGTAAATTATCAAAACTAGGTGCGTAGTCCAAGAGCATCTCAAAGTACTTGGTAAACAGGTAATCACCTAGGTAAATGGCTTCTCGCTGCCCAAATTGGGAGTTTAACGTGCTTTCTCCCCGTCTTAGGTCCGATTGATCGATCACATCATCGTGGACCAGAGAGGCCAAATGAATGACCTCAATGGAGGCTGCAGCTTTCAATAATTTCTGACGATCAACGGTCACTTTCCCAAAGTGACCTGAAATCAAAACGAGTGCCGCCCGCAACATTTTCCCGTTTCCGGTCACTAATTGTTCGATTCCCTGTTCAAAATTAGCTTCGGGAACCTGAATTTCATCAGTTATGATCGATTGAACCTGTTCCAGTTCTTTTTCAAGGTCTGGAAATTTATTCCAAATGGTAGTTTTCATATCTTTTCCCTTTTTTATGGTAACTTTACAATACTTTCATGGTACTATAATAATAACATTATCCTTAATAATAATAACATTAACAACAATTTTTGGAGGTAACGCAATGACTTGGAAATACTTTTATCAATTAACCGAAATGTACACTACTCCAGTAGATGTCTTACTCCTACTGTTCTGTGCCAGCTTTTCGTACTACTTTTATGGCTCCTTTAACTGGCTTTACGCCACGTGGGCCTTCTTCATCGTGTTTGGCATGCATCTCTTTTTAAACATACATAACAACTTAGAGGACTATGAGCACGCCACTGATGTTACTGATTACAAGCATAGTACCAGCATCATCGGGATGCATCACTTAAGCCTCAAAATGATCCGAAACTGGGTAATTGGAATGGGCGTTATCATCGCCATTTTAGGTTTAATCTTGGCCTACTTCACCGGCTGGCCCACGTTAGTGATTGGGGTGATCGGTTTTGGCCTTGGGGTTGCCTATTCTGCTGGTCCCAGACCACTGGATTCCACTCCATTTTGTGAGCTCGCAACGGGCATGCTCATCATGTTCTTTGATCCACTGGTCTACGTCTACTTGGGAAGCATCAATCGTCATCCCTTCACGTGGGGCAGTGTCTGGGACGTCTTCTTGGGTACCATGTTCCTGTTCGTACTGGCTTACATTACTCAGTTAGCTAACAATACCTGTGACCTTCACCAAGACATTGGTAACCACCGTTACACCCTGGTGTATTACATCGGAAAATCAGACGCAATTAAATTATTTACAATCGTTTTCTGGCTGACAATCTTAATCATACCAATTTTATCCTACTTTGGATACGTCCCACTACTTTCTAATCTGACTATTTTAGCTTACCCACTTGCATGGAAGAAGATTAAAGTTTTTCTAACCAACCAGAGTAAAAAAGAAGTTTACCATGATATTGTAGGTGGCGTGACGATGTTAATGGGAATCTATATCGTTACCTATATGATTGGAACTTTAATCAAATTCTTTCTTTAATAAATAATCAGCAAGAGGAGGCTGTATCATGACCTGGAAATATTTTTATGAACTGACCGAGATTTACACTACCCCACTTGATGTCACCTGGCTCATCCTGGCGGCTAGTTTTTCGTATTATTACTATGGTTCGTTTAACTGGCTTTACGCCATCTTTGCCTTCGTGATTGTGATTGCCCTGCACCTCTTTTTGAACATGCAAAACAATCTAGAAGACTACGAACACGCGACCGACAAAACGGACTATAAACACAGTACCAGTACCATCGGCAGTAACCACCTTAGTCTGTCCATGATCAGACACTGGCTCCTTGGATTTGGCACTTTCATCGTAATTGCGGGACTAATCCTTAGTTATTTCACCGGTTGGCCCACGTTGGTCATTGGGGTGATTGGATTCATCCTAGGTTTGGCTTACTCAGCTGGTCCAAAGCCACTGGACGCCACCCCGTTCTGTGAACTTGCCGTTGCCGCCTTGATTCCGTTTTTTGTTCCTTTGATTTATATGTACATGGGAAGTATCCGACGCTGGAACTTCACCCTGCAGAGTGTGCTCGACGCCTTCTTGGTTACCCTGTTACCGTTCATTTTATTCTTCATCATTCAGCTGGCTAACGACACCTGTGATCTAGAACAAGACATTGGGAATAATCGACACACCCTGGTTGATTACATCGGCAAACAGAATTCGATCCGCGTATTTGATTTGGTTTACTGGCTTTCAATCTTGGTTATCCCCATCTTGTCACTGGTAGTTGGAATTGTGCCCTACTTCGCCCTTGTAACCATTCTGATTTATCCGTACGTTTGGTCGAAAGTGAAAGTGTTCAACACCAACCAGGACAAAGAGGAGATCTACAACGTCATCGTTATGAACATTTCGTTAATTGTGATGCTGTACATCCTGACATACATGGTAGGAACCGTCCTTACTTATCTATTTAAATAAATTAAAAGCATCCCAGATAAAAATTCTGGGATGCTTTTTTCGTATTTATGATTGAAGATGCTAATTCACATAATGAGCCAATTGATTCAGCAACTTATTCTGATATTCATCATACAAGCTTCGTAAGGGATGCAGATGATCGTTTCTTATTAACCAGGGCTTATCAAAATTAGTGTAGTGAATGATAACGGGTCGTTCAAGTGCTTCTTGTTGCGATCTCCGTCCTGATTCAGTGCCACTTTTTCGGTACTTCCCTTTCACCAGATTACTCTGAACGTTGTACTTAGATGGCAGGGACTGCCAGTCCCCATTAAAGATGGCATTGAGGGCATCTTGATCCTGGAAGCGCAGAATTTCAGGATGATCATTAGCGAGGTTTCGTGCCCTTTGCGAAATTCCCTGTTCCTTCCATTTCTTAGTGTCGATGAGGAGAAGTCCGGCATTAAAGTAACGACCGGGTTTCTCACTTACACCCATCTCACGCAGCCGATCCAAGTAACCAGCATTTTCAACGGCGCCAATAACTTTATCACCAAGGTCAGCCTGCCATAGTCCAGTGATATCGCCATCACAGATCATGTCAGCGTCAAGGTACAGAATTCGAGGTCGTTTGACCTCTTCGGGGATATCAATCCGGTAGTAAGTGTTTCGTTTGATTATACTGTTAGGAGCATCCGTATTGGCTTGTTGATAACGCTCTTCATGAGGATCTAGAAACTTAACCAAACGACAATTTTCAAATATTCTTTGCAGACTCATCATCAATTTTTTATTGGACTGCTTCAGATGATCATTTACGACAAAAAATTCAAAGTCAGTATGCGGGTTATTACATAAGAGCGACGTGTAATTAATGACTAGTGGAATGGCCATGTTGTTGTCGGTGGTCGAGGCAATCGTAATCGGATCGCCCACACCGTTTAATTTTTTCACTAGGCCCAATCTCCATTACGAAAGACCGGGATCACCGTTCCATCAGCTTTCACACCGTCAATGTTCATGTCATCAGAGCCCATCATGAAGTCAACGTGTTCCTGACTGCTATTTAAGCCAGCCTGATCCAGCTCAACTGGACTCATTTCGGTTCCACCAACCACGCTAAATGGGTAGGCCGCACCAAGTGCCATGTGGTCGCTCGCATTTTCGTCATACAAAGTGTTGTAGAAAATAATCCCAGACTGAGAAATCGGACTTGGATCAGGAACTAAAGAAACTTCCCCTAGAGATCGAACCCCGGGATCCGTCTGCAGCAAGTGATCCAGTGTTTTTTGTCCTTTTTTAGCAGTGGCTTTGACAACCTGACCATCTTTAAAGGTAAATTCCATGCCTTCAATGAGGGTTCCAGCATAGCTCAGCGGTTTCGTGGAAGTGACATGACCATTAATCCGACGCTTGTCAGGAGCGGTAAAGACCTCTTCGGTTGGCATGTTTGGCATGAATGAAATTCCGTCAGCACTAGTACTGCCCGCACCAACCCACACATGGTTCTTAGGAAGTCCAACTTCCATGTCAGTCCGTGGTGAATGGTACTGGAGGGTGTCAAATTGTTGTTCGTTTAACCAGGCCGCTTTGCTTTCTAACTGGTCCTTGTGCTCTTTCCAAGCTTGAATCGGATCATCATTATCAACTCGTGCCGTCTTGAAGATTTCTCGCCATAACTTATCAACGGCTTCATCGTCAGATAAGTCAGGGAAAACTTGTTTAGCCCAAGCGGTATCAGCGGCACCAACAACCGTCCATGTCAGATCGTTGTTCTGGGTAGCAACCCGTACCGCGTTAGTGGCTTTCCCCATGGCAGCAGAGTTTTTGGCGACTCGTTTCGGGTTGATCTTAGCAAAGGCTGCGGGATCTTCAGAAAGCACCGATATTCTAGCAGCGTGTTTGTCTACAATATATTGGGATTCGTCGACTAAGTATTGAGGGACATTGGCTAGTCGCTCTTCACTAGCGTGTTCCAGAAATTGTTGGGAAACAAGTGTGTCATCCCACTTCACCATTACGTCGGCGGCTCCAGCCTGATAAGCTTCTTTCACAATCATGTGGGCAAACTCCGGTTGTCGATCAGAAATGTACAAGACGACGGTTTGACCAGGTTGCACATTTACACCAACCTTTACAATTAATTCAGCATACTTTTTTAAATTGGCGTTTAATTCTTCTTTCTTCATGTAACCACCCTTTCTTAGTTCGTTTTTCTTGTTGCGTCCATTTTATTAATTTTGATTTCTAATTACAATTAATAAGTATAATCCATTGAAATCAAAATTTAACTTACAGAAGGTTAGTGCCGTAAACTCAGTCTTTCCTCCTATTTGACTTCACAATCCCTGCCAAAAAAATTGGAGAGAGGGCGTCACGCCGTGCTAAAATGGAAGATATTACTTATCGAAAATGGAGGGATCGACGTGTCAAAAGCAGCCAAACGAGCAATTTTCATCCTGATTATTGCGAACTTTATCATATGTCTAGGGATGAGTCTGGTGATTCCAGTTGAGCCCTTTATCAAGAACGAATATCACCTAACAACCGCTCAAATGGGAACAATGACATCATTATATGCTTTAGCCCAGTTTATCGGTTCACCAATCGTCGGACGAGTTTCTGACAAAGTAGGTCGTGCACCAATTTTAGCTGGTGGCCTGATACTGTATTCAGTATCAGAGGTAATGTTTGCTGCATCGAACACGCTCTTGCTGTTCGATGCTTCGCGACTGATCGGTGGAATTTCTGCTGCCATGGTCGTTCCGACGTCAATGGCAATGGCCGCTGACCTCTCATCATCTGAACAACGTGCCAAGGTAATTGGACTCCTCTCGGCGGCCTTCAGTGGTGGGTTAATCATTGGACCCGGAATCGGAGGAGCCCTCGCCAAGTTTGGCTACAAGACGCCATTTTGGTTCGCGGGCGCCCTCGGGATCATCGCCGTCATTTTCTTCGTGGTGGGATTACCAAAACATATCAAACAAACTGGTAGTTCTAACGCAGTGATGGAGGAAGTTCACATTACCGAGAAGGGACTCAAATCTATCTTAAACGGTGCCATGGTCGCGCTCTTTGCCATGATCTTAATTTCATCCTTTGGTCTGCAGGGATTTGAAAGTATCTACACGATCTACGTCAACCAGGTCTTTCACTTTACCCTTGATAACATCGCCATTGTGCTAATCATCAACGGAATGATCTCATTGGTTCTGCAGGTGGTCTTCTTCGATTGGCTGGTGAGAATGCGCGGTGAACTGGGTCTGATTCGGGACTGTTTCATATTGAGTTCGATCTGCATCGTCTGGATTCTGTTCGCCCACACTAAGATTGAGGTCATCATCGCAACGCTAGTCGTATTCTGTGCGTTCGATGTATTGCGTCCAGCTATCACGACGTTATTAACCCGTTTTGGCAAAAACAACCAAGGATTAATTAACGGTCTTAACATGTCACTGACCAGCGTTGGTAATATCATTGGTCCCATCTTTTCAGGAATTTTGATGGACATCAATCCACACTATCCCTACTCCATCGTAGCCATTATTTTACTGTTCTCTGCGTTCATAACATTTGTAGTTCGTTACGAAATGCGTCACACTAAGGGCGTCAAAAGTGATGAATAGAAACAGGAGGAAATGCATATGGCAAAGAAAGTCTTGATTTTAGGTGCTGCAGGCCAAATTCCTAGCATCGTAATCCCAAAGTTATTAAAGGAAACCGACGTCGACATGACGCTGTTAGCACGGAACGCTAAGAGCCGTTTGACCGCTAATGATCCTGAACGTGAGACCATCGTTGATGGCGACATTAATGATACCAGTAAATTAACGGATGTTATGAAGGGACAAGACATCGTCTTTTCAGATGTCCCTCACGCTGAGGCGATGAGTTCTGTGATTAAGGCGATGGATCAGGCTGGCGTCAAACGCTTAATCGTAGCCGGCTTGTTGGACGTTGACGATACGGTAGTTGGATCATTCAAGAAATGGAATAATGACATGATCGGAAGCGGCTACCCTGACACCAAGAAGGCCTATCAGGAACTACTTGATTCTGATGTCGACTACACTTATCTAAAAATGACTTGGCTTTACAATGACAAGAACAACGAGAATTACAAGGTCATCCCCGCTGGTGAACCATTTAAAGGCACCCAAGTTACTCGGGAGGCAATCGCTAAGTTGATTGTCAGCATCATCGAAGATCCAAGCAAGTACCAACGTGAAGATATTGGGGTAGTTGAACCTGGTACGGAGAATCTTTCAAAGCCTTCATTTTATTAAAAAAATATAATCCAAACGGTCGGCAAATTGTTGACCGTTTTTTATTTTAACTATTTCTTACCAATTACGTTATAATTAATACAGTAATAGCTTTAATAAAGGGAGCGTTTTTATGTTTAATGCAAAAGAAAAAAGTTTTGACGGATGGGCTTTAATCGCGGGAATCATCTTTATTGCCGCCGGCATCTTCGTCTTTGTAAAACCATTCGCAACTCTGCAAGCACTAGCGGTCATCCTAGGAGTCGTCGCACTCTGCATTGGTCTGTATCACTTGGTGCTTCACCGTCAGTTGCAAAAAAATCTTGACGTTTCAAGTTATCTAGTAATCTTTAACGGAATTATCGATATTATCATCGGTCTTTTCCTATTATTCAGTGAATCATTTGGCTTTTATCTAATCGCAATTGCCTTTGCCATCTGGTTTATCGTGGATTCTGGGCTGAGTATTTACTCCGCCACGAAGGCCCAACAAAAATCACCCAAACGTTACTACTGGTTGATTGTGACAGCTGGAATTATTGGGATCATCATTGGAATTATTCTATTGTTTACCCCATACTTTTCCAACGCCGTTGTCATTATATTCATCGGAATCTACTTCATTATTGAAGGAATCAAATTGTTAATAATGGCATTTTAATTAAATTGAAAATAATGCTTTATAATTTAATAATTATAAAGCATTTTTATTTAATCACTTTGAGAGAGGGATTATCATATACGAATTAATAAAGAAAAACATTTAATATGTATGAAATAATTTTAAACTAATTTCTATTAAAAGAATTAAATGATAAGAAGTAAAGTTTTATTAATAATACACTTATAAAACTTGAGAACTAATGAATAATAAAAAGAGAAACCATTCTTGTAAACAGTTTCTCTTTAATCAGTAAATCATTTCATTATGTGAGTTTTACTGATTGTTTTGTTTCATTTTTCCTAGCATAATTTCTAATTTAGCTGTATTAACAGCATCATAGTTTTGCGACCAAAGTGACGCATTTTTCCCAGCACTTTGAGGATTATTTCCCAGTGTTCGTGACATGTTAACTGTATTTCCAACTAGTTTTCCTCTTAATTTTTTCCAAACTTCAAATGGATCCACAGACCAAACTAATTCATCATTTTCTTCATCGATTAATGCTCTAAACGAAGATAAAATTGGAAAAATCAATCCTTGAGAAATTTGATACTCAGTAGGATTCTTAAAGTATTTAGTTTCAAAATGCTTTTTGGGCTCAACTCCCTTAACTTTACCAAATTTACCATTTGGAGTAGATAAATTATAACCACTATTCATCTCCTTTTCAATTACATCATAAAGTTCGGTTATTTTAGGTAACAATGGTGCAATTTTCACATAAGGGTTGTTTTCTTTATCATACTGATGTAAGTAATCTTTTAATACTTGAGCTTTACCACTATATGCTGAAATTGGTTGTGAGTTGGAACCATTAGGATATTTAAAAATATTAAAAGCAAACATAAGTCTCAATAAATCCATTGAATCCAAAGATTTATCGTCTTCATTAGATTTAAATTCAATATCATTCTCATATGGTTGACCTTTTATTGCTTCTTTTACAAATTGAAATTTCTTAGCTAATTCAGCAATAGCTTTATCAGGAACCTGAGCACTTGTATTTCTAGCTTCTGCAAGATCATCAATATTTCTTACTTTTGTCATAATTTCTAGGTGTACAAATTGCTCATCATCATTACTTATTTCATCTCTATGATTTAAAATTGCATCATAAGTGTGGCCTCCATCTAAAACACCATACAAACTTTTATCATGAGAATTATCTTGTCCAATGTCCAAGTTCACTCTTTTATTCAATGTATCAAGTTTTATATTCTTAGCAGAAATTAAAATTCCTCTATTATTAACAAAAAAATTATCAGTTCCATCGGTTAATCCAGATACAATTTTCTTGTAGACCTTCTTTTTTGAGTTAACTTTTCTAGGATTTACTTCTGTTGGAAGACCACTAGGTATATTATTTACATTTACATACAAGTGATATACGTTTCTATCGTCATTATGGTATGGACTAGTAACTCTAGTAGCTTTAACATAAGGGAATATCTTTATTGTATCTTTGCTTTTAATTTCCATTGTTTTACTCCTCTTTTTCCATTAAAATGGACTTATATTTTGTGATAAAGAACGGGCCCTGTTCCTTATTACAAAAACTACTATACATGGTAATTAAAATGTTATGAAGGAACCATGGTACCTAATATGACAATTAAAAATTATAACAATAAATATCAATACCCTGACGAATTTGATTCACAAGTTGGTAATAAAATAAGATCATTAAGAAAACAAAAGAATTTATCTATTGAAGAATTTGCTGATAAAGTTGACTTATCTAACAAAACAATTAGTAATTATGAACTTGGTAAAAATTCCATAACAATATCTAGTTTAATCAAAATATTTGAAAGTGACCTATATACAGACGAATTTAGCACACTTGGGGAATTAATCGATGCTATAATAGTTGCTTCATACGAAAGAGAAATATATTAAACAAAAATGGCTTCACGTATTTAGGTACGTGAAGCCATTTTATTTTGCTATTTTAATTTAAACTAGCGAATTTCCCAGTAGTAGCATGATAAAAACCATCACCAGATCAAGGTAAACAAAGCTAGTTACGATCTGCCACTTTCCCATCGTGTGACTGGCCCAGGCTGAGTTAACAATGATAAAAACCAGCTCGACGTAGATGACCAGGGCAATCAAACCGCCGCCGACCATCATAAAACCACCAATGATCGAATGAGGACCAAAGTGAAGATTAACGGGACCAAATTTTAACCATAAAATTACAACAACCGATTGTAGTACCAGTAAGGCATTCAGGACTACGTTAATCCAGAACATCACACTATTCTTGATCAGTAGTGGCTCCAACTGTTTGTGCATCAAGAAGTACCCTAAAACCGTCAGAAGTATCATGATCACCAGCGTAATGCCGATAATTTCTAGATTGGAACTGAGGGGTTGAGAATGGCTCTCGGTCACAACGTTGATCTTCTGCCCAATCCACGTGATGACGTTGTAACCCAAGATAAAAATCATCCAGTAGATCAACATCATCCAAAACTTCGGATACAAATGAATCGGGTGATAGATCATGAAAGCATAGACGGCCGTGAAAAACAGGACGGCGATTACAAAGTACGGCCGATCCATAACGGACGCCGCCACTCCACAGATTAAGGTGGAAGCCGCTAGCCATGACCATTGCCTTCCCCATCCGTTCTTCTCGAAGAAAGCCATGGGCACCGCCATAAAAATGAAAATTAGACCAATCTCGGCTGCCAGGTGAAAGGCATCATAGTAGAGAAGATCCAAAATGACAAAGGCATACGCCGTAAGTTCCAGTGATAATGTTTTGAATTGACGTGTCTTAAAAAGTTTTTTTAGCATGTACTACCTCTTTATTAGTTTTTCTTATCTTTATTTTACACCCATTTCAGCCGGTTTTTCTAAATGTTTGTACTATCATGAGCGTTTCGGTATGATGAATTTGAGCCCAGGAGGTGAGAACATGGAAGACATTGATATTGATGAACTAAAACCCACCACCATGGTGGAATACTTTGAAAATGAACGCAAAAGCAAATTTGACGTTGGCTACGTTTTAAAGCACAACGACCAGTACGCGTTGATGAGAACCATTGACCTCGAAGGCCGGCTCGATAACTACGAACTGGTTGATCTTACCAAGGAGAACCCCGTCTTTAATACGGGAACCCCTTACCTGAAACAAATGATTGAATATCGTACACTTGCAACCGAATATGGGCTCAAGGATACACCACAAATTAAAGCAATCGAAGATCTTCCTTTTAAAAATCCACTCCAAGAAATCTTGGAATATCTCTCCCAAAACGGCGTCAATTTTGAAGTCGTCACAATGGGAAAGAAGCACCACAAGAAGGATTACATCGGTTACATGAAAAATCTTAAACAGTCTAAATTCTCGTTAATCTCAAGGGCGGTCGACGATCCGTTCGATCCCATTTTAAACGAGAAACACAAGATCAAACTCAAAAAGATTGAGATTGTGTGTTTTAATTCATGGGAGCTCATCCTTTTGACTGATCTAATCAAAAATGATTAGGAGGAAATTATGCCCAAGTCAACAAAAATTATAATTGGGATTGCTATTGTACTTGTAATTGTACTGCTCGTCTGCATGATGTTAGTACTGTTAATTCCCGGTCCAATTGGTGAAATTTCAAACGCAATTTAAGGTTCAAACTTAAAAAGTGATCACACGACGTTTGCCGTGTGGTCACTTTTGTTTTAGTGATTTTTTAATTATTTAATGATTCCCTCATGATGGGTTGTGACATGCAACGCGCACCGCCTCGCCCACGGGACAATTCGGATGAGAAAATCTCGTGAACCTTGATGCCATGTTCCCTCATGACCTTGATGGAAACGTAGTTCCGGTCGTAGGTTACCACCTCACCGGGCGCAATGGCCAAGTTATTTGAACCATCGTTCCACTGTTCTCGTGGAGCAGCCACTGGATCACCGTTACCGGTCTCCATCAGATCAATTTCAGAGAGTCCCAGAACCTCCTTTAGGGTAGCGGGAAGACTGGTCCGATGTTCCATTTTAATGGTGTGGTCATTTCCAGGATGCAGGATGTTAATGTTCATCTTGCCACCATGCATAATACCCGGGAAAACCGTGAACTGGTCGTAGTTCACCATGGTAAAGACCGTATCCAGATGCATCATTGCGTGGTTATGTGGAATCTCAACCGCCACGATGGTGTCAAAATGAGAGTCGGGATCATCAAACAGCTTATGAGCCAACTTTTCAATGGAACGAGTTGAGGTTCTTTGTGAACAACCGATGGCAACCACGTGGTCGTTTAAAACCAGTTCATCCCCACCCTCGATCCGAGCGTCATTGTAGCGATCAAGCCATACATCAATTTTTCCAGCAAAACGAGGATGGTACTTCATCACGTACTCGGTAATCAGCGATTCTGGACGTCGGGCCTCAAAGGTCATCCGGTTGATCGTCAAACCCGATCCCATGGACGCCTGCGGATCGCGCGTAAAGTACGCATTCGGTAACGGATCCAACAAGAACGGCGTTTCCGCATCCGGCCCCGCGACTTCGTGCAAACTTGGATGCTCAAAGTGAATCTTATCACATCTCAGACCAGCGTAAATCGTAGAAACGAGTTCGTGAATCGAGAGGGTCTCGAAGTATTTCTTGATGTCTTCCGCCGAGTTACCGGTATAGTAGTGTTCGGCCAAATAGGTAGTTAGAAAGTCGTCTCGGACATCATCGTCTTGTAAAACGTCCTCCAACAAATCCTCAATGTAGACCGTCTCCACTCCCTGATCACGCAGAAGATGAGCGAAGTAATCGTGCTCTTCGTCAGCAATTTTTTGAAACGGAACGTCGTCAAACAGCATGCGCTTCATCGTGGCTGGTGTGATGTTCTCAATTTCTTTTCCGGGTCTGTGCAACAATACCGATTTCAATCGGCCAATCTCTGAGTTTACTTCAATCGCAGATTTCATAGTACCTTCCCCTTCAAGTGACGCTGTTGTTAGTCTTGATTGTCCCTAAGTTTACCACGAAAGTCAGATAATTGGTGATATCCTTTGTGAATCATTAAATTTGTTAGTTCGGAATCTAACCGCGCAAAAATCTCGGGCCCTTCCTTTTGAAGTGCCGTTCCCACTTCCACAATGTCAGCACCACACAAAATGAGTTCAAAGGCATCCTTTCCGGTGCTAACACCACCGGTTCCGATGATTTTGATGTCAGGATTCAGTCGTTGTCGAAATGCCCGCACGTTAGCCAGGGCAATCGGCTTCACGTAAGTACCACCGATGCCACCAAAACCACCTTTGGGTTTGATGACAGCGGACTCGGTATCAGCGTCCACCACGAGGCCGTTACCAACGCTGTTAATCGTGTTGATGTAGGTCAAGGGATACTGATTTAAAATCTTGCTGACGGCGTCATACTGTTGCAGGTCAAAGTATGGCGGTAGTTTCACTCCCAGTGGCTTGGTGTAAAAACTAAAGACCGCTTTCAGGGCAGCCGCAATCGCCGCAAAGTCGTAACCGATTTGCGGTTTACCAACCACGTTGGGGCACGACAAATTCAGCTCACAGAGACCGTTAAAATTACTCTTTTGGACCTCTTTTAAAGCTGCAATGTCATCACCAATAGATGTTCCCGAAATGGAAAGATCGATTGGTTTATCGATTTGGTTATGCTCGATGTAATCGAGATAGTATGTAAGACCCTGATTTGGCAGTCCCATGGAGTTAATGCTGCCAAGTTCCGTATTCGCGTATCGTGGCTTGAGATTGCCCGTCCGCGGTTTCAAGGTTGCACTCTTGGTGGTGACCCCACCGGCTTCGGAGTTTAAGATTTGGTTCATTTCCTGTTCTGTCTCATCAAAGACCCCCGCTGCGTTGACAAAGGGATGCTCAAACGTTTCGTTGCCAATCCGTGCCGAAATCGAAATGTGATTCATGGTCAATAACTCCTTTGGTATAAAAAAGCCACAACTACGACCAGGGCATTCAGAGAAGTTCCCATAAGTCATAATTGTGGCTGCGATTTATTTAGTTAAGATAGATAATCTTTTGGCTTCTCTGAACCAATTAAAGATTGATTGTTATTATCATAACGGGAAGGGACCGTCATTGTCAACTGAGACACCTTACCCCCAAATTGCAGTTGACTTTCCGCATTAATTTAGTTAGAGTGTTTATCAATAAATAGAGGCTACTTTAATCCGATCCAGAGAGATGGGAAAGTTAACTGGGATGTCAAGAAATGGGCGTACTACGTTAATTGGTAGTAGGCCCTTTATTTATGCGCTGAATCGAACGGATCGAAATCAAGGAGGATAAAATGACAGATTCTTACAAGCATGACCTAGTGACGGTAGCCGACATGGACGAAGATCAGGTCCTACATAAAATCAAACTAGCCCAATTATTTCAACGTGGCAAGACCGTCCACCTTAATCGTCCCACCTACGCGATGAACCTCTTTTTTGAGAATAGCACCCGAACCCACACCAGTTTTGAAATGGCAGAACGCCGCCTCGGAGTCCAAGTCCTGCAGTTTAACGCTGGCTCCAGTTCGGTCACCAAGGGTGAAACTCTGGCCGACACCATCAAGACCCTACAGGCGATTGGCGTTGACATTGCGGTAATTCGCCATCCCGAAAACGAGTACTACCGCAAATTACTGGATGAAAATCTAAAAATTAGCATTGTAAACGGTGGTGACGGCAGTGGTCAACATCCCTCCCAATCCCTGCTGGACATGATGACAATCTATCAGGAATTCGGCACCTTCAAGGATTTAAACGTTGGGATCATTGGCGATCTAAACCACTCTCGGGTTGCTCGCTCCAACATGGAACTCCTAACCAAACTAGGTGCACACGTCTCATTTGCTGGTCCTGACCAGTGGTACGATCAAAAGTTTGAAGATTATGGCCAACGTTTAACGGTTGATGAACTTGCCAAAAACTCCGCCATTGTGATGTTACTAAGGGTACAAAAAGAGCGCCTCGGACAGGAACTCGCGGATTTTGACGCTGCCAGTTACCACGAACAGTTTGGGTTGACCAAGGATCGTTACCACACCATGAAGGATCACGCGATCATCATGCACCCCGCTCCGGTAAATCGTGGGATTGAGATTGATTCTGACCTAGTTGAGGCCGACAAGTCCCGCATCTTCAAACAGATGACGAACGGAATGTACATGCGGATGGCCATTTTAACCGACGTACTGGTCAACAAGGGTATTGTGAACAAGGCCGAGATTGAGGGAATTGACTAACCATGAAAACTTTAATTCAAGCCGGAATGATTTTTCAGGATTCTGAATTTCAAACTCGTGACATTCTGTTAAACGACGGTATCATTGCCCAAATTGGCCCTCACATTGACCCAACTCAAGCTGATCAAATCATCGCTGCCAGTGGTCAAACCGTGCTACCCGGATTAGTGGACGTCCACGTTCACTTCAGAGACCCAGGCCAGACTGACAAAGAAACCGTGAAAACCGGAAGTGAAGCGTCCGCTCACGGCGGCTATACCACCGTTTGTGCCATGCCAAATGTTACACCGGTGCCCAACACTCCTGACAAGTTGAAGCAGATGATTAATTACAATGATGAACAAGGTGTGATAAGCGTGAAACAGTTCGCCCCAGTGACCTACGACGAGCGCGGGGATCAGTTGGTTGACTTTGATGGGATGAAGAAGGCTGGAGCGGTCGCTTTTAGTAACGATGGCGTTGGCATCCAAACCGCCAAAACCATGTACGACGCCATGACAGCCATCGCGAAAACTGGTCTCCCACTTGCGGCGCACGTCGAAGACCACGCGTTAATGAACGGAGGCGTGATGAACGAGGGCTCGGCGTCAAACAAGCTCGGACTTAGGGGAGCTCCAGAAGTAGCCGAGACCAGCCAACTTGCTCGTGACCTAGAATTGGCTCGGGTAACGGGCGTTCACTACCACGTCTGTCACGTCTCGACGGCCAGAAGCGTTGAACTGATTCGGCGCGCCAAAGCGGACGGTGTGAACGTCACCGCTGAAGTAACGCCCCATCACCTCCTGCTAGACCACTCAATGATCCAAGCTGACGATCCCATGTATAAAATGAATCCACCCCTGCGAACCAGAAAAGATCGCGCAGAACTACTAGCCGGCTTACTCGACGGCACCATTGACATGATTGCGACCGATCATGCTCCGCACACCAGTGCTGATAAGGAACACTCCTTTAACGATGCGGCTTTCGGAATCACTGGGATTGAGACCGCATTTCCACTCCTTTACACTCAGCTAGTGAAAACTAAGAAAGTGACCCTTCCCCAATTGTTGAAGTGGATGAGTAGTGCCCCAACCGCTAAATTCAACCTATCAAACGAAAATGAAATTAAAATCGGCAATCACGCCAACTTCTCCGTTTGGGATTTGAACGACCCACACCAGATTGCCACTAAAAACATGAAATCAAAGGGCCATAACTCACCCTTTCTTGGTGAACAAGTTGATGCCAAGAATTTAACGACCTTTGCGCATGGTAAATTGGTTTATCAAGACCAATAAAAAATGCTTCACGTATTTAAATACGTGAAGCATTTTTACTATCTTTTTATTGAATCAAATCTTCCACAATAGCAGCGTTGAACTGATCCAAATCATCTGGAGTTCGACTTGTGATCAAATTATGATCCTTTACTACCGGTTCATCTTTTACGATTGCACCAGCATAGTAAATGTCAGTTTGAACCGTCTTGTAAGCGGTCATGGTACGACCCTTAACTAGTCCAGTTTGCATGAACAATTGGGGACCGTGGCAGATCGCAAACGTTGGCTTGTCAGCTAACAAGAAACTTCTAGCAAACTTTACAAACCGTGGGTCACCTCTTAGTTGATCGGGTGAAAAACCACCGGGAACCAATAAGGCATCAAAGTTTTCGGGCATTACGTCGGCAATGCCAGCATAAACCTTGGTCTTGTGACCATGTTTACCGGTAATTTCTTCGCCAGCCTTTTGATCGATGATCGTAATATCATGACCAGCCTTCTTTAGGGCATCAACTGGTGAAGTTAGTTCAACATCTTCAACGTCGTTTGTTACTAATACAGCTACTTTAGCCATTTTTAATCACTCCTTTACTAGATACAATTTAACATTGAACGGAACCATAGGGAAACCATTCTGCTTAAGAATTTCATCACAATTTGGTGGTCAATTAAACTTAATGGAATTTTGATTTACACCCCAACATAAAAGCCGTTATAATTAAAATAACTACATTTGCCAGAATTCGAGGAAAACTATGAACAATCAAAAACGGGACTTCCACCTTATCGCTGTCACGGTTGCTGCTTGCACCATCGTCGTGCTGGCAATCCTTTTAGGGTGTCTCTTGGTCTCAACTCATCACGCCAAGGCCCAGAACCAACAACTTATGACTAAGATTAAGACGGTCAAGCAGGAAACCAATACGTTAAACGCCAATAAAACCGCGCAAAAGATTCAGAAACAGCACCAAACCGGTGTCAACATCACTGCCATTCAGAAGAGTAATGACCAGGTTTATGAAAAAGCCATGAAGATGGGATACACGGCAAAGTCGAGCAAGCAACGCCAAGCTGCTAGTCAACAAATGAAGAAAAATCACTTTGATCCGGCCTTAATTAAAACGATTCTAAGTAAGAAGGGGCAAAACAAGCAATACGCCAATCAAAAAATTGAGGATATTTCCGTCAATAATGCCCGTTACGATAATCAGTCCCAGTCTTATAACGCCATGATTACCATTACCTTCGCTTCCAAAAAGAAGCAAAAACCCAACGTCTTAAACTACGTGGTCAATTATAGCGTTAAGAAGAACAAGACCACGCTCGTTGGCCAATCATTTACCAACTCGTTTGTTGCGTTAGGAGGTCAGGAAATCAATGGCTAAAAACAAAGGGTTCCACCTCAGTCGGAACGTCAGCGTGCTTGCCATCATGTTCATCATCATTGTTGTTATGCTGCTCGCCATCTTCACCTTGATGATCCATAACGATACCATCAACACTCAGGTCAATACTAACCAAGCAACGCTAGCGGCCGACCAGAAAACGTACAACCAACGTTTTAATTCACTAAATAAGAACTACAAGGACCGCCTTCTCAACACTGATAACGAAAAGGCTGGCAGTATTCTTCAAAATCAGAAGAGTGCGGACACGACGTATAAGAACCTCAATGAATTCTTCCAGATCTTTTACACCTACGACAATGACGAACAATTTCTCGCTCGTCCAAAAGTCTTAAGAGAAGCGGGGCTAATTAGTCCTAGTTATGCTGATAACCAAAAAGTCTTTGGCAAACAAGGAAACCGGAAAACCAAGGACAAGGTTAAAAGTATGGGAATTCAGAGTAAATTGGTTGGCTTACAGATGTACGATAACCCGAACAGTCCTGCCACCATTAAAAAGGTGCGCGTCATCGTAACGTACGCCACGAAGTACAATCAAAATGGTGGCGACAACGTCGACAAAATGGGTGACGTTCTCTACAACACCAAGACCAATCAGGTCATGAGCTACCAACCAATTGTGACCGTGGGTCATTCGCTAGTAACCAAGTGGGATCAATAAAAAACAACCTTCAGAAAATTCTGAAGGTTGTTTTTTTGTCCTAATTTAGATTTTGGTGGAAAGATTTCACGTATTTAAACATTGAAAGCAATTATTTACGATCCAACTTCTCAATAATCATGAAAGCAGCAAGAGCAATAAAGCCTAATCCAATTAGTTCAAGAACGATGGAATCATTTTCACCTGTTTGTGGCAAAATTTTCTTACTCTTCTTAATGTTACTTTGTGATGAATTTGTCACTTTGTGAATGGCTCGCTTACTCTGCGGTTCAGAAATCATCTGATTAGAGGACTTCTTAGTAACCGCAACTTCTTTGTGACCATTTGGAGTAGGCGCAACTGAAGTACCACCATTGTTAGTTAGAAATCTTGGCTTAGCAGCCGGCATCTTTGGTGTCTCTGGAACGTTCTGCCCATTATTACTTGGAACAATGGAAAATCCACCATTATTTGACGGTTGCTTTGGTGTTACAGGTTGCTTAGGGGCAACGGGAGTATCTCCATTGCTGCTACCACCGTTGTGGTTTTGTGTAATTGGATTATCTGCCTCATTCACCACTGCATGTTGATTATTAGCTTGTGCATTTTGCTTCTGGTAAGCATTTGCAGCTTGATCTTGTTCAGTTTTTACTTGATTAGTTTGGTTAGTCATTTGATCAGATTTCATTTGATTTGTGTCATTTTGGTTTGATTTAGTAGTCATATCCAACTTACTTTGACCTTCCGCTTAAAATGATGTTTATATATTCACAATTAACATTGTAAACATGATGATAACGGCATTCAACCCCTGAATATTATTCACAAATCGTATAAATCATACTAATAAAGATGTTTTCTAAAGTAAGAATTAGTATGTTAAAGGACTGGAAAAAGTCTAGTTTCACATGACTATTATCGAATTCCCGATATTGGAATTTCAATCTAAAAAAACTAATCATTTTATATCCTAATTTCGCGGCGATTAGACTTGATATGTTAAAAGAGCGGTTCTAAATTAATTAAGTCTAGTAGCATGTGCTTTACTCTATTGCCCGCAATTGACTTATTCTCAACCGTTCCCCACCCATTTTAAGTAAGTAAAATTCACAAAATATTTTTTCAAAAATTTTTTATTTTCACGAAAATCAGCACAAAAAAAGACCAACATCGACTTATTCGACATTGGTCATTTTAGATGATTTTATTCAATTTAACTGTTTATTGCGACTTTTTCCGTCTTTTGAACCACTGACCTAATCCAAGCATTCCAGCAAGAGCCAATAGGAATCCTCCGATTGCGACTAAAATAGAGTGACTTCTTTCGCCAGTCTGTGGAAACTGATTCTTTTTACCAGTTTTAGTCTGGTTGGAATTTACAACCGTTCCCTTTGGTCTTTGCTGTTGCGTTGATTCAGTGGGAACCCTTGGAGTACTTTTACTGGACTGCTGTTTATTAGTAGACGATTCCTTTGACGTCTTGGAATTTTCCGTCGGTTTCATACCTTGGGAAGAATTGGAATTGGAATTTGCTTCAGGCGTCATATCCTGATTGTTTCCATTCTCGTTAGTAGTGGACCCATTATCATTAGAGTTATTATTCTCACCTGAATTTGATTCATTACCACCGTTACCACCATTTTGATGGTCAGGGGTCGATGGATGTGATCCATTTTCATTGGGTGTTGGTTTAGTTGCTTCGGGTTCATTTTTAGAGTACACAACGTTCTCAGTGTCATCCTCATTAGGTACCAAAGTGCCACTTACCCGTTGCTTATCAGGTGTCATGTTGGCGATTGTCGGTGACATGATCTCATAGTAATCACTGGTACTAGTCCAATCGTTCCACTCGATCTTCCCCGTTCTTAAATCTTTGGTTCCGGTTCGGGTGAAGTGAGCGGTTACTGTCTTACTTGGAGCGACTTCTTTGCCGTCAGAATCAACATAATGGATCGTTTTCTGACCGGTCGTTTGATCAGAAATCTGCTCCATGTTGTTTGAATAAACCACGTCTTCGGTCTCATTTTCATCGGGCGTCAATGTCCCACTTACCTGCTGCTTATCCGGAGTCATGTTATCAACTACTGGAACAGTAATCTCATAGTGGTTGTCATTACTGGTCCAATCATTCCATGTGACGTTACCAGTGCGCATGTTCTTGGTCCCAGTCCGCGTAAAGTGGGCAATTATCGTCTTACTTGGAGCGACTTTATTGCCGTCAGAATCAACATAATTAATGGTCTTCTGACCAGTTGTTTGATCAGAAACCTGTGCCGTATTATCGGTATAAACCACGTTTTCCGAATCATTTTCGTTCATTGTGATCGTTCCGCTAACCCGACTCTTATCGGGAGTCATGTTGTCAATTACTGGAGAGGTAACGTCGTAATGCGTATCATCACTAGTCCAATCACCCCAGGTAATGTTCCCCGTCTTAACGTCTCTAGTACCAGTTCGCGTGAAATGAGCCGTTATCGTTTTACTTGAGGCAACCTTATTGCCATTCCGATCAACGTAACGAATCTTCTTTTGACCAGTTGCTTCATCAGTGACCTGCTCCGTGTTATTGGAATAAACAACGGTCACCGAATTATCTTCATCTGGAAGAACATTGCCACTAACATGGATCATATTTGGCGTCATATCGGCAACGGTGGGAGAAGTAATGTTATAACCACTATCATCGCTATCCCAGCCACCCCAAGTTACATCGTTCGTTAGGGGATCCCTTTTACCGGTTCGTGTGAAATCAGCCTTAATCTCCTTATCAGGCGCCACTTCCTTGCCATTTTGATCAACATAATGAATGGTAGTGGTACCTGTTGTTGAATCAGTCACATCCTGGCTGACATAAACCGTCACACTAATTGACTTATAACTCGTCAGTCCAAGGGAGTTGGTCGTCTGATATGTCACGGTATAAGTCCCGGCTTGATGATTAATAATCGCACTCCTTAGAGCGGCATCGTCAGAGATCTTAATTGCGTCCTTGTTAGTTCCGTCCTGCACATCACTAACGCTCGTTCCATCTAATAAATAATGATCGAGGTTATTAATATCAAAGGTGTCGGCATTCAAGGACTTATCACTGGCCGTAATGGTCGGAAAGAAACCGTGTTCATTGTTAACTTGATAAGCAAGGTTCATATCAATACTGTTGTTTGAACGAGTCCCCTGATCGTCATGGTAACCAAAATTAACCGCATACTTGCCACTGACGTCGGGTGCGACGAAGTTACCCGTGAATTGGAGGTACTGGATCCCAACTCCATTCGGAAATATCAATGATAATCGTGCTTCATTGTAATTGATTTGATCCATTTGCACCTGAATATCAGGTAAAACTTGTTTCAACTGGTCTAACGTAATCCATTGACCAGCGTAATTACCAGCCCATGATACTGAGTATGGCAAGCCAGCACGTGGGATGCCGAAACGCAAACCATTTAGATCAAAAGAAGCTCCATTTCCCTTGATGTCGACGGTCCAGGTTCTGTTAGTCAAATTATTGAGGTTCCCATCTGGATCATCATTTGGATACAAAACATTGGTAAAGCTAGGACGATCACCCCGTGTTGGATCAAACATTGAGGTCCCGTTACTTACCGCAATTGGGTTATTAGCGGTTGATCCATCATACGAAGTAACCCCGGCATACTCATTTCCACCTAATCCAGCTCTCAATCCAGGAGCCTGAACTCGGTTAGGCGATGGAATATTGGAGGAAGCCACGTAACCATAATAGAATTGATCTAGCGGATAAGTCGCGTTCCCCTGTTGAAATTCAGAGGAGAAATTAACTCCTACAAGTGGCACACTTGGATCAGCTTGAAACGGAACGTTCAAAGTAAAGGAGAACATCCCGGTTGTTAAACGAATCGTCTTATCAAAAACGTAGTAAGCCTGTCCATCATTAGCGTTCACCTCTAAGTGACCATAGTCAGTGCCACCGGTCATAGAAACCCGGTTCCAATTAATGACCTTCTTCATCAAAGCGTCACTACCAGCGTCTGCACTATTCGCAATGTTAAAGACGATCCGGTTACCAGGATTAATTGTGACGTCAGCATCATTAACCGAAACGTGATTGCTGATGACCATGGTCCCAAATTGGTTAAAATTGTTGCTAGATGGGGCACTAATTTGGTCACTGGTAATGGCTAATCCCTTAGGCAAGTTACTATTAGGCTCCTCACTGGCTAGTTTAGTATTGTTAGTTGCCTGTTTTTGTCCTTGATCTGGTTGGTCAGTAGACTGTTTTTGATCATTATTTTGATCAGATGAATCAGTCTGCTCCTTCGGCTTGTCCTGATCCGGTTGCGAGTTGACATCGGTTTGATGAATCGTTTGACCATCCTTTTTAGCCGTCTCGGGCTGCTTTTCATCAGATGCCTGTTGCTTTTGGGTATTCTGATTAGGACGATTTGCGTTATCTACCTGCGAATCGGTTGGTTGAGCTTGGTGATTTTCATCATTAGCTGATTGAGTTGATTGATGATTAGCTTGGTCGGATTGCGTGTTCTTATCCTTGGCTTGATCCGCACTTGAATTCTGAGTGGACGGTTGTTGGGTCTGATGATCTGATTGATCAGTTTGATTCTTTGGTTCCGCCTGCGATTCTGATTGTGATTTCGAAGTTGGTTGGGTTGCCTGATCAGCCGCTTTAGACGAATCATCTGATTGAGCCTGATCGTGATGATCAGTTTGACTAGCACTACTGGTTGCCGAAGCGTCTTCAGATTGACCCGTTGTCGAATCAGCCGACTTAGTTAGCGTCTTCTCAGTCGTTTCTTGGGTCTTTTCACCCGCTGTAGCGCTCGACGCATTCGATGGAACTGTCGTATCAGCGCTCGCCCCAATGGTTAATCCGCCAATGGTAAATGAGGTAACAATGGCTGCCACCATCCACTTCTTCCCGGCTTTATACATCTTAAAACGTTTCTTTGAATCCATGTACATAAAAATCCCCCTTTACTCTCACAATCATGCTTCTGATCTCCTAGTGAGGTTACATTATAAATTTAGTCATCTAACAATTCAATCATCTTAATTATATAAAAAGACAATTATAAAAATTAAGTTAGAAAGTTTAGTATATCATGATTTTACTTTAAACAATTTATTTTTTTATTAATAAATTATAAAAATGAGGCCAACACCCTACGTAGATGTTGACCTCTAACCTTATGAACCTCTCATATTTTTTGATCGCATACTCACTTGGTTTCTTTTCGGTCCTTAAACCATTTTCCTAATCCAACAAAGCCAAGCAGTGACAGCAACATTGTCCCAATAGTACTTAAGAAGTTATCGGAACTTTGGCCAGTTTGTGGCAACTGGGCCTTATTCTTACGGATAATCGGATTATTTTTTGCCGTCTTTTCTTCTCGGTTTGATTGGATCGTTGCTTTAAGGGGTGTCTGAGAAACATGCTTTTGTTGACGGACTTGATCAGGATGAACGATCCGTGACGTACGGGGTTCCGTAATTTTATTAACAAAACCTCCGTTGGATTTATCAAACTTTGGAGCAATTTGACTTCGTTTCTTACCACCAAAATTCGTGGAATGATCACTCTTATTTTTATTTGGAGTTGGATCATCATGATGATCGTTTTGACTTGGAACGGGGTCGCTACTATCACCATTAGTTGGATGAGCTAAAGTCGTTTTACTTTCTTCAGAATGATTCTTGGTATAAACCACGTCCTCTGAACTACTTTCGTCTGGCATCAACGTCCCACTAATCCGTTCTTTATCAGGCGTCATATTGTCGACTGCCGGCGAAGTAACATCATAGCTAGCATTCTCACTAGTCCAATCGTTCCACGTGATGTTATTGGTTAACAAATCCTTCGTTCCAGTACGAATGAAGTTGGTCGTTACGGTCTTACTTGGAGCAACTTTTTTACCATTATCATCGACGTAACGAATGACATTTTGACCGCCAACTTTATCGGTAATTTGCTTTGTATTATCGGTATAAACCACCTTTTCGGAGTCATTTTCATTTAAAGCGATCGTTCCACTAACATGTTGCTCGTTAGGCGTCATATTGTCGACTGCCGGCGAAGTCACATTATAATGGTTGTCATTATCAATCCAATTGTTCCACGTGATATTTCCACTTCTCATATCCTTTACACCAGTTCGATGAAAATTGGTAGTAATGGTTTTACTTGAGGCAACTTTCTTGCCATCGTGATCGACATAATTAATCGTCTTCTGACCAGTAGTTGCATCATTCACTGATTCAGTATTATCGGTATAGACCACGGTTTTCGAATCATCCTCATTAGGAAACAACGTCCCGCTAATTTGCTGACTCTTTGGTGTCATGTTATCAACTGATGGGGAGGTTACATTGTAGTAGTTATCACTACTACTCCAATCGTTCCAATTCGTATGGTTGGTTCTTAGATCTTTAATGCCAGTTCTGGTAAAGTTGGCCGTCATGGTCTTATTTGAGGCAACCTTCTTGCCATCGTGATCGACATAGTGAATCGTCTTCTGACCAGTAGTTGCATCATTCACTGGTTCAGTATTATCGGTATAGACCACGGTTCCCGAATCATCCTCATTAGGAGACAACGTCCCATTAACTTGCTGACTCTTTGGTGTCATGTTATCAACAGATGGTGAGGTAAAGTTATAGTGGTTATCATTACTACTCCAGTCATTCCAAGTGATATTTCCACTTCTCATATCCTTTATACCAGTTCGATGGAAATTGGTAGTAATTGTTTTACTTGGGGCAACTTCTTTACCGTCGCGATCGACATAATGAATCGTCTTCTGACCAGTCGTTTGATCATTCACTGGTTCAGTATTATCGGTATAGACCACGGTTTTCGAATCATCTTCATTCGGAGATAATGTCCCACTAATTTGCTGCTGGCTTGGTGTCATGTTATCAACTGACGGGGAGGTTGCATTGTAGTGATTACTATTCCATTTATTCCAGGTAATATCTCCGGTTCGTAGATCTTTAATACCTGTTCTGGTAAAGTCGGCCATCACGGTTTTACTTGGAGCAACCTTCTTGCCATCACCATCGACATAACGAATTACCTTTTGTCCAGTTGTTTCATCAGTGATCTGTTTCGTATTATCAGAATAAATCACGTTTTCTGAATTTCTCTCACCAGGAGTCAGCACACCACTTATACGTCGTTGACCAGGCGTCATGTTGTCAACAGTTGCTGAATTAATGTCATAACGATCATTATTACTGGTCCAATTGTTCCATGCAATGTCATCGGTTCGCAGATTCTTCGTTCCAGTACGAACGAAGTTGGCCGTTACAATTTTACTTGGAGCGATTTCATTGCCATTACCATCAATATAATGAATGGTCCTTTGAGCCGTGGCATGATCACTTACTGGTTCGGTATTATCGATATAAACCACATTATCAGTATCATTTTCATTCAATGTGATCGTTCCGCTAACGCCATCTTTACCAGATGCCATGCCATCAATGGCAGGCAAACTAACGTCATAGTGATTATCATTACTAGTCCAATTGTTCCACATAATTTCGTTAAGTAAGAGATCTTTAAGGCCAGTTCGAGTAAAATCGGCCGTTACGGTCTTACTTGGAGCAATTTCCTTACCGTTCCTATCAACGTAATAAATTTTCCTTTGGCCCCGACCTTCATCGGTTACCAATTTCGTCATGCCAGAATAAACAACCGTCTCGAAATTATGTTCGTTCGCCACGACATCCCCACTAACATGAATCTTATTGGGAGTCATAAACTTCACAGTCGGAGGAATGATGTCATAGCCACTATCATCACTATCCCAGTCATCCCAAGTAACATTGTTTGTTAAAGGATCTCTTTTACCTGTCCGCGTGAAATGGGCGTTAATGACCTTGTCAGGAGCAACCTGGTTACAATTATTATTATTGTAATGGATGGTGGTAGTCCCCGTCGTTGAATCCGTGACATTCTGACTGACGGCAACCGTCACACTAACCGTCTGATAACTTGCTAGGCCAAGCGAATTGGTCGTTTCGTATGTCACGTTATAAACCCCAGCCTGATGTTCAATCAGCGCATTTCTTAAGTCTGAGTCATCAGAAATTTTCAGCTTATCATTATTAGTACCATCCTGAACATTCACACCATCTAACAAGTAACGATTTAAATTATTAACGTCAAAGGTGTCGGCATTAAGGGATTTGTCACTGGCCGCAACGGACGGGAAAAAGCCATGTTGCTTATTAGTTCGATAGGAAAGCGTCATGGGAATATTGTTGAAATGAGTTCCCTGATCATCGTGGTAGCCAAAGTTGACTGAATAAGTGCCACCAACGTCTGGGGCAACTAAATTACCCGTGAATTGTAGATCCTGGATTCCAACATCATTGGGAAAGATGAGCGCTAACCGTGCGTTATCTGAACTAATTTGCTTCATTTGAACCTGCATACCAGGTAAAACTTGTCTCAACTGACCTAACGTAATCCATTGACCAGCGTACTTTCCAGCCCATGCTACTGATGAGGGAAGGTTGGCTTGTGGAATTCCAAACCGTAAACCATTTAGGTCAAAGGAAGCCTTATTCCCTTTAACATCAACGGTCCACGTTCTGCCAGTTAGATTATTGAGATTACTATCTGGATCAGTATTAGGATACAAAACGTTGGTAAAACTGGGATGGTCACCCTTGTTTGGATCAAAGATCGAATGCGCATGATCGGAACCTGCAACCGGATTATTCGCATTGGGCCCGTCATATGTTGAGACGCCCGCATAGTCGCCACTTCCATCTTGTCCGGCTCTCAAACCAGGAGCTTGAGCTTGGTTTGGCGCTGATAGATTGGAAGAAGCCGTGTAACCATAGGAAAAATTACCTAGTTGATAAGTCGCGTTGCCCTGCTGAAAGTCAGAGGAATAGTTAGTATCAACACGTGGCACACTTGAGTCAGCTTGAAATGGCACGTTTAAAGTAAATTCAAATCCGCTTGTTGCGAGCTGAACGGTTTTATCAAAAACATAAAAGACCTGACCGGTATCGCCATTGACTTCTAAATGGCCATAGTCAGTACCACCCGTCATGGCAACTCGATTCCAATTAATGACCTTCTTCATCATGCCATTACCATTGGAATCGGCATCATGAGCGATGTTAAACCTGATTTTGTCACCCGGATTAATGGTGGCGTTTGCGTCTGTGACCGAAACGTTATTACTAATATCTAAATTGCCAAATTGATTAAAGTTGTTGTTCGATGGAGCACTAACTTGATTACTGGTAATCTTTATTCCACTTGGCAAATTACTATTGGTATTTTCACTGGTTAATTGGGTATTATTTTTTTGCCCAGAAACTGGTTGATTAGTGGCCGGCTGGGGATCAGATTTAACTGATTTATCCTGGGTTTTCCTTTTCGGTTGATCATTTTGAGAAGCAGTCTTATCATCAGAGTTGCTCTGGTTAGTTTGTGGGACCTGACCTTGTTTTTGCTTTGGATTAACCTTACTAGAGTCACTCTGATCAGATGATTGCTTGTCTTCCTGATTGGACTGATGATTAGAACCATTAGTATTATTTTCATCTTTTACTGAATCATTTTTTTGTCCAACATTTGCTTCTTGACCTGCTTTAGTTTGACTGGATTGATCGTTACTCTGCTTTTGATCTGGCTGCGATTTCGATGCCGGTTGGTTCGATTGATCATCACCTTGGTTCTGTGATTTCGCACCTGGTGATTGATCGCCCGGCTTTGAAGTATCCCGCTTCGTCGTTTGATTGGAATTGCCTGACGACGTAACATTATGAGATTGATCGTCTTCCGCATCGGCATTCTTCGTAGAAGCCGTATATGTAGTTTGTTGCGACTGTTCACTTGTTGACACGTCGGATGAGGAATTGGACGAAACCATCGTATCCGCATTAGCCCCAATGGTTAGTCCACCAACGGCAAATGCAGTGACAATGGCCGCTACCATCCACTTCTTTCCGGCTTTATACATCTTAAAATGTTTTTTTGAATCCACGTACATAAAATTCCCCCTAATATCAAAATTAAAGTTACACAATTAAACATAATTCATACCCGTAAAGCGGGTTTATTGTAAAGGGAACAATATAATAATTCAAACATTTTAAGTAATTATCCCAATAAAAAAGTCCTCTAATTTAGAGGACTTTTTTATATTAAGATTTCACTAATTCACCAGACACAATCAAACGGCGCGTCTCACCAGGATTGCCAGAAGCACACGTCACTAGTGTGATTTCTTTTTGGTTACCATTATCATTAATCACCGAAATGTCATTTTCCGAGACAATTTTCTTACTGGTAATTTTATAGGTGTATTTCTTACTAGGATTCGAGAGGTAGATCTTCTGCCCCACCTTTGCTCGCGACAACGGCGAAAACAGCACGTCAGGGTTCTTCATGTGATGGCCAGCTAAGACGTAGTTTTTCTCGCCCATCTTCTCATCCATCTTCATCGTGCCAGCTCCAATCGTCAGGTCATCGTCGTTTAGACCCTTAAAGATCGGCAAATCCACCTTGAGATCGGGGATCTTAATCCGACCAATCGCTGGGGACTGCTTGGCTTTCGTACTCTTCATGATGGCGTTCTCGTCGACCGCCTTCACGTTACTGAAGTTGTAATCACCCTTACGCTGATTGCCACGTTTCGCTTCCTGCTTAGTAATACTACTAGCCTTCTGTCCTCCTTGGTATCCAACCCACCACGACGTAATCTGTGAGTTAAAAACCAGTCCCAGTCCGACCACTACTAGGATCACAATGAGAAGGTTTCCCAAAAATTTCTTCATTTTCCTACCGCCATTTCATAAACGTATTCCACTACTCCATGCGTTTATTCTACCCTATTTTTGTTTTAAAATTAAAGTTTTGAACTGGCTTTGATAATTCTTATCATATTCTCAGTGGTGCGTTCAATATTTTCAGGTCCCCGTTCGAGTGCTTCCGCCATGGGTGTTACCCCACTTAGGATGTCGATAACGGTGGAAATGCCGGCGTCATAGAGATCGCCAATCCCATCACCAATGTGGGCTGTCTCGACAAAGACTGGCTTGTGGTGCTTCTTTCCGAGCTTAGCCACGCCAAAGGGCACCTTGCCGAACTTCGTCTGTGAATCAATGCTGCCCTCACCGGTAAATACGCAGTCGGCCTGTTTAATTTTTTCTTCCAGTCCAACGGCTTCTTCAACAATCTCAATACCAGGACGAAGTTTAGCCTTGGTAAATACCAGCAAACCAGCGCCAACACCACCAGCGGCTCCACTGCCAGGAATATTGGTCACGTCGACACCTAACTTATCATAAATAACGTGGGCGTAACTTCGCAAATTATCATCTAACTGAACCACCTGACTCGAGTTAGCGCCCTTTTGTGGGCCAAAGACGGGTGCGGCTCCGTTTTTTCCAACCAACGGATTGGTGACGTCAGAAGCCACCACAAATTCAGTCTCAGAAATTCGGTGATCAAGACCGGCAACGGAGATATCGGAAATTCGACCAATCGACGATCCGTTTGGAATGATAACCTTTCCGTTTTCATCCATGAACCTGACCCCAAGGGCCATCGCCATGCCCGCACCACCATCAACGGTGGCACTTCCGCCAATACCGATGATGATCTTTTGGGCACCAAAATCAAGGGCCGCCCGAATCAGTTCACCAGTACCTAGCGTGGTGGTCACCATCGGATTGCGGCGGTTTTCCGGAATAAGTTCCAGTCCACTAGCCTTCGCCATTTCAATCACCGCGGTCTTTCCGTCACCCAGCATCCCAAAAAACGATTCCACCTTTTGACCAGGAATCGGGCCATCGACCGTCACGTTAATCTTCTTTCCGTGGGTCGCATCGACCAGCGTGTCAACGGTCCCTTCACCACCGTCAGCCATCGGAACTTTATCAATGCGGGCATATGGATCCACGTTGGTAATTCCCGCCGCCATCGCATTTGTCACCTGCTTGGCGGTCATGCTGTCTTTAAATGAATCTGGTGCTAAAACAAACCGTAAACTCATACAATTCCTCCTTTCAAATTCGTTTCTTCAATAGTTAAATTATAACGCACAAAAAAAGCACTTCATATCAAATGAAGTGCTTTAATTAATTAACGTGGTAGTGATACTGCTTTTTAAAATTAGCACCGGTCACCACCGTCATCGTCTTTTTAGAATTATTATAAAGAACCGTCCACTGTGTTGGATCATCGTCCTTGTAGGGCATGTGCGGACCATCGTGCACGTCGTTTAACAGCTGAAGTCCCTGTTTCTCGGTCTCAATCCCGTGACTTTGATTCAAATAATCATTGGCCACGTTGTAGCGATCAAAGCCGATTCCATGATGATACTTACTTCCAGGCGTCTCATAAAAATTGGTCAAGACCTGGTGATTACCGGTCTGCGGAATGACTGACATCTTGTTATTCTCATACTCCACCACAGCGCTGTGACCCTTAGCATCGTTAAGTTGGAAGTGGTAACAGCCGTCCGCCGACGCGTGCATGTCGTACTTCTTCAGTAAGGCAATTGCCTGATTCGTGTCCTTCGCCTTATCTAAAATCATGCGAATGGCAACACTAGTGGTGATATCTGGTTTGCCAGTTTGTTGATTGGTAACCTTGTCTGGCACCCACAGGACGGCCGCACTAACCCCTTTTTCGTTAATACCGTCAAAGGGGATGTACGGTGCAGCTAGGGAAATCACCTTGTCAGAAAAATGATTCATGGCCTGCTTATCGAGTCCGAGAAACTTCAGGTCCACCATTGAAATACTCTTGTAGCCGTCTTTTGGTGCGGTCTTAACCACCATTGACGGGGAATACTCAAGGTCAAAGTTTCGGCCAAATAGATGTTGCCCGTTAGGCGTGGTGGCCGAAAAGGTCGTGCAGGCCACCTTCGGAATGTCAATCTTGAGTGGTAGTCCCCTTTAGTAACTGTTTCGACGCAAACTGAACCAGCTCCTGATCGTTGGACGCACCCTTTTTCAGCAATTTATCTAAGCCATAGTCGTTCTTGTACGTCATCTCGTACATTGGATATCCGTTAACCTCTTTGACGGAATTCAGCGTGGATAATTCGTCGTGAAACAGGAAAAATAGTCCCAGCACCACGACGACTAAGATGGCGATGACTCCGAGAATCACATATTTAATTGTCTTCTTCATTGATGTCGCTCCTTACGTGCTTTCAACACTAACAAAACGAAAGTGAAGTGCACGGCTCAAAGGCAATCTTTCCAACACATTGGTGCCATCACGCCATTTCACTTCAATAAAATCTGTGACGCAACCGCAACAATGTACCGCTATGTAAAAAAGCACTCCACATTTCGTGAAGTGCTTTTCGTAACCCGCAGGCTTATTTAGTCGCTGGTACCGGTGCTTGGTAGATCGGATACTTCTTAATCTCAACGTAACGGGCACAAACTGGCGTGTTGTACAAGTTCACCCCGTCCTTTTGAAACATTTCGAGCTTGGCAATGCGATCCATTGCGTTTTTCACAACTGCTTCCCCTAGTGTGCTGGAAGCGTAGCTCAACTTAATGGTTTTGACCTTGTTTTCGTCTGATTTAAAAACTAATTCTAAATTTCTCATCTTCATCCTCCTAATTATTCAGCGTCTAACGTGTCGGTGGAACTTAAGGTGGCTTTCTTAAATTTGGCACCGGATAGTTCTGCCAAAATCACACCAAACTGTTTGATTTGATCTTCTGAAACGTTTTGCACCAGGTTGTTGAAGGTGTGCTTGGCGTCAGCGTGACCGTCTTCTGCCAGTGTGTATGTTGCGCTTGTCTTCATCCAATTTCTTTTCATTTTTTCCATCCTCTAAAATTTATTTTGTTAAGGTAGTTGGCCAACCCCTTACACATACTAGAAACGAATCAGCCGGCAAATGTGTTACCCCAATCGATCTTTTTAATAATTCGTTTCCGCCATTGGTACAGGGTTTTGCGGGAAACATGGAGTTCGCTGGCAATCGACGTCATCGACTGTCCATTGTATAACCCGCCAATCATCTGACATTCGCGATCATCCAATTGAGCCAAAATTCCATCCAAGACGACCCGACTTTCAATGTTCTCATCATTTGTGGCAATGACGTCCACATCTTCACTAGTTTCCACATCAATGTGAGAATTCTGTCTCCGCTCCCTTCTCAATATATCCATGATGTGCCAGTAGACGCCTTGATAGATGAAGTTCAACCGACTCTTTTCGTCGTTACAATCTCCTGGATACCGGTCGTATGCGTCCACAAACGCCAATCGGCCCTCCGACACTAAATCCTGATACTGATCGCAAAATGGACGGATGCCCAAGCGTTTGAGCACCCCAAACACGATGACTTCGTGGTCACCTTCCATTAAGAACTGAAACGCGGTTTGCTTGTTTTTCATAAAATTGAATCTCCCTTAAGTAGTTTGATCCAAAGGCCTTTGTCACAAGTATCAGCATAAGGTCAGATGAAAAACGTTACCATGACGGAAAATGAGGGATTTTTGCCGTAAAAAAGACGTTAGCAAGAGCTAACGTCGTAATATTAAGCTAGAAAGTGGAAATGAATTTCCACTTTTTAGAATTTAGTTTAATAATAATAAATTTAATGTAGTGAATTATCTAACAAACAATGTTTATTTCCTAAAAAATAGCGCATACCATCAATAACTATTATTGCTTAAGAATGCTTCTGTAACACTATTTTACAATTATTCTTACCTAAATCATTTTCATCCCCACCTCATGTTAACTTACAAACAACTTAGTAGACTTTCACTGTAAATTCCTGCTATATTGATTGGCATAGGGAGGAGGATAACTATGAAATTAAATGAACTTCGAGACGCCCAATACGTTATCGACCTAGTCCTAATGTACCAAGACGCCTACATCAAGAAGCAAAGAAAAGAGAAACTATATTCATCTTTGCCAGTATGCGAACTCAATGATAGTGAAATCATCCGCTTAAATCCTTATAACGTCACACCCAACTTCAAAGATAAACGCTCCATTTGGGACTTTGCGCCCAAACACAGCCAACTTAATAAAACCGACGATGACTTTGAGGTCAAGACCGATCAGGTTAAAGACCGTGACCAAGCCAATCGTCTTGGATTTATCCGTAACGAATTCTTCAAACAGAAATGTTACAACGGGGTCAACACCATTGGTGACGAATTTTCCGGGAATATCACCACGGTGTGTGATGATGAGAGCCAATTTCATGATTTGATTGATGACCCCATAATGTTACTAGAGTACGCGATCATCTTTGTTCGCAACTTGAATCTTTCACGATTAGAGAACGCGATCGACGACAATGTCGCCTATCACGTTGAGCACTACGCACTTGGCAAAGTGTTTGAATTTGAGATTTTCTCAGATGATGATAATTTTAAAATCATTAGCTTACAATAATTAATTCTTGAAATGACATTTTAATTTCTCCAGACTAGCACCTAGGCATGGGTGCTAGTTTTTTATGCTCACAAAAATTGGGATGACTGGTAAAATAGGTAGTAAATCGAATTTTGGGAGAATGAAATTGAGGAAACGAACCATCAAAAATACATATGATGCTGTCATCATCTTACTGACCATCGTTTCAATCGTTTTAGTGATTCTCCAATTTATGAATAAGATTAATTTGGACGTTGAACCTTACGTTGCCATTGATGACGCCATTTGGATCATCTTTACCGTTGATTATTTTGGCGGATTATTTCTGGCCAAGAAGAAATGGCAATACGTCAAGACCCATCTGTTTGATCTTTTAGCGATCATTCCCTTTGGTTTTGGTCTTTCATTTTTCAAAATTTCCCGTGTAACCCGTCTAACTCGCATTTTCAGAATCTTCAGATCGGCTGGTGTCCTGGGTAAATTTAAAGAACGAATTGAAAAATTCCTTAAAACAAATGGTTTCATCTACCTCCTAATTATCTGTATCATCATAATTTTACTTGCCGCTGGCCTTTACTCAATCGTTGAAAATACCTCCCTCACTAATTCCATTTGGTGGGCCATTACAACCACAACGACCGTTGGCTATGGTGATATTAGCCCTAAAACTAAGATTGGTAAGGGAATCGCAATTATTTTGATGCTCGTTGGAGTTAGTTTTGTAGGAATGCTGACAAGTACTCTCACCACCTTCTTTTCTAAAGATTCTAATCAAGAAGCCATTTCAGAAGCTGACGAAATCCGTAAATTCAAGGGATTAATGGATGATCATATCATCACCGAGGAAGAGTTTGAGGAGAAAAAGAAGAAACTTCTAAAAAAATAGATAAACAAAAAAGTCACCCTCAAAGAGAGTGACTTTTTATTTATCCAATCTATTTAACACGATGCTTCAAATCACGCCATGCTAAGACAGCAGCGGACGCAATGAAGCCAAGTCCAATCAATTCTAAGAACGTAGAAGCTTTTTCACCAGTTTGTGGCAAAGTCTGCTTACCCTTCTTGGAATTTTCTTGGGCTGAACTCTGTGCTTTCCGAACCGTTTGGTGACTTTGTGACTTAGAAGCCACTTGGTTTTCAGAATGATCGGGTTTGGTAACGGGAGTTTCCTTTTGAGAACTCTTCTGACTAGTTACCGAAATCTGATGATCATTCGAAGTAGCTTGCTCACCGTTATTAGTTGATTTAGTGGCAGTTGAGTTACTGTCCCTGTTGATATTCTCACTGCCAGGTACTTCTGGTTTAGCAGCTGGCTTCTTTGGTGTCTCTGGAACGTTTTGAGCATGGTTTTCTGGAACCATGCTTCCATTGTCGCCAGTTGGTTGATTAGGAGCTACTGGTTGACTTGGAACTTCGGGTCTCCCACTTGGTTGGTTTGGTGAAACTTGGTTGCTACCGTTATCATTACCACCGTTGTGATTTGGTGTACTTGGGTGTTCCCCGTTTCCATGATCTCCACCATTGTTATCTGGAGTGGATGGATTGTTATTGCCGTTACCATTGTTACCAGGCCGATCAGGCTTGGAGCCGTCTTTAGCAAGCACCGTTACGGTCACAACTAAAGTGTCCCCATTTGAGGCCGTGATGGTAACCGGATATTGACCGGGAACCTGATTGTTAACTTTAGAAGTATCAATCTTAGTAATCGTAGCTTCGGTTCCATCTTCATTAGTGGCAGTGGCGGCGTAAGCAGCTGGATCAGTTGGCACCGGATCGCCAACGTTGATGGTGGCCCCACGTGCATTTAAGCTGGATTGGTTAGCTAGGACGGTTACCGGTACGAAAAAGGTCTTCCCGTTTGAAGCTGTAATGGCAGCCTGATATTGACCGGGAACCTGATTGTTGACATTTGAAGTGTCAATCTTAGTAATCGTAGCTTTGGTTCCATCCTCATTAGTGGCAGTGGCGCCGTAAGCAGCTGGATCGGTTGGCACATTGTCACCAACATAGATTGAGATTCCATGCGCTGTGATGTTAGCTTGATTGGCAATAACCGTTACAGTGACTGTCATACTCTGGCCATTTGCGGCCGTGATGGTAACTGGATATTGGCCTGGAATCTGATTGTTAACTTTCGAAGTATCAATCTTAGTAATTGCTGCCGCGCTTCCATCTGCGTTGGTAGCTGCCGCATTGTAAGCAGCAGCATTCGTTGGTACCTGATTGCCAGCATAAATGGTAATTCCTTGAGCATGGATTGAAGATTCATCTTGAATTGGATTTCCCCAAATCCAAGTTCCTGGATGAGCGTTTCCATCAGCTAACTCATTTGAAGGTAATGCATCTTTGTAAGGAATGACTTCCCCATTGGCATCAACTTGAACCCAACCAGCGTATTGTGATGGGACGTTTGGTAAATTGGTAGAAATACCTAAAATCGTATCTTTCCCTAATTTGAGTTCACTTAAGTTAGAGTCATTAGCAAGCATATTGGTTGTATCAGCTTTTCTAGTATTAAAACTAGAAAGATCTAGACTTTGTAATCTGTAACAATCAGCAAACATACTGTTCATCGCAGTTACATTACTAGTGTCCAGTTTGTTTAAACCGTCAATTCGACTTAAGAGACGGTCATTTTTAAATGCGTTGTAGAATCTGGTAACTTTGCTGGTATCAATGCCACCAAGGTTAACGTATTTAAGTTGTGTCCCGGTCTTGCCATCCAAACCGGCATCGGTATAAAACATGGCGTCCATATCGGTGACGTTACTGGTGTTCATACCCGTTAAATCAAGTGACTTTAGAGAATGATTATCTAAGAACATGTTAGTCATCTTGGTACAGTTTGAAGTATCAAGATTATATAAATTTTGGTAATCCTGTACGCTACTCCAGTAAGCAAAGAGACCATTGGCATCGTTAACTGAGACTTTCGAATTAAAGACCACGTGTTGAACTTGAGCGTGATTAGCTTCTAACCAGCTATCATAAGCAAATTCATTACCAAGGTTCCCGCCATCATTAAATGAGAGCGTTCCAGTTTGTTTATTGTAAATATAATTAGCTGTTCCCCAAGTCCCGTTAATTGTGTCATTAACAGCCTGTTTTACGTTGGTATGATTAGCCTTAAACTGAGATTGGACAACATTTGCTTCACGATTATCAGATAAATTAGTTTGATCGTCAGCTTTATTCTCCGTCTTCTGATCCGCTTTTTCTGGAGCAACTTTTGGTTGATCCTGCTCAGCCTTAACTGGGTTAGTCTGGTTCTTTTCATTTTGTTTGTCAGTATTTTGGTCTGACTTGTTACCTTGCCCTGTTACTTGTGAATCAGGTTGGGCATTTTGATCCTTAGTCTGAGAATCAGCTTGTTTGGCCGTTTGATTATCGGCCTGGTTATCAGTCTTTTGATCGTTTGACTGTTGCTCGTTGATTGCTTACATCTTTTGATTGTTCAGTCTTAGTATCTGGAGCTGGCTGAACTTGTTTAGAATCATTTGGTTGATCATTCTGACTATTTTGCTCAGTTTGTGGTTCTTCTTTGACACTACTTGTTACTTGTTGGCTAGACTGATTGTCCTGCTGCTGTGAATTAGCAGCTGTAACTTGATCCGTCTTGGTCGCATTGTCGTTGGCAGTTTGCTCTGACTTAACTGGAGCAACGTTCTGGCTCTGATCAGTTTGAGTGGCTGTGCCACTGGATGCTGGTGCTTCAGTCTTAACGTCACTCGTAGCTGGCTGACTAGCAGTATCAGCACTTGCACCGATGGTCAAACCGCCAACGGTCGTGAGGGTCACAATCCCTGCGACCATCCACCGTTTGCCGGCTTTGTACATCTTAAAATGTTTCTTAGGCTCCCTATTTTGCATGAAACTTCCTCCTACGCTTTCAAACACATCTTGTGAAATGATAATGATTAACACATCACTACTAGGACACAATTAATATTAAGTAATTACTTAATACCTCAAAAGAATAACGCGATTATGCATAAACTCGGAGAAAAATGCTCAGAGCAAAGAAAGACAAAGTGTGAACAGCTTAGAGGGGTAAGACTTTCAGCACATAATAATGACAAAATGTAACCTACATAAAAACGTTACAATAACTAATTATTGTAACGTTTATGGTATTTTGATAGCTAAAATTAGTTCAAAACAAGATGATTTTAATAATAATATGATAAATATTGTTTGTTATAAATCCACATTACATAGTGGCTTCGTCAATCACAAATTATGCTTAAATAAGTAAAGAAAAATATTTACCACAATGTCTTACTAATTTCAAATTACTAAATTAAACGATAGTTCAAAATGAAATCGGCTCTAGTGATAGTCACTAGAACCGATTTTTAAAAGCAAGAAGCTATTTATTGATAATGATAAATAAAATAAATTTTGTATACAATAGAATAGAAAAGGTGTTTTAAATGCACTTACATTAGTGTATTGTAGTATATGTAGTAAGGAGGTGATGAAATTGCCTCATTTGAAAATAAAAAAGCCACGAATAACTAAGTTAACCGTCAAAATAAACTTAGCAATCATAAGCTTTAAAATTGTTTTTAAATGGTAATTCATTAAGGAGCGATTGTGCTCGCTCCTTACTACATTTTTATTATAACACATCAATATCGGAGGTATCCTTATGAAACCTAAGAAATGGAAAATTGGAAAGCACTTAACCATCGAAATGTTACCACATAAGCCCACGTGGAAAGATTGGTTAGGGTTAGCCTTGGTCATTTTAATTATTGCCCTAATTATATGGTGGTTAATCTAGCATCAAGCTTAAGACTAATAAACCAGTGCTTAAAGTACTGGCTTTTTATTTACTGGAATAAAATAAGCACTTTTAATTATCTCTTTTTATTTAAAACAATTGTATTGTAAGAAACTTTAGGGTATTATCAATTATGTAAAATAATTAATAAGAAGAAAGGACTTACATCATGAGTAAATTTATTAAAAAAGATAATTATAAAGCAATTAATGATGACGACCACCAGTCGCCCACTAGTCCAGTAAGATTACATAAAAGTTGGCTAAAAGTCATCACTGGAAGCGCCCTGGTCGCATCCGGAATGTTGGCAGTGGGAGCCTTCAATAATTCGGTTAGTGCCGACGCCCAGACTCAAACCACTAATCAACAACCAACTAGTTTTTCCAAAACTCCACAAGGCAATCAGAACCAAGTTGACCATGATCAAGCAGCCGTTGACCAAGCCCAAAAAGACGCAGCTAACGCCACTACTGATAATATCAAGAAGACCCAAGATGAAATTAATCAAACTGGGAACGACGTTAAAAAGGACCAGAGCCGGGTTGACAATGATCAACAAGCCGAAAGTAATGCCCAAGCCGCGGTAGAAAAGGCGCAAAAACACACTGAAAACACTCAACATGATCAAAACCAAGCCCAGAGCGATGTCAACAACGATCAAAATCAGCTTAATCATGATACGGATGGCGCTAATCAAGCCCAAAATGCCGTTGATAACAACGAACAGAGCACCAAGGATGCTCAACAAAAACAAAATCAAGCTGAACAACAAAAATCTGCTGCCCAGGACAACTTAAATAACTTGGACAAGTGGCAGGCCGCAACCAAGAAAAAACATGATGAAGCTGAAAAGGACGCTGCTAACGATCAGAATGCCATTCATCAAACAAACCAAGACATTAATAATGCGCAGGACCGAGTTAATAATGATAATAAGTCCATTAACAATGCCCAAGCTCAACTAAATGATTTGAAACAGTCCAAGACTGCCTTTGAACAGAACATTCATATTCCCGCAGGAATGACTTTACAGGGCTTTCAACAATGGAAAAAACAACATCCGAACGAAAACGCCGCAGATTGGTTTCACCAATTCGATAAAGCGGCCATGGCTAACAATCACTATCAACCTAGTGACATTGCCAAACAAGATGAAGTCATAGTTGGTACAAACAATACTGGAAAAACAATTCCACAGTTCACAAATTCTCAGTACTCAGATATGGAAGAATACATCAATTGGCTCATTAACCAAATGCATCACCAATTTGGCACCGCCGACGTTGAAATTGGTGGTTGGGGAATGCAACAATTTATCAATGATCTACTAAACGGTTACAACCAGGACGGATGGAATGTTGGTAAAAATGGCTATGATATGAACGCCATCAATAACGCGGCAGCTGGCAGTGGCCTTCTGACCTATCCTGGGATGAACGGTTATGAAACCGTTGCTTCTGGTTACATGAACTTTACCAACTTCACCACCATGGATGCTATCTATTCCAGGTTATACAGCATGATTATGAACCTGACGTTTAATGACAATAATTCATCAGACAGTGATGAAATGAGCCTGTTAGGCATCGACCCAGCTACGGGTAACGTTAATAACAGCAAATACATGGGAATCGGTATTGATAATTATGGCCAAATTCATCTCGTTTTTGTTAATCCAGCCCAAATTCAAAATGCTAAACAATTTAATGAGGTAACCGCCCACATCCCAACTCCAGCTACCCTGCAACGCCAAATCGATGACACTTACGAATTAATTTCGGATTACCACAAAGACTTAAGTTACGATTCGCAAACCCTCCAGAACGCACACGACAAACTGGCAGCCCTCCAAAATCAATTAGCTAATGATGTCAAAGCGGCCAAGGAAAACAATCCCGCTCAATGGTCAACTGACATTAACAAGGCGAAAGCTGAAATCAACGGTCTTAATCACCAAATCTCAAAGCAACAGATTATCAACAATAACAACGCTGCCCTTCCAGGACTGCAGCACAAACTAGCTCAGGCAAAACAACAGGTGGAAAACGACACCAACCAACTTAATAATGATCAAAACAAGTTGCAAAAAGCCACTGCTGCTAACCAACAAGCCCAAGATGATTTAGCTCGAGCCATCCAAGACCTGATTAACAAACAAAATGAGCTTACTCAGGCAGAGCAACAACTGCAAGCTGACCAGGCAAAACTGATCGCCCTCCAAAAGCAACTGATTGATTACCAAAATGAAACAAATAAATTAGCTAAAGCCAAGGCTCAAATAGCAAAATGGCAAAAACAGGCTGCAGCAAAACAAGCCGAAAGTAACAAAGCAGCTCAAAAGATCCACACCCAAATCATTAACCACGCCATTGATCAAGTTCAACAAAGTACCAAGTCACGGGCAGCATATATCAATCACCAGGATGCGGTTCATCCTGAAAACATCAAGACCAACGTAACTGGTGCCACACCAGTAAATAATGGCCAATATCGTCTAAGTAGTCAAGCAAAAGTAAATCTAACTTCTTCCACCCTTGCTTATCAATCAACATCGACTGCTAATAATACGAAAAATATAGCGCACATGGGTCAACTCCCACAAACCGGACAATCTAACACTAGTTGGTTATCCATCCTTGGGTTACTAACTACTCTGTTAGGAATCTTCGGACTGGCTCGTGACAGACGTAAATTTACCAAATAATCCTTCAAATATTCATACACTAATAAGCCCTAGTGATCGTCACTAGGGCTTATTTTTTGATTTGTTTGATAATTTGAAATTCACATTTATTTTAAATAATCGAAATTCATGAACAAATTCTCCGTAGTCTACGTATTTATCTTTAGAACAATAAAAAAGGAGAAATACTATGGAACTAAATGAATTACCACTGAATTTATGTGAACCAATGAAAAGAAAGATGAGAAACGAATTTGCCGTCGACATCAACTCCATCCTGCCGTCACAGGTGAACAGAAAGTTGACCACTTACTCCGTAAATTGGGACTCCTTACTATTATTAATTGACTTAAAAGACAAAAATAGTCAATTTAATTCACTAGTGGTCGATCGTGTTTCCGGCTTTACGTTAGTAAAACAAACCACCAACGTCTTGATGAAAGAACTATGGAAGGATAACCGCCTGTCACTAACGAAAATCAAAATGTTAGCGGCTTACTGTAAAATTAAGAAAAACATTCCGTACGTTCGAAAAGATGTCCAACTACTACGTCTCAAATCGATCGACCATTGTAAAAGAAACACCTCATGGATCGCCTATCATAACCTCCACCATGTCATCCGAATGGGCGACAATCGACTAGAGATCTACTTTAATGATCTTGCCACCCCGATTTATATCGATGGTACTTATTCATTTATTAAAAAGCAGGAAGAAACTTCTTATAAGATTAGAAGTATGGAGGAAATGATCTGTAATCAGGTTAATAATCTGTTTGGGCATCAGAAAAATTGCCATTTTAACTATCAGTCTCCAGATAATGATGACTATTTCACCGATTTAATGAAACTAATCAAATAGCCGCAATACTATTACAAAAATTAATAGAAAAAGAGCACCTTACCAATCATGGTAAAGTGCTCTTTTATTAACCAATTTCCAAAATTATTAAAAAACGATAACCACTCAAATCAGCATATGTCCATGAACATATTAATCATCATCATCCGCCCAAATACCTTGATATAACTGGCGTTAGCGAACATCAGTCGCTTTCACATGTGACAAATTGAACCTGATGTCATTTATTGAAAATGTGACAAGTTCTCAATAAATGTAACCTCTCTTATTTATTTATTTTTATTCCCAACCACATCCCTAATTGATTGATTTTGATAAGAAAAACTAATATAAATTATCATTTTAAACAAGTTTTTCCCTAGATATTTTTATCATAAGTGCTAACGTAGTGAACATTAAATGGTTGCTTTATACAATTTCAATATATTGACGAGATTGGAAAACCATTTAACAATTAAATTTTTCACCAGGAAGAAGTGGTGGTTTAGATCCAAAGATTGCTAGCAATTATGGCTCAAATTTTAATTAGGGAGGGACTCTATGTATAAAGATTCTAAATTGCATTTCAAAATGTACAAAGCTGGTAAACGATGGATGGTAGCCGGATTAGTAACTACCTTTGCTCTTGGAGGATTAACCCTAGGTGCAAGTGCTGATACCACTAATCAAGCAAACACAAGTAGTACTCCGACAGCACAGCAGTCATCACAACCAACAAGTCAAAGCCAGTCTGATCCGACAACTACAAAGTCAAATCAAAGCCAAAATGACTCTAAGTCTGATCAAACAACCAGCCAAGACAGTACATCATCAAAGACTGATCAATCTCAAACTTCTAATTCATCGAAGCAAAGTGATCAATCAAATCAACAAACAACATCACAAGATGGTCAAAAGACTCAAAATGATGCTACTCAGACTCAAGCACCACAAGCTTCACAGTCCACTCAAGCAAAAGATGTGAACAACCAATCTACAAACACTCAATCGTCAGACGTTCAAGCATCTAAACAAGAGGATTCACAGACCAAGAGTCAATCTAATGCCCCAAGCGCTCAAGCTAATCAACAACAGACATCGGATTCAAACAAGTCTGACCAAAAGAGTAGTGAGCAAGTGTCAAATGATCCATCTAAAGTTAGTGCAGCAAGTACAAATACCCCTGGCGTGGGAAAACAATCATCTAGAACAAATAACAACCTTGTTAACACAAACTTTAGTAGTAATACGGACAGTTCATTACCAGAGGGCTTAGACATTACCAGTAATGAAGTCGCCGCACCATCTAATAACAACTTTAATGAGTACGGTTCAATCGTAATTAAAAATAATATTGACGTGAATAACGCTGACGTAAGCATTAATCCTGGAGATAAAATCACGTTTAATATCGCCGATAACGATACTTCAGAAAATAACGCTAGCATGAAAAACGTCATCGACTGGAATAAGATTGCTGCTAATGGTGGCGAAGATTACGGTCACCTAGTGGTGGATGAAAACGCAGGAACGGCTTCATTTGTTTTTGATAAACAGATTGCCCTAACAACTGGTAGTTTTTCATTCAATCTGAACGTTCCCTTTCAATCCAACGATAACGTTAAATCATCTAGTAATATCTTCTCGACGGATTTCCAACAAGGGAATTCTAGTTATTCACTAAATAAATTTAATTACAATTACAAGGCTTCATCCAACGATGTGTCGCCTGATCGAGTCCAAGCTCCTTCTTTACTTCCAGGACTTAATTATGGTGGTGTAACTCCATACGATGGACCAACCGCGGATAATCCAGTTGGCAACACCAATTCAACTACCCTCTTTGATTCTAGCAAGGGTGATAAACCAAGCTTTTGTAATGTTCTTTATCCAAATAATTCTTCACCTAGCGCTACCTACAATAATCTAACCGGAAGAACTTACACGGTTGAAATCAAAGGAAATGGTGCTTCATTTGACCTAAGTGGTTTACGCTTTGGACTACCTAAAGCCGATACACCATACGCACTCAGTTGGGCAGGCAAGTACGCTGGTCAATGGATTACTCTAGATCAGTTAAACGAAGTCTTGCCTGGTGTCACTGCATCAGTCAATCAGATTAATGATAATGATGCCAAATTAATGCTTAGTTTCCCTAACGGATCATCACTTCAATATCTCCAATTCACTGGTAACTTTGTTGCTCCTGATATTGACGACACTTATACCGCTAACTTCGGGTATCAAGATGATCAAAAGACGGATTCAAATAATTCCTTAAATGAACCCTTCCAATATGAGGACAACAATAAGCATGGCTTCTTCCCAACCATTACCGCAAGTGATAAGTCAATCAATGCTGACACTTTCGATCCTAACAACTTAAACAGTTATTTGATGGATGGTACCAGTGTCAATGATGTCCAAGATGGACAAAACAATGACAAAATTACGATTGATAATGATGATGCTTTAAAAGATGCCATTACTAATCACAAGCAGGTACCTACACCGTTACTTATGAAACCACCAATTCAAAGGGCTTAACAAGTTACAAGTCCGTCAACGTAACGGTTTACCTCAGTCAAGACGTCACTGATTCAGCTACAGGAACCAACACCATTCACTACGTCGATCAATCTGGCAAGAGTGTCGCTCCTGATAAAGTTATCACCGCCCACTTCTCCAGAACCGGTAAACAAGATCCAAAAACTAATCAAGTTACCTGGAATGATTGGACTAGTGACGACAATAACTATGATGTCACTTCACCTGACGTGAATAATATGACTCCAGATAAGAAGCAAGTTAGTGGAACCATTGCTCGTGGTGAAAACGATTCCGAACAAGTGGTTTATTCCGATAACACTGAAGCTGTAACTGACCAAGCTACCGGCCAAAAGACCATTAATTACGTTGATAGTAATGGTAAAGAATTGGCACCATCGAAGACGGTCACCGCCCACTTCACTCGAACTGGAACTAAAAACCTTCAAACTGGCGATACTGCTTGGAACAACTGGACAAGTACTGACAGTAATTACGATGTCAATTCACCAGTAATTAATAATATGACTCCTGACAAGCAGCAGGTTAGTGGAACCATCACTCGAGATGAGAATGATTCGGAAAATGTGACCTATTCCGATAACACTGAAGCCGTAACTGATCAAACTTCTGGTCAAAAGACCATTAATTACGTTGATAATAATGGCAAAGAAGTCACTCCTCCTACTACAGTTACCGCTCACTTTACCCGAACAGGCACTAAAGATCTTAAAACTGGCGATATCTCATGGAATCATTGGACCAGCGATGATAGTAATTACAATGTAGCCTCACCTGTAATTCACAACATGACACCAAGTCAGAATAAAGTCGAAGGAACGATTACTCCCGGTGAAAATGACTCAGAAACAGTCACTTACTCCACCCAAGCCGGAACGATTGCTACTCCAACTAAGAATAATCATATCAACAATCCAAACCAATCTTTGTCAGTCACAAAGAAAACTCCTACTTCTCATACCAACAAATCTGGTTCTCAAACCACAAATCACACCTTGACTAACACTCGGAAACAAAGCAAATTACCACAAACTGGTCAAAACTCTAATAATATCTTAAGTACTATCGGAGCAGCTTTGCTATCTCTTCTCGGTTTCCTTGTATTAGGTAAATGGTTTAAGGATCAAAGAAACAAGTAATATTTTCCTTAGAATGTTGTTTCCGCTAAAACGCATATAGAAACTGTGGGACATGGCCTTGTATTCACCGCAAGGCCATGTCCTTTTCAAAAGTTGGTAATTGTTTGAGGTTAGGCTACATTGCTCTATCAAAAGATAGAGTACTCCTATCATCGTTGGTCCAATGATTCCATGAGATGTCCCTAGTTTTAAAATCTCTAGTAAATAGTTAAGATTAGTTCTTTGTAAGATTTGTTAACATATATTTTAGCACTCATGAGTGAAATGTGATAATTTTTGTAACATAAAACAGGACCTATTGTTAGATTCAAATCCAACATAGGTCCTGTTTTTATTATAAGAACATTTATTAACAACATACTCAGAATTAAAAATCAATTTTTATACAATTCTTTTAGTGTTTTTCCATTTTGATCATGCCAAAGTATTAATCCATTAGCACTACTTTTATAAACGATTCTGGCAGCTTGCGAAGGTGAATGAAATTTATACTCCCTTTGAAATGTATCCCTATTTAAAACATTAGAATCTTCTAAATCTTTTAATAACTCAGAATCAGAAAAAGATTTAGTTATTTTCAGTGGAGAGACTCTAGATCCCTTCTTTACAGTAAAACTACCATCACTATTATAAATACCCGTGGCATCACTGTCTCTTCCATTCATATATAAATAATCATTAACTTCCATTAAATTATCATGATGACCATTATTACTAAAAACTGAAAATCCAAAGGAATTTAATAAAAGATCAATTTTTTCAAATATATTTTTTAAATCATATCTTCTAGACTCTTCAACAAACGATTTGTGTGGAGTATTTCCATTATATAATTCTCTGATATTTGCCTTGTCAGCTTTTTGGTACATCAGATTTTCAAGATATTTGATATCTGCTTTAGATAGTTGATGATCCCTATTATTAACTACGAAAGCAACCGCAATTGTCCACCAAGGTTCATTATTTAAATGTTGATTAAGTCGACGTCCCACGTCTTCAGCTTCGCCAATATAAACAGTCCTTTTAGTTAGAGAACTATCAAATAAGGTATAAACACCATTCCAACTTAACTCTTCACGATTTTGGACAACTCTTTTTAAAACGTCTCTTGGTATATAAAATGCCTGAATTGTCTGATTTGTTATTTCTGATATTCTAAATCCACTGGGATCACCATCTGGAAAGAATGTTTTTATAGTAAATGGTTCCAATTATCTATCCTCAATATTTCTTATATGATTTAAGATTATAAGTTTAATGATATTACGTCAAATAAACTCATTGATGAAATTCTTGTGAAACAATATTGTGAAAGTATTTGTTAATTTATATCAATAAAACTTCTTACGTTCATTGGCAGCGATAAGTTGTTCAATTGAACTCATAAACAATCCAATTTTCTTTTGTTCTGTAATACTAGGAACATCCAAAGGCATGTTAAAAAAATCTATACTTGAAACATTTAATAGTCCATGATTTCTTGCTCCTTCAGTAGCAACACTACGGATATAATTATTCCATTTACCAGTATTAAAGTAATACTTTAAATATAATGAATTAATATTTCTAGAATTTATTCTAAAAATTATATAAATACTAGATACAATTCCATTTTTATATCTTTCGAGCCTCTTTATTGCTCCCAAGGGATAGTTTTTAGAATAACTTTTGTTATAAGCAAAGTCACCGTTTTCTAAAACAATGTAATTTTTTGTATTTTTACTGGCAACTATTTTATTAAAGAATTTATTTTGAGCAATTAGTCCATTTTCACCAGATATTGTTAGTGGATTTCTAACCAATTCATTTGTGTTTTTCTTTGTTATCCTATTAGATACTTCATTTAACTTACGCTGCTCCCAAGGATCAGTAAATCCCTTAAATCTAATTTTTGGAGTCATTTCTTCATTTTTCATTTAAACAGCCCCTTAATTTGCTCAAGCTGCTGTTGAGCGACAGCATCCTGACCTACAAGATCGTCTAACATCCCTGATATGTCAGTTTCTAGTCCACTAATTTCTTTATTAGTAGATTGAATATCTGATACTAATTTATCAACATCGACAGGAGGTTCTTCCTCAAAAGTATCAACATAACGAGGAATATTAAGGTTAAATTCATTCTCCTTAATTTCGTCTAAATCAGCTTTATGCGCGTATCTATCTACGTCTTCGCGTTTCTTATAAGTTTCAACAATTTTATCAATGTCCTGCTGACGCAAAACGTTTTGGTTCTTACCCTTTTCAAAATCACTCGATGCATCAATAAAGAAAATGTCTTTATTAGTGCGATGTTTAGAAAACACTAAAATGACAGTTGGAATTGAAGTCGAATAGAAAAGCTTTGCTGGAAGCCCAACAACAGCATCTAAATAATTTTTTTCAATCAAAGTTTTTCTAATGGTACCTTCAGCTCCACCACGAAATAAAACACCGTGTGGTAAAACGATCGCCATTTTACCTTCGTTGGATAAATGATAGATGGCATGAAGAACAAAAGCAAAGTCAGCTTTTGATTTAGGTGCTAAACGACCAAAATCTCTAAAACGTGGATCTTTCATCTTGCGTTCATTATTGTCCCAATGGGCAGAATAAGGAGGATTAGCAACTACGGCGTCAAAGTTTCTTGGATGATCAACACCATCGCTGTCCATTCCGTCTGGCCAATCCATTTCCAAAGTATCAGCGTTTCGTAAGTCCATATTTTGATATTCAACACCGTGCATCATAAGGTTCATCCGAGCCAAGTTGTAAGTTGTCGTGTTTAATTCTTGTCCGAAGAAACTAACTCGACCTTCATAACCCTTATGCTTTAAAACATCTTGAACAGTCAAAAGTAATGATCCAGATCCCATAGCAGGATCATAAACCGTAAACTGATGATCAATTCCATTAAAATCAGAAGTGGCTAATTCCGCTAACAATTTAGAAACTTCGTGAGGCGTATAGAACTCACCCGCTTTTTTACCAGAACTACTAGCAAATTTCGCAATTAAATACTCATAAACGTCCCCAAGAATATCGTGTCCATCAGCGTCATTGTAGTTAAACTTATTAACCATCTTAACGATGTTATTGAGTGCCCGTGCTCTGGAACTCATGTTATTTCCTAAACGGGAATTGTTTAGATTCATATCAGTGAAAATTCCACTAAAGTCTTGACGAGCTTCTTTATTGATTTGAGCATTACGATTAAAATCATCAAACATTTCCTGAAAATCAGTGGCCGTAATTGTGCCATCTTCGACCCTTTGATTAATAGTGGCCCAGGTATACTGGGGTGCAATTGCGTATCCGAGTGAATCGGCTGCATCTTCCAAATAATCCTTTAAACTATCAGGATCCTCTTTGACGGCTTTTACATATGCATCATTAATGGTTTCTCCATCCTGTAAATCAAATAAATCCGCATTCTTTTGATACTGTTCTTGACGTTCTGATAAGTAACGGTAGAACATAAAGCCCAGAATGTAATTTCGATACTCACTAGCATCCATATTCCCACGAAGTTCATTCGCCATTGCCCATAGTTCAGAAGTTATATCTTGTGCTTCTTTTGCTTGTCTTTCAGCCATTTTTATCTCTTTTCTACTTTTAATATTCTTGAGTCAATTTATCTGCGAATTTTTCAACTGCCTTACGTAAATTTATTCTGTATTTAATCTTTGAAAGTTTTTTAACTTCTGGATCAATTGCATCCTGTTGATAATAATTTTGGGCCAAATTGATGATTTTCTTCAGTTCTCCATTATTATCAAGGTCATCATTTCCATAAATATGACGATCTAAGATCTTATTAAACAAATCTTTAGTTCCATCAGCATCAACAAATCCATACTTTTGACGAAATTTTAAAATTTCACTTCGACGTGACAAGTCTTCCTGATTATCCATTAAGTCTTTCATGTCATCACCATTTAATGGATATGAGCCAAGTTTGGATTTATCAATTTCATCATTTTTAATGGCTTCGGCAGTTCGTTTGATTTTTTGAGCATATTTCTCTTCAACTTGATCAGCAAGCTCATTTAACTTGTTGTATGTTTCCACAGCACCATCTTCATTTTCATCGTTAACTTGATTTGCAAGCTGGGCTAGGAGTTCCCTGAGATAATCATAGTCAACGTCAATTTCATTAATGTGTTCCATTTTAAAATCAACATCAAAATCAGGATCATCTTTTTTAAACGTATTCTTTAATTCACGCTGAATCTTGGTCGTTAAAGCAACTTCTTGATCCTCCGAAATTCCTAGTTTATCCAATAAATCATTGGGATGGTCATAATCATACTCGTCATATTGTTTCAGAGCCACCACATTATTATTGTAAGTTCTGAGTAACTTTAAGGTTTCCTTATCTTCATCTTGGCTAGGTGAAATATATTGAAACCCATTCGTTAATGTATCCAACTTATCAACTACTTCAGCTGTTTCCGAAATCTTGTCATGAAAATCAGGCTGGATGACATCATCATCTGCATCCTGTCCAATTGGAAGTTTTGTTTGATAATTAGCTGAATCTTTGTTGGCGTAAACTGCTAAAGCATCATTCATCAAATCTTCAGACAACTTGGGCCAACGATAATTAATGATTCGGCCAAATCGTTTATAGTTTGAATCCTGAATTCGGTTAGTTCGTGAATATGCTTGAATTAAATTTGCCCCTCGCAAAGTTCGGTCAACATATAACGTATTTAATGTAGGAGCATCGAATCCTGTCAAAAGTTGATCCACTACAATTACTAGATCAAGATAGTTTTTATCGGGGTTACTTTGATTCAGCCGTGACATGACGTCTTCACGATATTCTTTAATCGTTTTAGCACCAAAGTTCGTACCAAAAGTTTGATTATATTGTTCTATAGCTTCATTTAAATTTTTATTGGTTTCATTCATGTTGTCATGATTAGAATTATCATTACTAAAAGTCACAGCAACTTTTAAAGGATGATCAGAATTAGTTGTTTTTTTAGTAATGGCATCATAATACATCTTGGCCATTTTAGATGACGAAGCCATCCCACCAACATGAGTGGTCAAAATGGCACTATACTTATAATTCACAGAACGATTCTTCCACTTAGAGATAATATCATCGGCCACTTTATTAATATGGTCTTCGTTGTAGTCATAAACACTACTCGATACTTGATCGTCCATATCAGCTTGGGTAAGGTTATTAATTTTATTATCAATTTTTTCTTGAGACCATTTAGGATACTTTTGCCGATAGAATTCAGGCAAATACTGGGTTCTTAAAGTGGATTCTGGCAAAGTCGTGTTAAAGTCAACTTTAAATCCAAGTACATTATGATCAGCAATCGCTTGACGGATGGTATAGGCATGAAGTAAATCACCAAAAATCTCTTGGGTCGTGGGACCATCACTTTTACCATTTTCATCAGCAAACTTTGGTGTCCCTGTGTAACCTACCCATTCAGAGTGTGGAAAGGCGTCTTTAGCACGTTGTAACATATCACCACTAGTAGAACGATGTGCTTCATCGACAATGAACAAAACATTTTTGTCAGGTAATTTGGCTTTTCTTTGAACTAATTTATCTAACTTCTGAATTGATGTAACGACGATTCCATTACCATTACTTTTCAATTTTTTGGCTAAATCTCGGACATTAGCAGTATTATCAACCACACCATTTTTATTATTATCGTCACTATCAGGATCATAAGCAGAATAACTTTCAGCCGTTTGTTGCGTTAAAGCCCGCCGATCAACGATGAAGACAACTTTATCAACATTAGGAAGACGTGATGCTAGCCAAGCTGTTTTAAAACTACTAATAGTCTTACCCGATCCTGTGGTATGCCAAATATACCCTAATTTTTGATCTGCCTTTTCAAAGGTAGCTGTTTTTAACTTATTAATGACTCGTTTAGTGGCATAAACTTGATAGGGACGCATGACCTTAATACTTTGATGTCCCCTAGATCCATCTAAAATCATATAATTAGTTGCCATTTCGTGCGCCATGGGAATGGATAACACACGATTACTAAAATCACGCCAGTTTGATACTGGTTCATTATTACTTTCTTTCTCCCATTGAAAAGCAAAATCAGTATTGAAATCATCATAAGGAGTATTAGCCATGTAACGTGTTTCATTTGGTGTCATCCCAACCAAAATCTGAAGAGTTGAAAAAATATCAGTATACTGACCCTCATCAATGTATTGTTGCATTTGATTAAAAGCTTCTTTAACAGGATGATCCGCTCGCTTTTCTTCAATTTGGATAATAGGAAGACCATTAATCAGCATTGTGACATCAAAACGGCGATCCCTTCTTCCAGAAATTTTAGCGGGTCTTTCAATTTGATTAACTACTTGATAAATATTATCTCCAGCACCAATTTGATCCTGTTTAAAAACCGTCAAAATCGCTTGTTTTCCATTATCTAAGTCAACGCTTACTTCAGATTGACCATTAAATCCATACAAAAAACGACCTGCCATGTATGGAGTATGAAGATCTTCAATTTGACGTCTGACCTGGGCAAATTCATTATTACTGAGTGGGCTTTCTAATTTATCTTGATTATGTTGTTCAAGAATCTTTTTGAAGTTGTCCCATAATTGATCAGTAGTTTTGATATTAGGTTCGTATTGCCATTGCTTATCATTTCCAATTTTAGTTAAATGATCGATTAATTCGTCTTCAAATCCTAATTCTGATTTCATATAAAAGTTACCATCCCATAGTTTTAAAAAATTGTATACACAATGTGAATTTTATCATTAAAGAAAACAGGAATCAAAATCATTACTAAATATAGTTAATATGTAAACGTAAAAATAAAATTATAAATATATATTCTCATAGTAACGAAAAATATATTATTGATGACAGATTTATATCACTAACTTTACACCAATTACTCCTTACCCCATTATGCTTATCATAGTTATATATTTACTGAACAAGTAAAAATTTTATAAACTCAAACAAAAAATATTGTTTCAATTCCCAACATAAAGGCAACAAAAGTTATAAATCTTCTAAAAATATATACAAAATAAAGGACATCTTAATTAGACAATTAAGATGTCTTTTTTATTAACTGACTTTTAAATTTTGTTCTCCTACATCTATCAACCATCAGAGTGCAATGAGTATAACATCACAAATGTAACCGCTTGCAAAAAAATATAATAGTAACTATAAATAACTATGTTGGAATGTTTATTTTAACTTATAGGAGATTAAATTATGAAAAATATAAAATGGTGGCAAAATGCTGTAGTATATCAGGTTTATCCAAAAAGTTTTCAAGATAGTAACGGAGATGGAATAGGTGATATTCAGGGAATTATTAATCGTTTAAATTATATAAAAAAATTAGGAGTTGATGTTATATGGTTAAATCCAGTTTATAAAACTCCAGATGTGGATGGAGGATACGATATCTCTAATTATCAAAAAATCAATCCTGTACTAGGAACAATGGATGATTTTAATGAACTTCTAAAGGAATCGCACAAATTAGGACTAAAAATTATGATGGATTTAGTTGTTAATCATACTTCTGATCAGAATAAATGGTTCCAGGAAAGCAAAAAATCAAAAAACAATTTTTACCGAGACTATTATTTTTGGCGTGATCCAAAAAACGAACATGAACCTAATAATTGGGGATCATACTTTTCTGGCTCTGCTTGGGAATTTGATAAAAAAACTAAACAATATTATTTACACTTATTTGCCAAAGAGCAACCCGATTTGAATTGGAAAAATCCAAAATTAAGAGATTCAATATTTAAAATGATGAATTGGTGGGGTAATAAGGGAATTGATGGATTCAGAATGGATGTTATTTCACAAATCTCAAAACCTGACGGATTACCTAATGCGCCCAAATCAGACAAAGAAATGACTTATGGAAATCCTAGTCCATTAATAGAAAATGGACCACATGTTCATGAATATTTAAAAGAAATGAATCGAAAAGTATTAAAAAAATTTAATTGGATAACTGTAGGTGAAACTGGTGGGGCTACTCCTGATGAAGCCAAAAAGTACGCTAATTTAGACAATTCTGAATTAAACATGGTATTTCAATTCGAACATATGAATTTAGATGCAAATAAGGATCCTAACTTAGGTAAATGGAATGATGAACAAACAACCCTATCAAGATTACGTGATAATTTAACTAAATGGCAACAACAACTATATGGAAAAGCTTGGAATTCTCTTTATTGGAATAATCATGATCAACCTCGTGTCGTTTCAAGATTTGGAAATGATTCATCTAAATATCGTATTTATTCAGCTAAAATGTTGGCTGCAGTTTTACATTTCATGCAGGGAACACCTTATATTTATCAAGGTGAAGAACTTGGAATGACTAATACTAGCTTTAATAATTTAAAAGACTTTAAAGATCTTGAATCTATAAATGCATATCATGAACTAGTAGAAAAAAATCACTTAGTTTCTTCAGAGAAAATGATGAAATATTTAAATTTCAAATCCAGAGATAATGCTAGAACACCAATGCAATGGAACAATGAAAAAAACGCTGGTTTCACCACTGGAAAACCATGGATTCCAATAAATAAAAATTATTCAAAAATTAATGCAGCTTTACAAATAAATGACGAAAAATCTATTTTTTCATTTTACCACCAACTAATTAAATTAAGACATACTATGCCAATTATTACTTTAGGTACATACAAATTACTACCTGGTAACAAAACTGATGATGAAATATTTGCTTATGAGCGTGAATACAAAAATGAAAAAATAATTGTTATAGCTAACTTTACGGATCACGAAGTAAAACGTAATTATCATTTAAGTCAACATAAGAAAATTTTAATTAAAAATTACTCTACTAATGATAAAGAAGACACTTTAAGACCATATGAAGTTAAGGCTTACAAAATTTAAGATTAAGTTCTTGAAAGGAAAACAAAATGGATAAAATCAAAAAAATTAAGAAAAATTCCCTACCTACTTTAAGTATGATGGTAATTTTTGCAATGACATTTGGATTTTTTGGTTCAAATATGGCAGGTGCTTTACAAAGTTCACAAATGGGACGTATCTTTCAAACAATTGGAGCGGACCCCACTAAGTTAGGATATTTTTTTATATTTCCACCTCTCGCAGGAATGATAGTTTAACCATTAATCGGAAAATATTCAGACAGTACTTGGACTCGTTTTGGTAGAAGGATGCCATATCTTCTAGTAGCTGGCCCTTTAACTGCTCTTATGCTTGTATTATTTCCAAACGTAGGTTCATTAGGATTAGGGTACGGATCCATTTGGTCTTTGATATTGGGTGCAATTGCAATCCTTTTATTAGACGTTTTTTCAAATGCTGTACAACAACCATATAAAATGGTCATCAGTGATATGGTAAATGAAGATCAAAAGGATACTGCCTGGTCATATAATCAAGCTTTCGCTAATATTGGGGGATTACTTGCTCCATTCCTTCCGTTCCTACTAACCTTTATTGGAATATCTAATATTGCACCTAAGGGGGACGTACCTCAATCAGTTAAAATTTCATTCTACATTGGTGCGGCAGCTTTATTATTTACATCTTTGTTTACCGTATTCTCCGTAAAAGAATATAATCCAGATCTTTATGCTAAATACCACAATATTGATAAAAATGCATATAAAGAAAAAGTAAGCTTCTTTTATTTACTCAAAAAAGCACCACGTAATTTTTGGACTATTTCACTTGTACAATTCTTTACATGGTTTGCAACACAATATTTATGGACTTATGGCACAGGTGCTTTAGCAAAGAATATCTGGAATGCTACTGACCCAACTTCTGCTGGGTATCAAGCTGCTGGTAATTGGTTTGGAGTATTATCTTCCATACAAGCTTTAGCTGGAATTGCTTTCGCGTTTCTTATTTTATCACGTACTAAACCCTATCAAAGAAAGTTTATGTATCGTGTAGGTTTAGTTCTTGGCGGACTAGCATTTATTATGTTGTTCTTCACACATAATAAATTATTATCATTAATTCCATTCATTCTTTTAGGAATAACATTTGTCATCACTAATTCGGTAACATTTTCATTACTTACTGAATCACTAAATGGAAAACACGAGGGAGCATATCTAGGATTATTTAATTGTAGCATTTGCTTACCACAAATTATTGCTTCTATCGTCAGTTTTGGATTGTTTCCAATCCTCAAAGATTCAATGCCAGCAATGATACTTGTAGCTGGAATTGCAATGTTATTAGGAACTGTTAGTGTAAGTGCTATTAAGACATCATTTACTAAAGAGAATTCAAAATAATATGTTTATACATGAGTGACTTCCAACATTAAATTAATATTGGAAGTCATTTTTATATAAAAATAGACACATCTAGGTATGGCTTGATGTGCCTATTTTACTTCACTATTTTATTAAATAAACTTTTGATTCATAAGGACGTAATTTTTTATTTAAATTATCCTTGTAATTCCCAATTAATTCCTCAGCCTCATCAGGCAACTTATAGTCACGTTCTACCTCGTGATCCGTGAAATTACTGATAACCAACAAAGTTTCGCCTTGATAATGACGCTTGTAGGCAAAGACTTCCTCATCATCTGGGTCTAGCAGTTCGAAGTCACCTTCGATGACGATTGAATTATTCTTACGCATTTCAATTAACTTCTGGTAGTAAGCAAAGACGGAGTTGGGATCATTGACTTCATCCTTGGCGTTAATTTCCTTATAGTTCTTGTTTAACGCAAACCACGGTGTACCAGTGGTAAAACCAGCATTCTTGGAATCATCCCACTGCATTGGCGTTCTCGCATTATCCCGTGACATATGAGCCAAGTAACTCATCATCTTGGTTGGGGAAACGAGCTTCTCTTTCTTCACAAATTGGTCGTAGGCGTTAATCGTTTCAATGTCTTCGTACTGGGTCAGATCTTCCTTGTGAGCGTTGGTCATCCCGAGCTCTTCACCCTCAAAGATGTATGGCGTTCCTTGCATCATGTGCAAAGTCGTTCCTAACATCTTGGCCGCGAGTTCACGGTACTCTGGCTTGTCAGTCGCAAACCGACTAACCGCACGTGGTTGGTCGTGATTACTCCAGTACAGACTGTTCCAGCCCTTGCCATGCAATTTGGTCTGCCAGTTGTTAAAGACACGTTTCAAATCGGTCAACTTAATGGGTTGATCGTTCCATTTTCCTAGTCTTTGGTCTGGATTAGGCGACAATTCCACGTGCTCAAACTGAAAGACCATGTTGAGTTCATGCGCGTCAAAACCGGTATATTCCAGCGCTTGTTCCGGCTTGGTTCCTGACATCTCACCAACGGTCATGATGTCATACTTTGACAAGACGTCCTGATTCAATTCCTTGAGAAATTCGTTCAGTCGAGGGCCATTCAAGACGCCCGCACCCGGAACGGAATATTTCGCATTTTCAGGTTTTGGCATGTCAGGCAATCCCTTTGGTTTAGAAATCAGGTTGATGGCGTCCATCCGAAAGCCATCAACCCCCTTATCCAACCAGAACTTCATCAGGCTCTTAACTTCTTCTCGGACCTTCGGATTCTCCCAGTTCAGATCGGGTTGTCCGTCCGCAAAGAGATGAAGGTAGTACTGACCCGTCTGTTCATCGTACTTCCACGTGGAACCATTAAAGAAGGAACCCCAGTCGTTTGGCGCGTGACCGTCCACCGGATCACGCCAGTAGTAGTAATCACGGTATGGATTGTCCTTGGACTTTCGGCTCTCTTGAAACCACTTGTGCTGATCGGACGTGTGATTGACCACCAGATCCATCACAATCTTAATTCCGAGTTCATGAGCTCGGTCTAACAGTTTTTGAAATGATTCCATGTCACCATACTTGGGATTAATCTGGCGATAATCCGAAATGTCGTAGCCGTTGTCCTCTTCAGGTGAGGCATAGATCGGATTGAGCCAGATCACGTTCGCACCCAACTTCTTGATGTATGGCAACCGTTCTCTGATCCCGTCTAGGTCACCGACTCCATCACCGTTACTGTCCTGAAAACTTTGTGGGTAAACTTGATATACAACTGCGTTTTTCCACCATTGATTCTTTTTCATAATTTACACCTCTCAACTAAACTTCTTATAAAAATAGGCCCATCAAGGTATGGTTTGATGAGCCCATTTTTTATTTACTTAAATAAACTTTTGCTTCATAAGGACGCAACTTACCTTCAATATCATCATTATAATTCCCAATTAATTCTTTTGCATCAACAGGAACATCATAATCACGACTTAATTCTTGATCGGTAAAGTTACTCTCAACGAATAGCGTTTGACCATTATAGTGACGTTTGTAGGCAAAGACCTGATCATCGTCAGGATCAAGCAGTTCGAAACCTCCCTCGATGATGATTGGATTATCTTTTCGTAACTTAATTAGACTCTGATAATAGGTAAATACTGAATGAGGATCATTCACTTCACTAGCGGCATTAATTTCATGGTAATTCTTATTAACCGCAAACCAAGGTGTCCCTGTGGTAAATCCAGCATTTCTCGAATCATCCCACTGCATTGGAGTTCTTGCATTATCTCTTGAGATATTAGCTAAATAACTCATCATCTTAGTAGGAGATACCAACTTCTCTTTGTTCACAAATTGATCATAGGCGTTAAGTGACTCGATATCCTCGTACTGACTCAGATCCTCTTTGTGAGCGTTGGTCATCCCAAGTTCTTCACCCTCAAAAATGTAGGGTGTCCCCTGCATCATATGAAGTGTCGTTCCTAGCATTTTAGCCGCTAATTCACGATATTGGGGATCATCAGTCGCAAAACGACTAACGACTCGTGGTTGGTCATGGTTACTCCAGTAAAGAGAGTTCCACCCCTTACCATTCAATTTTGTTTCCCAATTATTGAACACTTGTTTAAGTTCAGTTAATTTCACTGGTTGATCATTCCACTTATCCATTCGTTTGTCAGGATTAGGAGATAACCCAACGTGATCAAACTGGAAGACCATGTTTAATTCGTGAGAATCAAACCCAGTGTATTCAAGCGCTTCGTCAGGGGTTGATGAAGGCATTTCCCCTACTGTCATGACGTCATAATGTGAAAGAACATCTTTATTTAATTCTTTTAAGTACTGGTTCAGATGAGGACCATTTAGAACGTCTTTACCTGGTTCAGCGTACAAAGCATTCTTAAGTTTAGGTGCATCGGGCAATCCTTCTGGCTTAGAAATCATGTTGATAACGTCCATCCGGAATCCGTCAACACCCTTATCAAGCCAGAAACGCATGATGTTTTTGACTTCCTCCCGAACTTTCGGATTATCCCAGTTCAAGTCAGCTTGCTCGTCAGCAAAGAAATGCAGGTAATACTGACCAGTAGCAGGATCATATTTCCAAGCAGATCCGGTAAAGAACGAGCCCCAATCATTTGGTGCATGACCATCAACTGGGTCACGCCAGAAATAATAATCTCGATACGGATTGTCTTTAGACTTCTTACTTTCTTTGAACCATTCACTGTCAGTCGACGTATGGTTTACCACTAGGTCCATCACGATTTTAATGTCTAAATCATGGGCCGTATCTAGTAATTTATTAAATGATTCCATATTGCCATACTTGGGATTGATTTTACGATAATCGGCAATATCGTAGCCATTATCAACCTCGGGTGAGACATAGATTGGATTAAGCCAAATGACATTGGCACCTAACTTTTTAATGTATGGAAGTCGTTCTCTAATTCCGTCTAGATCGCCAACTCCATCGCCATTACTATCCTGAAAACTTTGTGGATAGACTTGATATACAACTGAATTTTTCCACCATCTGTTATTTTTCATGATTAACTCCTAAATTAAAAACTATTTTTGCGTTTCAATTGGTTTTACGTGAATGACACTAACGGCCAACACGCCAAGCAACATCATAATTCCTGCTACCAAAATCATTCCGGGCATTGATTTCCCAATCAGTGGGAAAATGGCAAAGCTTACTAATGAAACAATGATTTGTGGCATACAGATACTAATATTAAAGAGCCCAAGATATGCACCTTCATCAGCACCGTTTAATGATTCAGTAACGATGGATAAAGATTCAGACTGCATAGCCAGAAAGGCAATTCCGATTAGAACAAAGGCAACTACTGAAAGAGCTTGTGAATGAATAAATGCTAGCCAAATAAATCCAACTCCACCGGCGAACAATCCAATTCGATACCACATTTTACGTGAATTGGGTTTTGTCCGTGACAAAATTAAGAATCCAAAAATGGCAGCCGCTAAAGCTTCAACTCCTGACAAAATACCAAACCAGTTCCCGGCTGCTTGATACCCAGCAGATGCTGGATCAGTAGCATTCCAGATATTTTTCGCAATTGAACCAGTTCCATAGGTCCATAAGTATTGAAAGGCAAACCAGCTAAAGAATTGAACAAATGATACTTCCCAGAACGGACGAGGAGCATTTTTTAACAATTTAAACAAGCTGCTTTTAGTCTTTTGAGTATTTACATCAATTCCATGATACTTCGCATAAAGCGTTGGACTATACTCGTGAACTGACAAAATGGTATACAAAGATGTAATTAACAGCACTGCCGCAGCGGTATAAAATGCAATCTTTACAGATAACGGAACGACCCCCTTAGGAGCAACGTTTGAAATGCCAATTGCCGTTAATACAAATGGAAGTAAGGTGGCAAAGACACCACCAAGGTTTGAGAATGATTGTTGCCATGACCAAGCTAAATCTTTTTGATCTTCATTAACCATGTCACCAACAATCATCTTAAACGGCTGCATACATGCATTCGATGACACATCCATTAAAGCAATCGTAATGGCACCAAACATCAAAGCTGCAAATGATCCATAACCAAAACCAAATGAACCAGCATTTGGCAATAATACAAGTACAATGGCAGCTACTGGAGCTCCAACTAAGAGATAAGGCATCCTTCTTCCAAAACGATTCCAGGTAACATCTGAATATTTACCAATCAAAGGCTGCACAATCATACCAGCTAATGGTGGGAGCAAGAAAAAGAAACCCAACTTAGTTGGATCCGCACCAATTGTCTGAAAGATACGTCCCATTTGTGAACTTTGAAGTGAAAACGCCATATTTACACCAAAAAATCCAAAGGTCATCGCAAAAATTGTATACAAGCTTAATCTAGGAAGCGTGTTCTTCTTAGGTTTAGTTTTAGATTGAGATTCATCCATAACTATCCTCCTGTTTAATTAATTTATTACTTTTTAACAAATTCTTTGTGATCACAATTTCAGTATAATATGATAATTTCCAAAGTAAAGCGCTTACATTTATAATAATAATTTCACAATGAAGCTCATACATTAACAATTATTTTTCAGAATAAAAGCTCTTGCTTTCCCATTTGAAAACGCTTACTCTTGATATAGAACTAACATCAGATAAAGTGATTTTTAAGGAGATGTTTGTGGTGACCAAAAAAGTAATTTCAACCAACAAGATCATTAGTGATTTAACCAGTAAATTTAAAAATTTATACCAACAAAAACCAACCAAGGCGTACTTCGCCCCGGGTCGAATCAACCTGATCGGTGAACACACCGACTACAACGGCGGCTACGTCTTTCCGTGTGCGATCAGCCTTGGAACCTACGCCTTAGTGACACCAAGAACTGACAATCAGGTCAAGATCTACTCGACAAATTTCTCAGACACTGGCATCAATACGTTTCAATTAAACGACCTGAACATCAACCGTGACGACGGCTGGATCAATTATCCCAAGGGCATGTTCAAGGCCTTTGCCGATAAGGGACACCAGTTGGACCACGGTTTTAACATCCTAATCTACGGTAACCTACCGGACGGATCCGGTTTATCGTCCTCGGCTTCCATCGAAATGTTATTCGGCAAGATTTTAAACGACCAGTTCGGTGACGTTTTCTCCGGACCCGAACTGGCTAAACTCGGCCAACACGTGGAGAACACCGACATCGGGGTCAACTCGGGCATCATGGATCAGTACGCCGTTGAGATGGGACAGAAGAACACGGCGATATTGCTGGACACGAACACGATGAAGAGTGACCTGGTTCCGATCAAACTCGGCAACTACAAGATTGTTATCATGAACACCAACAAGAAACGGGGCTTAAAGGATTCCAAGTACAACGAGCGTCGTAAAGAATGTGAAGAAGCCCTGGCCTTTGTCAATAAGGTCGCCGACTTCTCCTCGTTTGGCGCCATGAGCAATGACGAATTTGACGAGTACACATACACCATTAACAACGCCACCCTTTTGAAACGCGCTCGACACGCGGTCTCCGAAAATCAACGCACCTTGCGTGCTGTTAAAGCTTTACGGAACAACGCCGTGGATGAATTTGGGCGCCTGATGAACGCGTCTCACATTTCACTGGAATACGACTACGAGGTCACGGGGCCGAACCTAGACACGTTGGTTCACGAAGCCTGGAAAAACGGTGCGATCGGAGCTCGGATGACCGGTGCGGGCTTCGGTGGTTGTGCCATTGCCATCGTTCCCGCTGACCAGATTGACCGCTTTACCAAAAACGTTGGCGACACGTACAACTACCGCTTCGGCTACGACGCTGATTTCTACATCGCTAACATCGCCGACGGACCACGAGAAATTCAGATTTAGGATCGGTGAACATTATGAAGAATTTAGTGGAACACTACGCCGATCAGGTGATTAGCACCAATCAGACGTACCAACCAATGGACCGGACTTATTTAATCAATTATCTGTATCACTTGGTGGGCGAAGGAAACGTTGAAGGCAAAGCCGAATCCGATGCGCTTCTGGAAACGGTCAGTCAGTTAATCAACGTGGCCATTCAGAACCATCAGATTGACGACACACTGAAAAACCGCGAACTCTTAGAGGCGGAGCTGACAAATCTGTATACGCCCCTACCCAGCAATGTCAACGAGCGATTCTGGAATCTTTATCATAATTCACCAGAACAGGCGACGGACTACTTTTATCAACTAAGTCAACAAAATAACTACATTAAGACCGAAAGAATCAAGAAAAACTTGCACTGGGACACCGCCACCAAGTTTGGCAACCTTGAGATCACGATTAACCTGTCAAAACCTGAGAAGGATCCCAGGGACATTGCGAAGGCTGGTCAGAACACCCACTTTGGTTATCCAGAGTGTAATTTGTGTGCACAGACCGAGGGTTACTACGGCAATGCGCAGGTCCCCGTGCGGGTCAACCATCGCATTATTGATCTGTTGATCGGCGGCAAATCGTGGGGCTTTCAGTATTCGCCCTATGCCTACTTTGACCAGCACTGCATCTTCTTAGACGACGTTCACGAACCAATGAAAATTAGTGCGCAGACGTTTTCGAATTTAATTGAAATTGTCCAAATGTTTCCTACTTACTTTGTCGGTAGTAACGCGGATCTCCCAATTGTCGGTGGTTCCATTCTGAGCCACGAACATTATCAAGGAGGATACCACACGTTTCCGATGATGAAAGCTAAAGCACGATTTGCATTCGCCGTAAACGGCTATCCAGACGTAAAAGCCGAAGTCTTAAATTGGCCGATGTCAACGATTCGCCTGATTGGTACGGAAACCCATGAACTGATTGACCTAGCGACACACATCCTAAACGAGTGGCGAAAATACTCGGATCCATCCGTTGCTGTCCGCGCTGAGAGCGACGGAACTCCTCATCACACGGTCACTCCGATTGTCCGAATGAACGACCAGGGTCAGTTTGAAATCTACGTGGTTCTGCGTGATAACCAGACGTCTGCGAAATATCCCGATGGGATCTTTCATCCCCACGCCGAGTATCAACACATTAAGAAGGAAAACATCGGCCTGATCGAAGTTATGGGTCGCGCTATTTTACCCGCCCGACTGAAGTCCGAATTGGCTGAAGTCAAAAAAGACCTCTTGGGCCAGCCCAACGACATCGCGGACTACCACGTTCCCTGGGCGAAGCAGCTTAAACAAAATTACAATCTCAATCCCGACAACGTCCAAGACGTGATCGACAAAGAAGTCGGGATCACCTTTATGCACGTCTTGGAAAACGCTGGGGTCTTCAAGCTTGACGACAAGGGAACCGCGGCGTTTCACAAATTCATTAATACACTTTAGGAGGTAGTTATTATGAATTGGCTAGCGATATTGATTGGTTTAGGACCGATGATCGGTTGGGGACTCTTTCCCACGATTTCATCGAAGATTGGTGGAAAACCCGCCAACCAGATTTTGGGTGCGACGCTTGGAACCTTGATCTTTGCGGTCGTCCTCTTCTTTATTGAAGGATTGGCACTGCCAGGCTGGATTAGTACCACCTTTGGCGTCATTTCTGGTCTCGGCTGGGGCTTTGGTCAAATCATGCAGTTCAAAGGATTCAAATTAGTCGGATCATCACGGGTCATGCCCATTACCACGGCTCTCCAACTGATCCTGACGTCTCTGTGGGGAGTATTTGTCCTCGGAGACTGGACCGGCATCATTGGAAAAGTTCTGGGATTTGCCGCATTAATCATCGTGATTTTAGGCGCTACTTTGACCGCCTGGGTTCAAAATCCAGAATCAACCAATAAGGGTGCTTTAAAGAAGGCCACGATCTTCCAGATTATCGGTGCCTTTGGATACTTAATTTACTCGGCCGCTCCCCAGGTTGTCATCATGCCATCAATGAAGGCCTTACTGCCGGGAATGCAGCCAATGGACGGAAATCATGCTTTTCTTCCCCAAGCCGTCGGAATGGTGCTCTGTGCCGTGATCTATGGTTTGTGGAATCTAAAGGACGAAAACGTCTTTGTGCAATCCGTTTCATATAAGAATATCTTAGCCGGATTGTCACAAGGCTTCGGGATGTTAATGTACTTAATCTCGGCTCAACCGGACATGAACGGACTGGCAACTGCCAACGTGCTTGGTCAGTTAGCCGTCCTGGTCTCAACTCTGACGGGAATTTACTTCTTGCACCAGCGAAAGACACCCAAGGAAATGACCCTGACCTATCTTGGATTGGTGCTCATTGTCTTTGCTTCCGCCGTTACGGCATTTATTTAATTAATCTGACATGTTATGATATAAGTAACGAGTATCCCTGCGTTAGTGGGAATGGCACCATCTGTCAATGTCTCCACATTAGCGAGACCTATAGTACCAAAAAGGCTGAAACCGATTGGGGTTTCAGCCTTTTTATGTGTTTTTATGTAAAAAAGTCCACCGGGAACAAACCGATGGGCTTTTGATCATCAATCCTACTAAAAACCGATGATCCCATGAATTATTTACATCTATTATCGTATCTATCACGATTAGTACTTTATCACATTTAATCATCCGATTAATAGATATATTATTTGAACATTTAAACAGACATGACAATTAAAAAGTAATTTACCAACAACTCAATCCCATCAACCCTATCAATTGATAAGCACATTGCACAATCTTCATTTATTATTATACAACATAATTGTCTGAAATGAACCATTATTTTAAATGATTTATTCTACCATTTTCCAATTGCTTCTTCGAATGTTCCCTTTTACTCTTAAATCTCGTTCTTAGACCTGCCCGTCGTCACCATTTCATGAAAATTATCATAACTAACGGTAATCATATCCGTTAAAGCGGGTTCTGTAAACGAACCAACGTGGGGCGTAACAATTGCGTTCGGATACTTCTTCATTAAACCAACGACTTCCTGATTCTTGATGTCATTGACACTCTTGAACTCATGACCAAAAATGTTGGATTCGTCAATCAAAACGTCAGCACCGTATCCACCTAATTTACCGGCAGCAAGTGCATCATCAACAGCCTTTAAATCAACTACTTGACCACGAGCAGTGTTAACCAAAATAGCATCGTCTTTCATCAAATTAATTTGGTCGGTACTAATTAAGTTATCGGTTTTACCTTTAATGTAGGGAACGTGTAGCGAAACGATATCAGAACGTTTCAATAATTCATTAATTGGAACATATTCGTCAATTTCGGAAGCGTCAACCTTGTGACCGTCATTGGCAAGCACGGTTGCGCCCATCCCAATGTACAAGCTGGCTTCTGCCCGACCAATCCGACCAGCACCAATGATGCCAACGGTACTGGAATGAATTTCACGGCTGAAGTAGGAATCGTTCACGATAAAATCGCCGTCATGAGTGGCGTTGATCTCAGAAGCCACTTTTCGAAACAAACTCATCCCGAGTGTCATCGCCAGTTCGGCCACGGCGTATGGCGAATATCCGGGAACGCGAGCAACCTTAATACCAAGTTCCTTAGCAACCTTCAAATCAATGTGATCGTATCCAACCGTGCGCGTGAAGACGTACTTAATGCCCCAATCAGCAAATTTTTGTAAATTCTCACGGTCAGCCAGACAATTTCCCCGAACTAACACACCATCCGATCCTTTAGAATCAATGGCGTTCTCGTGATCTAACATTTCGGAAACTAGGTTCAACTCGTAATCGTATTTATTTAAATCTTTGAAGTAGCTAACTTCGACGGGACGCACCCCGTACGCAGTAATTTTAAACATTTTAGACCTCTTTATTTGATAATTCCGGAGTTATTGATGACTTCCAGTAAGGCAATCCAGATTGGCATCATGATTACTGACAGGATTGTTGATAGGAAGGACGCATTAGAAGCTAGGATTGGATCTCGATTGAAACTGATTGCGTAAGCCGAAGCCACCGTGGCGGTTGGCGTTGCCATCATGATCACGATCGTAGCGATTGCCACGTAGCTCATTGGCATGATTCCAATCATTGAAAGAGCTGACAAAGCGATCAGGTTGAACAACGGAACGATGATCACCTTGTTCCAACTGTAGTACCAAGAAAGCTTGTTGGAAGCGGCCTGCTTGAACGAAATGGAACCAAGAGTCACACCGATTGATAGCCAAGCCAACGGCGAGGAAAGTTGAGCCAAGTAGTTCAAGGGTTTCCAGAGCCACAAGGCGGTCTGGTCAATCCGGTAGAAAGCCACACTGCTAGTGCCCTTGCCAGGGAGACCATTTAACATCGTTTGGACTGTTACATGTGGAACATAATTTTGTCCCAACCACAGGAAAAGTCCTAGGAAGGTGGCGATCACAACCGGATTGAGGAACATTTTCTTGATGTTCTTCATTTCCATTTTCAAACCTGACATTCTAATGTAGGCGTATGAATAAAGGAAAACCCGGTAACCAATGTTGAAAATAGAACTGTACATGATTCCTTTGGGTCCAAAAACCGCACCGACAATCGGAATTCCAAAGAAGGTCGTGGAACCGAAGGTAGTTAAAATTCCCATGACTTCTTTTTTATCCTTATCCTGTCTGGGATAAAGTAGTGGCGCAACGAAAATCAAAATGATGTAGATGATGAAGCCCCACAGCAGGACATTCATCCCCTCTTTTAGGGTGTCATTGTTGATTGGCTGCATGAATGAGTTCAGCGCCAGGGCTGGAATTGCGACGGTCAAGACGACCTTTGATAACATCTTCCCGAATTTATCGGTAAAAATGTTCTTCTTACGTAAAAAGAAACCCAGTAAAATAATAAAAATCGTTGAGGTGATCGAACTAATGATTCCCGCATTAGTGACGGTCTTCTCAATTGCTTGCATAACGTTCATGAACGTTAACCTCCAAGTAGAATATTATCGTACGCACAGTAAAGTACGTAAAAATGAATTTTTTCACGATAATAATCTTACCATAGGGAATAAATTGGAGACAAGGCGGATTTTAGAAATAAAAAAAGCCCCACCAAGGGCTTCCTTCAACTATTTCATTTCCGCTTTCTTATCCTTTTTCTCCATTCTCATCTTTTCCTTATGAGTCTTCTTCTGCTTCATCTGAAGATGTGAAGTGATCTCTCGATGGTGCAGCATATCCAACTGGTTGTTTGATGAGCAGTAGAACGCGATGAAGAAAATTAATGTCGCAATTAATGCGTACACACCTCTTCTAAAGTATTTCAGAAAAACGGTCTGATCCCAACTGTAGTGCTTTCCCAAAGCTACGACGAAGTAGCGAACCAGGTAGTAAATAAATAGGATAAATGCGATCACGAAACCCGCAACCGACAAAATGTTTCTGGTGGCAACGGCAAAAGTTACGACAGCAACCAAAATACATAAGATGAACACGAAGTATTTCCAGCTCTTGATATAACTCTTATCGTCGGCACGATCCCGATTCGTCCAATACAAATAACCCGCAATGATTAAGGCAATTACGGTAATAATCAATAAAATTGGTTTAAACATCTAATTCCTCCTTATAAATTTATAGTTTGTCACCTAAGACACAATTTAAACTATGAATCAGCATCCCAATCACCATCATATACATTGATACCATGCTGAAGCCCATGGCCAATACGACAAAGGTTACGATCCAGAATGCGACTAAAAACCAGTTAACGATCTTTTTAAAACTCATTACGTCATCTCCAATATACACTTGTGATTACATTCATTTTACCATTAAACGCCCACAAGCCGGGAAATTTGCTCAATTTTTTGCGCGTTTTTTAATTTATGTTACATAATACTAAATCTAATTAAGTTCCCAATGCATACCAACCAGAAAATTCTGCTTGACTAACCACTTTCTTTAGCATATTTTTATATCATTATTAAAGGAGTGATTAATATGCCCAAAAGTCGAGTGGAAGCATGTGATGACGCGGTCATCGCCATTATTATGACCATCATGATCCTCGAAATTAAGGTCCCAGAAACCGCCAGTTTTAGTGGAATTATCGAACAATTACCCTACTTTGCGGCTTTCGTTATCAGTGCCCTCATGATCAGTACGGGATGGTACAATCTGATGAACATCTTCAAGTCAATCAAGGTTGTCTCCAAGCCGGCTTTCTGGAGTAATATTCTCTTTCTTTTGTGCATGTCACCAGCACCGATGGCAACGGCGTGGGTCGCCCGCTTTCCATTCAGTCGGCACACCGAATACTTCTATTTCTTCGTTTTCATCGTGTGGTACCTGTCTTACTACCTATTGGATTATCTCTTAGTCAAAGGTAATCAACGGGAGTTCTCAAACGACAAAATTAAACAGCACCAACGAATTAATCGTTTTCACTTAGCAATTGAAGTGAGTTGCGCCCTGATCAGTTTGGTAATTATCTATTTCTTCCCACTCTGGGGATTATCTTCTCAATTCTGACGGCCCTTTCGTGGATTTTGTACAGCTGTTTTAAGTGATAACTGGATGTGAAAGCCTAATCCTTGCCCCGCTTCGCTTTAAAGACTAGGTTTAATTTAAAGGAGACTTTCACATGTCAAAAGCAAGAATGGAGGCGTTCGACGACGCCGTCATGGCCATCATCATGACGGTCATGGTTTTAGAGATCAAGGCGCCCGATTCACCCCATATTTCGGGGATGATCGACCAAATTCCATATTTTCTGGGATATTTCATCAGTGCAACCCTTATCTGCATCTGTTGGTACAACATCACGTCCATTTCCAAGGCCATTCATCGGGTTTCAGAGATTGGCTTTGCGGCCAACATCTTCTTTTTACTCTGTATGTCGATCCTGCCCGTTGCGACGGCTTGGGTTAGTCATTATCCGTACAGTCGGACCACCGAATATTTCTACTTCATCACGTACATCATCTGGACGTTCTCATTTTTTCTCCTTGACTACGTCATGGTTCGCACTAACAAGAAGTACTTTGAGAAAACCTATCTCAGAAAACACAAACGAATTAATCTGTCCCACATCTTCATCGAAGTTCCCCTCGGCATCGCCATCATGATCGTTATCTATTTTATTCCCATTTCCGGGATTATTTTCACAATCGTCCTGGCCGCGCTCTGGACGGTCTTCGATGAATTTCGCGCATAAATTAGACCATAAAAAAAGAGCTCCCAAGTGGGAACTCTTTTTAATTTATATATTAAAGTTGAACATCATATTTGTCGAAGAAGTCCTTAAGTGGTAACAAGCCTTCACCGCCGTATTCTGCGAAGAAATCAGGTAGTGTGTAAGTCTTGTTGTCATTCTTGTCCTTCAAGTAGTTTGGACTTACGGTTTCAACCACTTGTCCGTTTTCGATTTTAACAACCAAATCTTCAACTGGTAGGCCACGGTCTTGGTTGATCTTAGCGTCAATCAAGAATGGGTGACCAGCCTTGGTAACCTTAACGGCTTTGTCAAAGGCGGCAGGAAGTTCGGAAACGTTACGAACCGTGGTAGCGTCAACGCCCATTCCCTTAGCGATTAATTCAAAGCTTTGACCCTGAAGTTGAAGTCCGAAGATCTGCATTGGTAGATCATCTTGTTCACCTTTGATGAAACTCAGGTCTTCGTTGGAAGTAACCACGTTGATAACTGGTAGTTGATATTTCGTCAAAGTAACAAGGTCTTGGATGACCATTGAAAGGGCACCGTCACCGGCAATGTTGAACACTTGACGATCTGGGTAAGCCCGTTTGGCAGCGATTGCTCCAGGAAGTCCTGAACCCATCGTTGCGAACAATGCGGAGATGACCCACTTGTTAGTTGGTTGAATGTCCAAGTATCTGAAACTGTTGATAATGTTGTCACCAACATCGATTGAGAAGACGGCATCCTTGTCAGCAACCCGGTTGATTTATTTGTAGATTGGTGCAACTGGCATGGTTGAGTTAGCGTTCGTGATGGTGTCCTTCAAGTGTTTACCAAAGTCCTTAAATTCGTCCATGAAGTTTCCGTTACTCTTGTCTTGCTCGTCACTGCCAACGTTCAACATCTTGTTGATGTACTCTTTCCAGTTAGCTTCGTCGGCTACGGCAGCCTTGAAGAATGGACTTGGAGCAACCTGTTCGCTTTGATCGAGGGCTTTGTCGATAAATGAACCAGAGTCAGACCAGATTGGAAGGTCAACTTCGTGGTGTCGGCCAAGTTGGATTCGTGAATTATCAACTTGAATGTAGGCAAATGGATGACTTGCGTACACTGACTTAGCGAATGGGAAGTCACCACCGATGGCGATTACAAGGTCAGCGGTACTTAAGATTTCGTCAGCGGCCTTTGATGCGGCACGGTTAGCAGTTCCTAAGTTACCTTCGTAGCTAGCGTCAACGTAGCCTAATGCTAATCCATCCATGATAATTGGAATTTGAAGTTTCTTTGAAAGTTCGATTAATTTGTCGCCGTTACCCTTGATCCCACGGCCAACGTGGAGAACTGGGCGTTTAGCATTCTTAATCATCTTGAGAGCTTCACTGACTTCGTCGTCAGATGCGACTGGTTCTGGAGCTGGCTTGTCGTAAGTCTTTGAAGCAGAACTGTATGGAACATCTGGGATTTCGTCAAAGCCAAAGTCATTTGGAATGACAACCACGGCGACACCCTTATTTTGGTATGCTTCGTGAATAGCACGGTCAACAACGTGTGGCAAACTTTCAGGAGTCATGACGATTCGGTCGTAGACGGAAACGTCTGAGAATATTGGGGTCTCTGGAAATTCTTGGAAGTAGTTATAGTTCATGTTGTCATGACCAACTTGTCCAACTATGGCAAGAACTGGAGCGTGGTCTTCTTTGGCGTCATACAAACCATTGAGTAAGTTGACGGCACCAGGACCAGCTGATCCAAAGGCCACGCCAATCTTACCAGTTAACTTTGCGTGAGCAGCTGCGGCTAAGGCGCCCACTTGTTCATGTCGAATTTGTACGTAATTAATATTGTCTTTTTCTTGGTCAAGTGCAGCAAGCGTTGAGTTAATGGAACCACCAGGGTAACCAAAAACATCCTTAACGCCATATGATTCAATGACTTTAAGCATTGCTACTGCTGCAGGGATTTTCTTTACATCTGTCATAATATTTTCCTCCCAAAAGTATATGTGTTCCTTTTGTTGTCCCTAATATACTCCGATATGAAAACGGTTGCAATAAAATGGCTTGATTAATTAATTAAATATTTCTAACGCTTGTTTCGCATTAATACTAATGAAGTTAATTCCCAAGATGGCGGCAACTTGCGCACGTTATTAGTAATCTTTTTACACCACTTATGTAATAATATTAACAAGGAGGTGAAAATCATGAACTTTTACGGATTATTAGAAACTGGTGACGGTCGTTTAATTAACGTTGATAACGTTAACTCAATCCACCCGCACGAATCAGAGGGAAAGATTATTTCATACGAAGTAACTTTCAACAACAATACTACTGAAGAAATTGACGTTGATGCGTTTGAAGCATTGAGAAAGATTGCTTTGAACAATGGTGATAAGTAGGATTGGCAATACTTAGTAAAAAGCAGGTCAACTGGAAGGTTGGCCTGTTTTTGTATAAATATTTAATTACATAACAATCATGCTAGCAAAAAAGAATTTAATAATTACTATCATCATTTTCCTTTTTACTTTCTACATCGCCTTCATGATTAACTGAGTATCCAGTAAGAGTTTTGGTTTCTCCATCCTTTGTTTCTACAATTTTAATTTTATTTGGAGTATCAAGTAGCTGTAAGTACCATTTAGTTACACCCTTTGGATAATCATCCTTATATACTTTTAATTTATCTCCAAATCTTTTGTAATGAACTGGCGCTTCTTCTCCATAATCAAATACATCGCCTAATTCCATTTCATTTTTATCAAGATTATAGTCATCATCTTCAAATGTAACAATCTCATCTTTATCTTGCCCCGATGAAGTTCTGTCGACAAATTGATCTTTAGAAACTTCCTTTGCAATTTTTGCATAATCATTAGTTGAGTTATCACCAGATGTGCTTGTACTATTTCCACACCCTGAAATAAAAATTATTCCAAATGCTAACAATGATATTAATAATACTCTGTGAATTAATCTACGCTTAATTATAATTCCCTCCAAGAAAAATTTTTAATTATCTAGTCGTTGAATAGTCTCGTGGAGGCATATCGTCAAGTGGTTTATAACTTCCACCATCTAAAGTGCCAAACTCTTCGTGAATTTTGACATTATTTCCATCTGTAGTAAAGGTTAAATGATCTTCACCCTTTGCACCAGCATAGCCAGATACAGTAGTGGTGTTCCCATTATTACTTGTAACTTTAGCATCTTGAGGCCATTCTCCATCTACCTTGTTAACTAATTGTTCAGCTTCTGATAAAGTTATAGGAGCGTTATTAGTATCTTTAGTACTGGAATCAGATGAACTTTTGTTATTTGAAGCGGTTTCATTAGCATTATTAGAAGTACCTTCATCAGGTTTTGATGATTCTTGCTTGCTTTCTGAGCTATCTTTTTTAGAGTTCTTTTTATCTTTTTTTACTACAACTTCTTTTCTAATTTCTTTAGGTTTCGCGTTATGACTACTCATAGTACCAATAATATAAGCTGCTCCCATAAAAATTATTATCACTAAAATAATAATTATTACCCATAATCCCCATCTACCCTTGCTTTTTTTCATACCTAAATACTCCTTAATTAATTTATATATTAATTATATTACTGTGTTAATCAATGCACAATCTAAATTTATGACTCGCACCAAGCAAAATATCATATCATAGTAAATTTAAAATCAAAATAAGTTTCACGTGAAACAAAAAATCCTCCAAACACTTGGAGGATTTTTTTCGTATCTACATATGATACCTAACTATTTCTCAGGAATTTCCCACTCATGATCCTGATTGTGTTGCTTCATATAGTTCATGAACTGCTTGGAGTTGTAGGCTTTCTTAACGTCCTGCGCCCACTTCGTGTGTTCGTTCTTCTTATTCACAACGGCCAGCAGCATGTACTCACTCTGTGGATTCTCACGCAGCAGCATTGAACTAGCGGGAATCTTGGCACCGTAAGTATCGGAACCAGGAATAATGGCGTAGTCTACACTGTTTCTGGAACGTGGTTCGTTGGCCGAATCCATTTCATCAAATTTCAGGTCATACTTGTTATCAACGATGTCATTCTTAGTGGCTTTGATTGGATCAACACCCTTCTTCAACTTAATCCAGCCCGCTTTTTCCATTACTAAGAAGGCTCGCGACATGTTAGATGGATCGTTAGGAATAGCAACCGTGTCACCCTTCTTGACGTCCTTTAGACTGTGCTTCTTAGCGGGATAAATACCAGTTGGGATCGTTGGAACCTTGGTCAAGGAAACCAAATCACCATGATTTTCCTTGTTAAAGTTGTTCATGTAAGCTCCGTGTTGCTCAACGTTGAGGTCAACTTGACCTTGATTTAATGCCATGTCAGCATTTAGTAAAACTGAAAACGACTTATTTTTAACCTTGTAACCGTCTTTCTCAAGAATGGGCTTGATACCCTTCATGAACAAGTCACTGTAGGGACCAGGTGAACTGGCCAAAACAATTGTCTTCTTATTTGACTGCGGTTGATGCGCCTTCTGGTACGGTCGGTACACAAACGTGTATCCAAACAAAACCACGATAATTGCGACTAATGCGGTAATCCAATATCTCTTCTTCATCTTACTGTTCTCCCTCTTTTAAATAATCCTGCAACCTCAAAGCTGAGTGATAAAACCATTTAACACCCGTCATCAAACCGTCGTCATCGACCACCAAATTAGAATGATGGAGGCCAACGTTTGCGCCACTACCAACTTCCGCAAAGACGCTCGGCAGTTTATCAGTATAAAACGCGAAGTCTTCACCACCCGGGGTCGGTGGAACGTTGACCAGTTTGGCGTAGTGGTGGGCATCATCTGCGAGCACTTTGGCAAGTTCGTCGTTATTTTTAAGCACCCGGGGACCCTCGATCCATTCAATGTTAACGTCCAATCCGTAGGTAGCTGCCTGACCTTGAACGATTTGATAAAATTTTTCTTTTCCCATCTTGGCGTCAGCATCCGAAAACGTTCGTAACGTTCCCTCAAACCAAGCTTCATCCGGAATGGCATTCCAAGTGGAGCCACTTTCGATGTGGGTGACCGACAAGACACTGGGCTGAATCGGATCGATGTTACGACTGACAATCGTCTGAAGTGACGTAATCGTGCTCGCTAGTCCAACAATCGGATCAACATCTTGATTGGGATGGGCCGCGTGACCGCCAACACCTTTTAAGGTCACCTTGAACTGATCAACCGCTGCATCCTGAACGCCGCCACTCACACTGATTTCACCAGCGGCTAACGTCGGTTCATTATGAAAACCGATGATCGCAGCAACATCGTTCAAAACTCCAGACTCAATCACTTCACGGGCGCCTGCATTCGTCTCCTCGGCCGGCTGAAACACCAAACGAATTTTACTGGTTAATTTACTCTGATTATCCGCTAGTAGGACCGCCGCTCCCATTAGGGACGCCATGTGAAAATCATGACCACAAGCATGCATCACCCCCGAATTCTCAGACGCAAAGTTCAAGTCGGTTTGTTCGTCAATGGGTAAAGCGTCAATGTCGGATCTTAAAGCGATGACATTGGACGCCTCGTTGGGACCGATTTCCGCAATTACACCAGTTTTCAGACTTGCCGGAGTAATAATTTTATATCCCAATTGCTCTAAGAAATTTGTGATGAATTTGGTAGTCTTAAACTCTTGATCGGACAGTTCAGGATGTTGATGCAGATAGTGCCGAATTTCTTTTAATTGACTAAGTAAGGTGGGACTTTCAATCTTACTAATGCTTTTACTCTTCATATGACGATCTCCTGTCGAAATACCATGAAATAGGTAATAAAAAAGACCAGTCGGACTAACGATAAAGTTAGCCTAACTGATCCACTTTCACTACGTTATAGAGTAGCTTAGTATATTCGATTGAGTTGGAATCCACCACTCTCAGTTAGACTAACAAAATTCGTTGTATCTAACCGAGTACAAAAATTACTACACTTAGATACAGGCGTTTGATCAACACCCGTATCTAAAACTACGAACGCCGACCTACATGTAACAAGTACAGCAACAGCAAGTATTTTGATAGTTCGTAGTAATCATTGTCATTTGGTTTCATCCCTTTCATATTTTGTCATTATTTAACCACAGAAATAGTGGGTTGTAAAGAATAAGGTTCACAATTAAAAAGAAAAATTACATTCCCATGTTCTTCTTTTAAGATCAATATAAAATTCATAAAACATTACTTATCATCATTATTACTTTTAAAATCATCATTTGAACTTAATGAATCAACTTTATCAAAAGCATTCCCAATCACACTTAGAACACTTATTCCTCCAAATATAGAACCTATAATCGGATGATTATTCATAATCAATAAAAATGAAAGTATCATCAAAATCACAATAATGATAAAAGAGCCAACTAAGTCAATATAAGCTAAACGCCCTCTCCTGCGTTGTCTTTTATTTTCCATGTATCGTCGATGATTAGATTCTTCAATTCCATTATCAATAATCTTTTTGGCAGCACCTTTATATAAATGCTCATATCCTTCAAGTATTTTAGGATGTGGAATAGGACCTTCATACATTTCTAAAGAAGCCATCATTTCTTTTTTCTCTTCTTCAGGTAAAGACTTAACATCATCAACTAGCTGTTGATCTTTGTTCCTAATATCTTTGGGATCATTTGGTAACTGATCGGTCATACTTTAAAATTCCCCTTCTCATGTCGTCTCCAACTTTTTTCCAGTCGTCAGAAATTGATTTTGATTCGGGAGAATTATTATATCTAATCTTACTTCTTTTAATAAATGGTGCCAATAAATTAAGTGAAGCACTTCTAAGGGTTTTAGCAGCTTTTGAAGTTAACTTAAAATATTTATACATAATTATTACCTCCTTTATGTACTTACGCATAAAGAATCCTTTAATACTATTTTATCATTATTCATAAATAAAAATATAATTTCATAAGTTAATAAAAGCCTTTCACATATGTGAAGGGCTTTTTACGTATTTATACCTTGTTTGTTTTCTTCATCTTCCGATGCTTCAAATACAACATCACAGCGATGGTTACTGGGATGGTCAGAACCACTCCAATCGCCGAAATCAACGTCATGATTAACTCAGACGCAAATATTTTGTCATTCATCACCATTCCAATACTGTAGTGCAGGCGGGCGAACCAGATAAATAGTCCGACCAACTCACCATAGAAACTGAAGAACAGCGTGTTAAAGGCGGTACCGACAATTTCCTTCCCAATCGAAACTCCGATATAACTGAAATCCTTGTCGGAAATCTGCGTGTTGTGGTCCTGAATTTCAACCAGACCAGTTGCCATGGCAACGGAAGCTTCCGCAACCGCCCCCAGGCAACTCAAAATCGTCATGGCACACGAAATGTCGAGGAATTTCACGCCAATTTGCAGCGACATACCTTCCAAGTCCTCGGTATTCTCAGGACCAAAGCCTTGCACCTGTGCCCAGTGTTCCACCGGAATGATTAATGCAATCACAATGGCAACCACGATTAACGACGTCACGAAGGCCACGTCGGCGTTTCGTCCTTGTTCATTGCCGAAGTAAATCGTAATGACCAGGATGATGACGGCGTTAATTAGCGTGACAAGGAGGTATGGGATTCCAAATGAAATCAGGACGACGGACATGAAGACCAGTCCAAAGTTACATAACAAGCCAATAAAGGCCACAAATCCCTTAGATCCCCCTGCCAGCAGCATTGCCAGAAACAGGATAATCAGTAGGACGGTCATCGTACTCATTTGACCACCTTCATTTCACAAAGCGCACTCGCAATCAGGCTGGTAATGGGAACCGTCAGCGTGATACCGATCGCGCTAATCAAACTTTGAATAATTCCAAGTGACATGATCATTGAAAACGAGTAACCCCAACTGTTTCCATTTCTTAAGAACAGCACCATCATTGGGAAGGTTCCAGCAACGAAGATCAGGAACAAGACGTTAATCAAAGGTCCCATAATCGAGCGCCCGATATTTTGCCCATTCTTTAAGAGTTTAAAGAACGACAGACTATGATCTTCTTCATAGACCGCAAACAGACTGGACGTGATGTCTGCGGACAAATCCATGATGGCCCCAAGTGACCCAATCATACAACCGACGAAGTAGATCGGCAGGCGTTGCTGGGTCACGTAGTCCATCATCTCGAAATTCATACCCCGTTCGTGCGTCACCGAGAGGACGATAAACGCGATCAGAATCGCGACCGCCGTTCCCAGGATCGTCGACGAGATCGTGACGACCGTTTCCTTCGACGCTCCAAAGATCAGCACGGCGGTGACAATCGTGAAAATCACCGACAAAATGGCAAATAATATGAACGGGTTAAAGCTCGTTCCCACGTCAATTGAAACCGCCAAAAAGAACAGGATGGCGTTGATGACAATACTCAAGAGCGCCATCGATCCACTGAATTTCAGGATCACCAGTAGCAGCATCACCGTCAGCCAAATCAAGAAGACAACCGCGGTATCACGCTTAAAACCATTAATCAAAATCGACGACCGCTTCAGATTCTTATTGGCAACGTGAATGAAAATCTGTTGACCAGGATGGTACTTCATGTCGGTCGCTCCAGAACCAGAGAACTGGTTATTGGCCGTGATGGTTTTCCCCTTATACTGACCGTTTAAGACCTTCAAGGTCAGGGTCTGGTTCTCTTGATAATCATGATTTTGAAATTCATCACTTTGTGAGGTACGGCCATAATTATGCACGTTTACAACCCGGGCCACCGTTTGTTTGTACATGGGAGCGTCAAAATGGGTGAACGTCACAACGATCAAACCCGAGATTAACACTAAGACGATGGCGAGCCAACGAATCTTAAATTTTGGATGGATTCGTTTCAAATTCTCATCCCCTAATTAGTTAAGAACAGTGTATCATATCAAAATTAAGTTTCACTAAACATGCGTTTTTCTCAATGAATACAAAAAACACTTCTGAACCTAATCAGAAGTGTCGTTAATTTTATTTAATGATTACCAGACGAACAGGCCAACGATTCCAGCCGATAGGAGTGATACCAAGATTCCAGAAAGAATTAAGTATCCCACGTTTCGAGAAATCACATCGTTCTTTTCGCGGCTTACCAAGCCTTTCAGACATCCAATTACCATTCCAACGGTACTGAAGTTGGCAAAGGAAGTAAGGAAGACACATAGTTGAGCTTGGTAGTGAGCTGGGAAGAAGTGCAAGTTGTTGATGTGAGGTGCAATGGCACCCATGACAACGAATTCGTTGGTTACTAACTTGGTTCCCATGTATTGAGCGAATTGGAAAGCGTGGTTAACGTCCATCCCCATGAGCCATGCAAATGGGAACATAACGATTCCAAGTAAATGTTGAAGTGAAAGCCAAGGATTGATGAGTCCTAGTAGCTTACTGATTAAGTTGGCAAGGGCCACGAAGGCAATAACGTTAGCGGCGATGATTAGTACCAATTTACCGGCACCAAGGATTGAATCACCCAAAAATGAGAAGAATGGTTCTTTTTTCGGTTTTTCTGGCTTATCAGCCACCGTCTCCTCGGCTACTTGTTCAGAAGGCTGCTCGTTCATCGTAGCGATCGTGTCTTCTTCAGGAGTAACGCGAACCGGGTTTAAAAGTGAAGTAACGATGATCGCATTCAGAATGTTCAGTGGAATGGCGGTCAAGACGTACTGACCCGGAATCATCTGGGTATATGAACCAACGATGGCAGCGGTGATACAAGACATCGACATCATGGCAATCGTCAGGAGCCGGTCCGCTGACAGGTGCTTCAGTTGCAGACTTGAAACGGCTAAGGCTTCCGTGTTTCCAAGGAACATCATTTCAACGGCGTAAAATGATTCGAACTTTGGTTGTCCCGTAATCTTTGATAGTGCGATTCCAATCCATTTAATGATAAATGGTAAGATTCCAAAGTATGTAAGGATATCAAACAATGGAACAATCATCAGAATTGGAAGCAAGGCGGACGTCACGAAGTTCATCTGCTTAACGTGGACCCAGTTTGGTAAGGCAAAAGCGATCCCAGTGTAAGCTACCTGGACAATCCAGTTAAATCCTTCTGCGGCACCCTTTACGGCGTCTCGACCCCAACTGAATCGAGTAAGGAGAAACGCGATGACCAAGTTAAGAACTAAAACAACGATAACCGAGCGCCAATTGACGTGTTTGTGATCCTTGGAAAACAAAAAGGCAATTCCGAGGAAGACTGCCACCCCAATGATGTTAATGATTAGATAATAATTCATCGAACTTTCTCCTCCATTTTTGTATACAATGTTCGGATCTCGTTAAATAACAAAATCTAAACAACCTGTTTTTTATAATAATAGTATTAAATGTTAACTATTTCAACCTCATTTCCAGAAATGGTTCATCCATAAGTAAACTTTTTCGTAAAAAAAGACTAATTATCGATTAAATTCGACAACTAGTCTTATTGGTTTATTTCTTTTCACGTCGCTTATCAATCCGCTCGTCGTACCAGGTAAATCCCAGTAAGAGCACAATCATAATCAGGTTAACCCCTGACTGGATCATCGGACTTGGAACAAACCCGTACATTAAAATGGTAATCAAAAACAGTACCAGGTACTTTGCCGAACGTAGGTACTCCTGAGTGTAAACGTAACGCGCAAACTGCATGATGGAGAGGATGGCAATGATTAAAAACGAACCATCCCGTAACACGTGCTTTGACACATCTAATTTCATTGCCTAACACCCTAAACCTGATCAGTAGGACGAATTACAATCTCGTTGACCGAGGCATCCTTTGGCATGTCAATGGCATACAAGATTGATTGGGCAATTCGATCGGGACTCAGTGGTGTCAGATCGGAAGATTCAAACTTCTTCTTGATGTCCGGATCAGTGATGTGATTAGGGAGTTCAGTAGCCACCGCACCGGGTGAAATCATGGTAACCCGAATGCCCGACTTAGCCTGAGCCTCTTCTTCTCGAAGGGAATCACTAATCATCTTAACGGCCGCCTTGGTTGCGCTGTAGACACCACTGTTAATTCCAGAAGTGTGAGCGGCAACCGAAGCCGTATTGATGTACTGACCGTCACCTTGAGCTCGCATCGTATCAAGTGATGCATTAATTCCATACAAAACACCTTTGATGTTAACGTCGATCATTTGGTTCCAGCCTTTGACATCACCGTTGATTAGTGGTGATTGAGGCATGACACCCGCATTATTCATCCAAACATCGATGCGACCAAATTGGTCAACGGCCATTGATGCTAGGTTTCTGACTTCATCAAGTTTGGTAACGTCAGTCTTTTGAATGGCAACCACGCCACCAGCGGCCTCGATGTCCTCTTGAATGGCACGCAAGCGATCCTCACGCCGAGCGCCAAGTACAACCTTGGCGCCGTTATTTGCCAACATTTTAGCGGTGGCTTCACCAATTCCACTGGAAGCTCCCGTGATTACTACTACTTTATTTTTAACAGCCATTTTAACTCTCCTAACTATTTCAAATTGTTAAGCGCAGTTTCAATACTCATGTCACCACTGTGCATGATGATGACCTTATCAAAGGCATGCTTATTATCCAAGACATCAAACAAAACTTGGGAAACGTCGTTGATGGAGTTGGATCCTGGCTGATCATCGTTGAAAGTTACCTCACCAGTTCCAGGAGTCTCAAGCAAACTTCCGGGCTGTAAAATGGTGTAATTCAAGTCAGTATCATGAATCAACCAGTGGTCAGCCATGAACTTAGCGGCTTGGTAATCCTGTAACTTAGCGTAGTGTTTCTTACCTTCCCACTGGGCTGGTTGCAAGGCAAACGCTGAACTTAACATGATGTAACGCTTAACGCCCGCCTTTTCAGCAGCTTGCATGGTCTTAATGGCACCGTAACTGTCGACGAGGACCACGTTGTGGCCACCAGATCCAGCAGTGAAGTAGATGGCATCAAACCCCTTCATAGTATCAGCCATCTGTTCCACGGTCATGTCAACGATACTGAACTTTAAGGTCTTGATCTTAGGACGTTCCTCAACGGTGTCCACGATTTTAATTTCTTCAGGATGACGAGCGGCAATGGTAATCTCGTCATCGGTGTTTTTTCTGAATTGTTTTACTAGGTCAGAACCAACTCGACCGGTTCCACCAATAATCATTATTTTCATAATTAATACCTCCTATTTATATCTAAAGCATAACAAATTCAACTAGCTGTTAATAGCAATGCGCATATCAATTCCAGTCCAATCATGATTATTGGGTACGGTTCAATGGTTCATTTGTTCTTTTCAATTACATAAAATAAATATTCCTAGACATTTTTACTCTATATGGTATACTGTGTTTGTGCCGCAAAAGCGGTAGTTTTCAAATAAGATGCACTACTCCTTTCTATTTGATGGTTATGACCCATAAGTATCATTGAAGTTCCCTTACGATTATTCTTGATAGTTGTGAGGGAACTTTTGAGTTTAGCATTTAATTTTAAATTGTACTCGTGACAATTGTGTCAAATCGTTTTCGTTGACAAATTTCTTCTGTATGATAATATCTAATTGTAAAAAAAGCAGTTGCGATTACACAACTGCTTCAAGAGTTGCCAGGTAGCAGCTTGATTATGTTAATAATAACTGTCCGCTCGGCTAAGCTAAGACAGTTATTTTTTTAATAGCTCTTAAGTAATTTGAATGATCTTTAGCAACATATAAACTATGTTGCATATCAATTTTTTGGAATAAATAGTAGGCGAAATTACTTTTATAACAACAATCACCCCATAACTACTTCACATAGTCATAGGGTGATTTATTATCGCTTTACTTTTTAATGACGGTTGCCCGTCCGTTCTTTTCAAATTCAGCAACGTTGTCTAACGACGTGATCACAGCATCTTTGCCAGTGTTCTTTACGAACTGCATGGCAGCCTGAATCTTGGGTTCCATTGAACCCCTGCCAAACTGATGCTGCTTCAGATACATGTCCAACTCATCAAGTGACACGTGTCCAAGCTCTCGTTGATTGGGTTTACCAAAGTTAATGGCAGCCTGGTCGATTGCGGTCAGAATAATTAACTGATCGGCCTCCACCATCTGACCAATTAATGAAGCGGTAAAGTCCTTGTCAATCACGGCTTCCACGCCTTCGACATCCCCGTTATCAGTCATGATAACCGGAACTCCGCCCCCGCCACCAGCAATGACAGTAAAACCACTGTCAACGAGCGTGCCAATCTGTTTGGCCTCAAGAATACTGATGGGATGCGGAGATGGAACGACCCGGCGAAATCCACGACCGGAATCTTCAGCGAACTTCCAGTCTGGATGTTCCCTTAAGATCGAGTTAACGTCCGCGTAAAACGGACCAATTGGTTTCGTCGGATCTTTAAAAGCGGGATCATCTGGATTAACTAACACCCGTGTGACAATGGTTGAACTTGTCATATCATTATCGCAGAGGGCATCACTAATCCATAAACCCATCTCGCCTTGTGTCATTGCCCCTACCACGTCGAGTGGCATTGGCGGATTCTTTTCTGTGCTACCGTTTAGTTCTTGTAGCAACAAATTTCCAACTTGTGGACCATTACCGTGGGTAATTATTAACTGAACATTCTCAGCTGAATTGCGCACGAACTCCACAATTTTTTTCGTTGTTTGTTTTAGGGCCGCTTCTTGACCCTTTGCGGTTGGATCGTCAGTCAAAATCGCGTTGCCACCTAGAGCTATCACGACTCTTTTCATTCTATGACACTCCTATCTTTCCCATAAATAGTGCAACTACCGCACTAATGGCGGCAATCGTTATCAATGCCATCATGATCCATTCGAAAGGTGTGATTTTGCGTCCCTGATCTTTAATCGCTTTGATATAAAATCCAAAGCCTAGGACGTATGCAATTGAGCATAACCACAAGAATTGTAATCCCGCCACTGTGATTCCGACAACCTCAAACAATAAAGCCAGGATTCCTGGTATCATTTTCTTTACGGAATGCGCCTGAAGTCCGGCCTTAATTTGATCGGCACCGACTAACGCGTAACAAATCACAATTGCCGCCGTGCACAACGAAATTGCTAAGTTGTAGGCCTGGTCGGTAAATAGTAACGAAATCAAAACAATTTGTACCAAAATCTGAGTCAACCATAATGAGTGTGAGGGTGATTTGTGCTTGTTTAAGTAACCGAACCACCGGGGCAACAGCTTCTGATCAGCCAGTTGCGATGTTGCTTCTACCGGAAGCATGGTCCATGACAGGAGGGCACCGACCATTGTGATTATGAGTGAGATACTGACAAAAGCTGCACCTATTGGTCCAATCATATCTTTAACGACGTACGTTAAGGCGGGGTTGCTCAATTTAGCTAGTTTTGCTTGGGGTAAATAGCCATATGGTAGCATCGCGATGACGATGTTGATGATCAAGAGTGAAATGGTTCCGATAATGGTAGCCTTGGCTGCATCAGAACGCTTCTTAGCGTGGCCCGCCATCATTGTGGCGCCTTCAATCCCAATGAAAATCCACATGGTGGTGATGATACAACCTTTCACTTGATCAAATACCCCCACTGCTGTCGCGGGGCTATACGTGAAATTAGAGCTAAAGTTCTCCCAAAAGTGGGCCGTGAAAACGTTGGCTTTGAACAAGACAATTCCTAAGATTGCGAAGGCAATCAAGGGGATTATTTTTATTACAGTTATGATTGTATTAATGAAAGCCGCGTTCTCAATCCCCATCGTTACTAACCACGTTAGAAGCCAAGTGAATATCGACGCAATGATAACTGCTTGAATTGAGTTACCTGATCGGAAAACCGGAAAGAAATAACCGATCGCTGACATCATCATGGTGGCAAACGCAATGTTGCCAAGCCATGCTGAAAGCCAGTATCCCCAGCCTGATAGAAATCCAGCAAAATCACCAAATCCATCTCTGGCGAAGTCTGAAATACCAGTCAGCTCTGGTTTAGCCTCACTAAGAGACTTCAAACTCATCGCTAGTGCAAAAATTCCGACCCCAGTGATAACCCACGCAACTAGCGCAGGTCCTGGAGTGGCGGCTGCCGCAATCTGCTCACTGGCATTATAAATTCCAGCACCAATTGCGGAACTAATCACCAGCATAATTAATCCAAATAATGAAACTCCCTTTTTATTTCCCATATAATTTACGCAATCCTCTCAAATCCTAACTTCGGACATGATTGTATCATTGATATCTATTTTATGCTTTTAGTAAAATCTAATTTTCGTTATACATGCTTAGGTCGCCTAAAGTAGCGGCCATAATTGACATAATTGAATGCTTACGGTTCCCAGCTTCAACAAACTGGCGTCCGTAAGGACTTCTAAAGACCTCGTCGGTTACTTCCATTTCGGGACTGTCGAGGCCTTTGTATTTTTTCACAGCTTCTTTAGCGGTGGTCGTGTTGTCATCGTGAAAGGCGGGGAGACAGTGCATGAAGATTAATTCATCATCTGGTGTGCCCGTCTTTTTCATGAGGTCCATGTTGACTTGGTATGGTAATAACTGGTCAATTCGTTGTTGCCAGTTAGTTTCTCCCATTGAAACCCAGACGTCGGTGTAAACAATGTTGGATCCCTTGACACCCTTGTCGATGTCAGAAGTAATCATGATTTTCGCACCAGAATCTTGAGCGTATTTCTCCGCTAAATCCACCACGGATTTTTCGGGGTGCAATTCATCAGGAGCCACAATGTGGACGTTTACGCCCAGCATGGAACCCGTCACTAGCAGTGAATTGGCCACGTTGTTTCTTCCATCGCCAACGAAGGTTAAAGTTAAACCTTTTAAGTGACCAAAATTTTCTTTAATGGTCATGAAATCTGCAATAATCTGAGTGGGATGCCATTCGTTTGAAAGACCATTCCAGACCGGAACACCGGAATACTTAGCCATGATGTCCATGTCGGATTGTTCAAAACCACGGTACTCAATTCCATCGGCGAGTTCACCAAAGACTCTGGCAGAATCTTCCACCGACTCTTTTTTCCCAAACTGACTTGAGGTTGGATCAATGTAGGCCGTGTTGCCACCTAAATCGTCTCCACCCAGTTCAAATGAAAGTCTGGTTCTCGTTGAAGTTTTTTGAAACAAGAGGACAAGGTCTTTGTCGTGCAAGTACTTAGTAACCTTACCGTACTTCTTGTGTTCGTTCTTTAAGTTAATCGCGAAATCAATTAAAGCCTCAATCTGGGTTGGGGTAAAATCTGATTCCTTTAAAAACGAACGACCTTGCATTGATTTTAGTTCCTCTAATAATGTACTCATCTGATTTACTCTCCTAATTAATTTTTCTCAATTGGTTCCCGAATGATGGGCTGTGACATACAACGAGCTCCACCCCGGCCACGCGACAGTTCGGACGAATAGATCTCATGAACGGTAATGCCGTGTTTGCGCATCAAATCGATGGTAACGGTATTGCGATCGTAAGTGACAACCTCGCCAGGAGCAATTGCCAGATTATTAGAACCATCGTTCCACTGTTCACGCGGTGCAGCAACCGGATCACCATTACCAGTCTCCATCAGGTCAATCTCAGAAAGTCCTAAGACTTCTTTGAGAGTATCTGGCAAACTAGTGCGGTGCTCCAAGTTGATGGTGTTGTCTTTTCCAGGATGAAGGATGTTAATATTCATCTTACCACCGTTCATGATGCCAGGGTATACCGTAAATTGATCATAGTTGACCATGGTAAAGACCGTATCAAGGTGCATCATGGCGTGGTTGTGCGGAATCTGAACTGCTACGATCGTGTCAAAATGAGAATTAGGATCCTCAAACAATTTGTGGGCCAATTTTTCAATGGACCGGGTCGAAGTTCTTTGTGAACACCCAATCGCCACCACGTGATCGTTTAAGACTAGCTCATCACCGCCCTCAATCCGGGCGTCATTGTAACGGTCAAGCCAGACGTTAATCTTCCCAGCGAACCGGGGATGGTATTTCATCACATACTCGGTAATCAGCGATTCCGGCCTTCTGGCTTCAAAGGTCATGTGGTTAATGGTTAGACCAGATCCCATCGAAGCCTGTGGGTCCCTTGTAAAGTAGGCGTTGGGAAGTGGATCCAGTAGAAACGGATCAAAAGCGTTGGTTCCGGCAACGTCGTGCAGACTAGGATGAGTAAAGTGAATTTTCTCTCGCCTGAGGCCCGCATAAATGGTGCTCACGAGGTCATGAATTGAGAGGGTTTCAAAGTATTTTTTGATGTCTTCAGCAGAACTTCCCTGGTAGTAGTGCTCATTTAAATAAGTTGATTCGAAATCATCTCTCACATCATCTTTTTGCAAGATATCTTCCAACAAATCTTCAATGTATACGACTTCCACTCCATGGTTTCGTAACAGGTTTGTGAAATAATCATGCTCTTTATCAGCGATCTTTTGAAATGGGATGTCATCAAACAACATCTGCTTCATGGTGTCTGGAATGACATTTTCAATCTCTTTGCCCGGTCTGTGCATCAAAACAGATTTAAGGCGCCCAATTTCTGAGTTCACTTCAATTGCAGATTTCATAATAATCCTCCTCATAAGATTGTTACTTGTGCATATGGTTAAACGTTTTAACCACCTTCATAGTACGGGTTGTGGCAATTTTGCACAAGCATTTTTATTGGAAGAAAATTTGTTCCGTAGCGTAAACTCAATAATGATAACTGTTTCACAAATATTGGTAAATTGTTAAGAGATTGATAATTTGTAAAGTGCGATGAAGCTTGATATACTAGGAAACTTATACATTTTAATCCATTTTATAGTCACCTTTTAATAGTTACGTAGGTAACAATTATTTCATTTAAAAAGGAGCTCGAACGTAACACATTTTTGCTCCTGAGTAATTAACCTTGTTGTATGTGTGAGACTAGTGATAACAGTGTATCAGGTAAGATTCAGACCTTTTAAATAGTGATAAATTGGATGTTTTGATAGCGAAAAAAATAAGCTTGAAAAGTTTAATTTCACAAACTTATTTTAGGTGCCATAATAAAACGACGCCCTTAATTAAAGCCAATCCTAAAATCAGCTTACTGGCTTCCTTAATAATCTGTTTCTTACTGTTGACGTGAACCGAAATAGTCAAGTGTTGAGAATTAAAAAGCGTTTTGTATTTATTTTTCGATTTCATACTGATCCCTCCCTGTTACATATAATATTCTACAGTATCGAAATGATTTTTCAACCATTAAGGATAATTAAAAATGGTCTAGTTTTTTATTTAACGCAATGGTATAATTAATTTTGGTAATGAAAATGATTCATTGATCCCCATTACCACTTTAAAAACATACCTGTGCACCAAATCAGTTGAGTAAATTTCCATGTCTACTTGGGATTTGGTGTTTTTAGTAAATACATAAGAAAGGAATGGTTAGGAAGTTGACAATCTTTAAGGAGCTCCTTGAGCTGTGTATCCTAGTGTTACTGATGGTTTTGACTCTTTTTCATCCCAATCCATGGGTTGGCATTAGTTTAAACGTCATTTTGATCATGATCCTGTGGTTGTTTCCTGAGGGAAGTAACAAAATCAACAAATTCTTCAAGTACATAATCACGGCCGTCTTTTTGATTTCAATCATCTTGATAGTCGCTCAGATGATGTTTTAATAGAAAAGAAAAACGTCTCGTTTCTAACAATTTAGTAGAAACGAGACGTTTTTTTACGTATTTAATTTTAGTAGTATCAGACTACTTATTTAAAAGCTTGGTATAAGAAGCAATGTCAGCTACCGCATCCTTCAACTGCTTAGAATAGTAGTCTTCTGAAGGCGCGTTACTTACAAAGTTACCGTCCTTTTCAAAGTTGTCATCGATGTGACCAATCATGGTCATGTGTGGCAACATAACCATCCCTAACATGGCAAGCGTAGGTAAAAGTGCTAAAGCAGAAGCCTGACCAGCCATGGCGTTACTAGAGTATGAAATAATCCGAGCGGGCTTGTCAGCCGTTTCAAATCCGATGTAGTCTAACGCATTCTTGAATGCCCCGGACAAACCATTGTCGTAAACGGGTTCGATGAACAAGTAACCGTCCCCTGCTTTAACGTTATCAATCCACTTCTTAGGTGCCCCAGTTAGCTTACGATCCGGGTTCCCCATTGGTGGAAGCGGTTCGTTGAAGGTCGGCAGGTCAAAGTCTCTGATCGCCATGAAGTTTAATTTGACTCCATTATCAGATTCCAGTTCTTTGGCATTCTTTTTTAAATAGTTAAAAATCCCGGCACCACTCGAATTAGAACGAGCACTACCTAAAATGACATCAATTGTTTTCATTCCATATCTCTCCTTTACTCACAAAAAGTAAGTTATCCTATACAAGTATCTTATTTAATTTTCAAAGTAAAAGCAAGCAAAATGCTCGTTTCGATAACTACAGTTGAGGTGGCATAATTCTTTATAAATTCATCAACTTCCATTACAATCAAATCTTACTATACTATAATGAACTGAGAAGTAGATGAGGGGGAAGTAACATGAAGAATTGGCTTGATAAGATTCTCAAATCAGTCCATGGCGATTCTGACAAAAAGTCATCGGATCATGCCGAGAATAAGACGAATGAGAATAACGAAACTAAAGACACAAAAAATAACGACAGTCAAAATAACCAAGGTACTAACGAACAACAAGATCCAAACCGCATCAAGAACGATAAATTACTTGGAACAAGCAACGCAATCGATAAGTAATTTCCAGTCAATATAATTGTGATTGATCCAATTGCATACTATAGTTTAGTTAGTAAATTTGATGGAGGAGGTAATCAAATGGCAAAGAAAATGGAAGTACAAGTTTGGTCAGATATCGCCTGCCCATTCTGTTACATCGGTCGTGCTCACTTTAAGCAAGCACTCGCTGATTTCGATCATAAAGATGACGTTGAAGTTCATTACAATAGTTTCGAACTTGATCCTACCGCTTCTGGTGAACCAGAAACCATGGCTGACCACATGAGCAAGGAAAAGGGAATGTCCAAGGAAAAGGTTGACGAATTCTTATCAACCATTACCGAATTAGCAAAAGAAGCTGGCCTGAAGATGGATACCAGCAAGATCAAAGTGGTCAATACTTTAAAGGCTCACCGTTTGCTTCATTTCGCTGAAACCAAGGGCAAAGAATCAGAACTAATGGACAAGTTGTTTGAAGCTTACTTCGCCGACGGCTTGAACGTTGACGATAACGCCGTCTTAACTGACTTAGCCATGAGTGTTGGTTTAAACCAAGACGAAGTTAAATCCGTCTTAGACAGTGACAAATTCAAGAATGACGTAAGAGCTGACGAAGCCGCCGCTCAACAAGTTGGAATCAACGGTGTTCCGTTCTACGTTTTCAACAAGAAGTACGCCGTTTCTGGTGCTCAACCAGTTAAGGTCTTCAAGTCCGCACTAGACAAAGCCTGGGATAGTTTTAAACCAATCGAAATGGTTGGTGGCGATGACGACCAGTCAAAGGGTGCTAACTGCGAAGGCGGAAGCTGCAGCGTAGATCCTAACGCTAATAATCAAAAATAATTGACCAAAAAATTTTCCCGATGGATTAATTTCCACCGGGATTTTTTATTGAATTAAATTTAGATGACGGCCCCAGAATTCCACAAATGGTCCCGAACACAACGAAATGATGATCGTCATGATTCCAATGGGACCCGAAGCGAGGAATGCTAGAAACATGAACAACACGTCTTGGATCACTCGGACCGACCAGTACGGCATGTGAAACTTCTTGGAGAAAATCGGGGCAATCGCGTCGTATGACGACACCCCAAACTTGGCCGACATGTAGACGGCGATTCCCACCGTGAAGATCAGAAATCCTAGCACGGCAAAAAGTAATTTTAGCCAAAAACTGGTAAAAACCAAGTACGCCCCAAACCAAAGGGTAAAATACTGAACGCCATATCCGACCATCATGTTAATGAGCGTGCCAAACCCGATTTGATGATAATCCATGAACAATACGATGACTAACAAAATCAGATAATCACCCAGTTGGATATTGCCCAGTCCAATCGGTAAGTGATGCGACAATCCAACACTCAGCGCGGTAAAGGCGTCCATCCCCAAATTTTCCTTGCGCATGAGTGTCATTCCCACCGCGATAATGGCGGTTCCAACCGCTGTGATTAAGACCTGAACTAAAAAGCGCATGACGTGATGCGTATCTAAATATTTCATTTCTAACACCCTCTCGGCGTTTCTACGAGACCGAAATAATTCCTATGAATAATCATTTATTTTGCTGTATAATTAAAAATAGAGCGCTTAGGTTTCGCGAACCTTTACAACGTTTTAGCAAGCCTGTGGTTATATCCAAACTTCTCCAACCTAATTAAAGGAGTTGGTGGACATGAAATCACCTAGGAAAGGTTACTGGAAATTGTCCTATATAATAGGACTTTGGGTGTTATCGCGAATCGTGATTAACCTTGCGAGAGCATATGCGATAATAAAAAAAGCTAATCATGACTGATTAGCTTCACCACAGTAACCGCACCTAACTTGCGAACATGGAAGAGATGATACAAGCATCTCTTCCTTTTTTAATTACATATTTATTATATGCTTAAATTCTAATAAAAGTCAATTTGCTTTATTTGTGGTATGGACTCCCACTGTTAATCATGAAGGCTCGGTAAATTTGTTCGGTCAACACCAACCGCATGAGTTGATGTGGCAACGTGAAGCGTCCAAATGACAGTTCCAAATTAGCACGTTTTAAAACTTTGGGAGCAAGCCCCAACGAGCCACCAATCACAAAGGTAATGTCGGAGTGCCCGTAAGTGGTCAGATCCTGGATCTTTTTCGCAAACTGCTCGGAAGTGAGTTCTTCTCCTTGTATTGCTAAAGCAATCACATACTCCCGATCCCTGATTTTAGCCAAGATCCGAGTTCCCTCTTTGTCCATAACATCGTCCATTTCCGCTTTACTAAGCGTTTCAGGAGCCTTTTCGTCTGGAACCTGAACAATTTTAAACTTGCAAAATCTAGAAAGTCGTTTTGCGTACTCGTTAATTCCGTCTTTGAAGTATTTTTCCTTCAATTTTCCAACTACCACTAATTTGATGTTCATAAGTCGACTCCTTTAAACAGATTGTCCACAAAGTTATCCACAAGCTATTTCACAAAATGTACACATTTAGATAAAATTTAATACCTGTTAATAACCAGCGTTTGTCAATAACATTTTTATTTATCCACAGAAATAAACCATACATATGTTCGTTAACGCAAGTTTTGTTGCTGTTATATCAACGTTTGTAGCGTTCTTTTTTTCATAAAATTTTGTTACATAAACTTATGCACACTGCTTGTGGATAACTCGGTAATACTTTTCCACTGTGAATAAAAGCCTTAATTACAGTCTTTGTGTTTTCACAATGAGTTTATCCCCAAAGTTATGCACAGTGTTTTACCCCTTGACATTTCAAAATCAGCATTTTCTGATTATTCGATTTTAGAATCGTCTTTTCGTTCGGAGTTTACCAGGAAACGTATCAATTCCGAAAAAAACACTTTTGTGCATTAAATAACAGCTGTTTCCCTTCATCAGCGTTTTAATTATCTCATTAACCCCATTAATTGTCAGTTTACCATCTTGAACCCAAAAAAATGTTCGTCGTAGATGCGACGAACATTTTTTAATTTTATTGTTGTTTAGCTTGTTGATCTAACGTGATCTGGGCGGTCTTCATTTGGCCGTTTCGATAATAGGTAACTGAGATCTTATCGCCAACGTTATGGTCGTACAAGATATCACGCAACTTCCCCTGGTTGGTAATGGCTTTTCCAGCCAACTTGGTAATCACGTCATTCTTCTTGAGACCCGCTTTAGAAGCCGGTGAGCCACCGTTAACGTCCATGACAACAACTCCTTCATTAACGTTCCCAGGAAGCTTTAGAATCGACTTCTGCTGCTTAACTGAGATATTAGCCAGGTCTACGTACTTAATCCCTAGTTCCGGACGAATGACCTTTCCATCCTTAATCAACTGGTTGATGATCCGAACGACTTCGTTACTTGGGATTGCAAAGCCCATCCCTTCGACGCTCGTTCCAGAACTATCCTTCGACAGCTTCATGGAGTTAATTCCAACAACCTGTCCAGCAATGTTTAATAGTGGTCCACCAGAATTACCGGGGTTGATGGCGGCGTCGGTCTGAATGACCGTCGCATCACCGGCACTGGCATTCTGTTGCCCATTTTCGGTACTTGCCTGCGGAACTTCCCGTTTCTTGGCGGAAATGATTCCCTCAGTCAGAGACGATGCGTATTCCGAACCAAGTGGGGAACCGATCGCAAGGGCCGTTTGACCCACTTTAATGTCGTCAGAGTTTCCGAAGTTGGCAACTCGATTAACGCCATTACCGTTAATCTTTAGGACTGCTAGGTCGGTCACAGCATCATGACCAACCAGCTTGGCTTCCTTCTTCTGCCCGTTACTCAAGACTACTTCAAGACTTGATGAACCAGAAACCACGTGATTATTGGTCACAATGTAAGCAGAACCGTTATCCTTCTTGTAGACCACTCCAGAACCTTCACTAATCTGTTGCTGGTCCTTTTGCGATGGATTATTGTTACTGCCATTTCCGTCACTGCCGCCAAACATCCCACCAAACATTCCTGATAGTGGATCGGAGTCGTTGGACTTGGTCTTCTCGGTATTAATGACCGAAACCACCGTGTCCTTGTTGTCCTTAAAGACTTTTTCAGCCTGATTAGAGGCATTGACCTTCACATTCTCAACTTTTGCGGTTCCACCACGATTGGAACCAGCAGGGACAGCTTGCGTGCCAAGAGACATTCCGCCGTTATACCACGTAATCCCTCCATAGGCAATTCCGCCACCCAATAAACCAGCTACTAAGGCTACAATGGCAACCGTTAGTAGTGGATGTGTTCTCTTCATATTTACACCCCATTTAACATTATTCTAGCAAATAATTTTTAAGAAAGGGTCAATAATTCTCAAAGAGTTATTAAATTAGATGGTTTTTCAACGTCCGTATCAAACAAATTAAAGTCGTGTCCCACGCCAAAGTCCTTATTTTCAAGCATCGAGGCCACGGTAAGGTGCGCCAACGACTTCATGTTGTTGTGGTGACTACGATGGCCAATGAAGATGTTCTTGGTGTCGCGTCCAATGATGTCAATCATCGCATCCGCACCGGCTTCATTTGATAAATGGCCCTCATCACTCATGATACGTTGCTTTGTCGGCCACGAATAGTCGCCGTTTCGCAACATTTCCACGTCATGATTACACTCTAAGACGTAGGCGTTCGCGTCCTTGATGACACCCTCGATGTGGTCCGAAACATAGCCCGTATCCGTCAAAACGACGAAACTCTTGTCGCCATCATGAAAGTTGTAAAACTGAGCATCGGCCGCATCGTGAGAAACACTAAAGCTCTCAACGTCTAAGTCACCAAAGGTCTTGATGGTATCGGGATCAAAAATAAACTTCTGTTCTTCCGGGAATTTACCAATCTTACGACTCATGGCGTTCCAGGTCTTTTCGTTGGCGTAGACTTCCATGTTGTACTTGCGTGCCAGGATTCCAACGGACTTCGCGTGGTCGGTGTGCTCGTGTGTCACGAACAACTTGTCCACGTCGTTTAAACTTCGTCCAATGGAATTCATCAGGTGTTCAATTTTCTTCCCAGACAATCCTGCATCAAGTAACACCTTGTGCTGATTGGTTTCAATGTACGTGACGTTGCCGCCGCTTCCGCTCGACAAGACACTAATTTTCATCGGATCATCGTTCAACTTTCCATCCAGCTTTCTAATTGTCTTCCATACCACTTGTAATTTTGTTCTTAAAGTTTCCCTGCACGTTCTCGGTCTTCAGAACCGAACCGGTAAAGGCGTTAATTCTGCGGATCGAAACGTCCTTCGAGTTACGGGTCTGAATCGCAATGACCCAGGTGGGGATGTAAACCCCGTTGTTCTTAATGGTCAGTAATTTAGTGTACGACCGTCTGGTCCAGAGAACCTTGGAATTATTCGGAATTTCATTGTACTGGTAGAGCCAGATCAATGCCCGCTCCTGGGAAATGGTTTCCGCACTCTCGTGTAAAATCTTAATGTTAGTGAGCGCCGTCTGGGTGTAACTCTTAATATCGCCATCCTCATCAAGGTTAAAGGTGATCTTAGCGTTATTATCCATCAACGTACTGGTCATGGCCTTCTGAATGTACACGATTTTACTGGAGTTGGACTGGTTTGGATCGTACTCGTAATCGTCACCATTAATCACGAAGCTCTTTTTCTTCATGAGCGGATCAATCGTGTTTTGGGGATTACGATCATCAAACTGAACGGGAGTCCGAAGGGTACTAACCACCGCACCATTTTCAAACCGAGCGTCCTGATTTCTCAAGTTTCCCATCTCGTTCGCTAGGTTACCGTCGTTGGTCGCTGAAATGTAGTAACCACTGGAGCGCTTATTGGATAGTTTGCCAACGGAAATCTCATCACGTCGCATTTCCTTGATGATGGTAGCGTTCGCACTGCTCTGATTCGTGTTTTCCGACTGCATGTTCCGATTCTGAACGATCATCAAGACCAAGAAAACGTCCAAAATGATGAAAGCCAGCAAGAAGACCTCTTGAATTCGCTTAAAATTCATTAGAAACTCTCCTTTCCAGTCCCATTACCGATTAACTGGTAATTAATCCAGGACCCGTCGTAGTTCACAAACCACGATGGCTGAAGGGTGATTAATTGTTTATTGTTTTTCTCAGGAACCACCTGATATCCCAGAGTGATTGAACGCACTTTCTTCATGTCAATTCCCTCAGCGGATAACTGATTCAGCACCGTTCCCGTGCTTGGAAGGGTGGTACTCTCCGCGTTGGTTGGAATTGGAATCTGAAAACTTAGGAGGGAAAATTCGTAGCGAGTTGCTCCGCCGTTCCCCATCGTAAACGAACAGGTTCCAAGTCGTTTCTGGTTAAAGACCGGATAACCCTCCACGAAGGTTCGATAAGTCACCGTATTCTTCACCGGATTGTAGCTGTCAAACCGGGCATTATCCAACGGAATCCCCAACTTGTTAGCGTACCCATAAGCGGAATTAAGGACGTTTGCGTAGCTTCTCTCACGCTTGTTCTGTTTGTAGTCCTGATAGATCACGTTATCATCATTATCAAAATTAAGGGACTGGTCCCGACTACTGTAGGTGGTACTCTTCTTTCGATGCTTAACACTGGTGTCCGTCGTGTTGCCTAGCACCCGGTTAATGTAGGCGGTCTGTGACTGTTCAGCCAGTAAGTAACCATAGTTTCTCATCTTGACCCTGTTAGGGTAGAAGAGAAACGGACGGTCGTTTAAAGTCCGCATCTGAACGTTAACGGACTGAATCTTTTTATTCAGAATGTTCTGAAGTTGATTTAAATTTCGTTTTTTGGTGGTTACCTCATAAACGTGGTAACCATTATCACCCAAAAGATAGAAGTGGGTGTTGTCACCGAGGGGCAGGATCATTCGGTTTACGTTGAAATTATTACTTCCAACCTTACTATCAAAGATCTTACTCAACAATTTCACTGGAATTTCGCTTCCATAGTTCAACATCAGTGAGTTATCAGAATTAAGGGTATTAATAAAGTGTTTCTGGTTATCCCGAGAAACTTCCTTTACCGATTCAACGTGGTAAGTTTCAATGTTTTTGACCAATTCCCCCGTCAAACTGGTGGTTTCACTCGTGAGTAATCCCTGCTTGCCACTCTTGGCGGTTCTGATGATCTCAGTTGGAGAATAGATGTCGTAGCGATTTTTAGAAGAGACCTCACTTTTAAGCGTGGCCGACTTATCCTGGTGCATGCGGCTGCCAAATCGAGCTGGATTAACCAGTAGCGCCACGATCAGAACCAAGCTGACCAGCACAGCAATACACAGTGAAACTGGTAAAATGTATGGTTTAAGCTTCTCCTTCATCCCAAAGATCCTCCTCGACTGGTTCATTTGGTAGTGAGATATAGAACGTCGATCCTTTTCCTTCGACACTATCAACCCAGATGTGTCCGCCAAAGGCTTCCACGATTTCTTTCGAAATTGCTAGTCCAAGGCCACTTCCACCTTGGGCTCTTGATCGGGCTTTATCAACCCGATAGAAACGATCAAAAATGTGCTTAATGGCCTTCTTCGGCATTCCAAGTCCCTGATCGGAAATACTCATGATGATCCGGTTCTTTTGTTCGTAGATTCGACACGTAATCACACCACCATCGGGTGAATACTTGATGGCATTGTTCATGATGTTATCAATTACCTGGGTAAACCGATCGGTATCAATCTCGGCCCACAGGTCTTGTTTAGTGAAATCACGCTTGATGGAATACTTCTTTTTCGGATTATCGTCAGTTTTAATGATCATGTCAAAACGATCCAGAATGTAGTTAAAGAGTTTGTTCATATTGACTAATTCGGTATCGTATTTCTGAGTGCCCGAATCCATTCGTGATAACGTCAGTAGATCGTTAATCATCCGGGTCATCCGGTCGGTCTCATCTTGCGTTACCTTCAAAAACTTAGGTGCCAGGTCCTTGTCCTTCCAAGCTCCATCTTGTAAAGCCTCGATGTAGGAATGGACACTGGTTAATGGGGTTCTTAATTCGTGAGAAACGTTCGATACAAATTGTTTTCGGTCGTCATCAATCTTCTGTTGCAGGGTAATGTCATGAAAGACACAAACAAGTCCATTAATGAAACCCGATTCCCGTTGAATCAGTGAGAAATGAGCCGATAGAATCAACTTGTGATCACGATCAGAAAAGTCCAAGTTCACCTGACCAGGGTCCTCAATGAGATCCTTTAGGGTGAACCGATCACGGAGATGCAGGACATCCAGAATGGACTTCCCGATGACCTGCTGCTTAGTAACCCCTAGGAAGCTGAGCGCCTCATCATTAATAATGATAACGTTCCCGCGGCGATCGGTCGCAACCACTCCGTCGGTCATGTTATCGAGGACGGAATCCAGTCGCCTTCGCTCGGACTCCGTGGACTCCTGAGACTCCTCAACTCGCACTGACAAGTTATTAACGGCGCGCGCCAGTTGTCCCAGTTCATCGTTTCCGTAAACCTTGACGTGTCCCGAGTAGTTTCCCCGGGCAATCTGTTCCGTCTGCTTCTTCATTGCGTCAATCGGCTTTGTGATCGCACGCGAAATAATAAACGTCAAAAGCAGCCCCAAGATGATGGCAACAATCGCCGCAAATAGATAAATTAGGGTGATACTGTTAATGTTTTGATAAACCGGATTCAGATTGGCCCGAACGTAGACGACCCCTTCCATGTTATTTTCGTTTCCCTGACTGTTAATCAGAGGCGTAATCATGGTATAGTACCGGTTCCCGTCGCTATAGGTGTTCTTCTCAATCGTTTTGCCATTATTTAAAGCATTCTTGATGTCATTATCAGTCGTCTTTTGTCCAACTAAGGACTGATCACTGCTCTGGTTGGTTCCCCGAATGTTACCCCTGGAATCAACCACCAAAATGTCATCAGAATTGTTAGTGTCAACGTCTTCCAAGATGGTCTGAATCTGCTTGTTAGCGTCGGTTTGGTTCTTTTTAGCTAACTGTTTCTTAAGGGACGTGTTGACATAGGGCTTCAGCTGAATGGAGTCCTTAAACGTATTCAAATTTTGATACTCGAGTTGACGTACAAAAACGGCACCCACTACTTCCAGGGTGATAATCATCATTAACGCGAAAACCAGCGCAATCTTAAAGTGAATCGACCGCAGAAAGTGCCAACGTCTTTTCTTCTTCATCGCATGAATACCTCTAATAAATTAATCGAATTTGTTATTCTTCCTTTTCGGAATCGCGTAGGTAGTAGCCCACTCCACGTCTGGTTACCAACCACTTTGGATGACTTGAATCGTCTTCGATTTTTTCCCGTAAACGACGGACGGTAACGTCGACCGTTCGCACGTCACCAAAGTAATCGTAGCCCCAAACCGTCTGAAGCAGGTGCTCTCTGGTCATTACCTGACCAATGTGTTGGGCCAAATAATGCAACAATTCAAATTCACGGTGGGTCAAATCAACGCCCTTCCCGCGTTTGGTAACGGAATAAGAATCGGGATGAATGACCAGATCACCGATCTCGATGTCGTGGTTATCATCCTTTCCCTCACCAGCTGAACCGGTGATGTTTTGCCGACGCAAATTGGCCTTTACCCGGGCCACTAATTCTCGGTTTGAAAATGGCTTGGTGACGTAATCATCCGCCCCAAGTTCTAGTCCCAAGACCTTATCAAGTTCGGAGTCTTTGGCAGTTACCATGATAATCGGCATGTTGTGTGTCTTTCGAACTTCCTTGGCAACTTCCAGTCCGTCAACCTTGGGAAGCATTAAATCAAGGATAATGAGGTCAGGTGTGTTACTATCGACTTTGTCGAGGGCTTCTTGTCCATCGTGAGCTACATCAACGTCAAATCCTTCTTTGGTTAAACTAAATTTTTCAATATCTGTAATTGGCTTTTCGTCATCGACAACTAGAATTTTTTTCTTCATAATGTTATTTGTCTCCTTTGGACTAGCGGTAATCCCTATTACAATCGAGTTTAGAATCAAGTCTTATTTTATGCTCAATCCTAGTTAAATTGTAACACATCAAATTACTAGCTTCACGTTATTCAACAACTGTTATTAATTAACAACGGCTCAACGGAAGACCCTTCTAACACCACTTGTTTTGTAATTTTTTATAAAATAGTGTTGCATGGGTTTTGGCGGTATGCTATTATAATAAATGTACTTTTGATTTGGGCAGTTAGCTCAGCTGGCAGAGCAACGGACTCTTAATCCGTGGGTCCAGGGTTCGAACCCCTGACTGCCCATCATATATCAGGATCATGGTTTTAAACCATGATCCTTTTTTTATTACCTCATTTCACACAAAAAGGAAGACCTCCATCGTTGTTACTTACGGTAGATCTTCCCTTTTTTATTTTTTAATAGCTAAAATCTCGGTTAAAATTGCCAGACCAGCACACAAAGCGGTCATCGCAATGGCGATCCAGATTAACTTTTGATCTCCAATAAACGGGATCAAAATTAAAAACATGGCCGCCAAGAAAGCAAAAATTCCGACTAGTACTTGTTGTTTTTTCGTGTTGGACACCTTCTAACTCGTTTGCTTCATGTAATTATCCGAATTGTTTCACGTGGAACAATTCCAATTTGACTCAGTGAAATTCATTAGTGTTTTAAACCTCTGAAAATAATTAGTCCCGAATATCATGGAGAATCCACACTGCTCCGGCTGCCAAAACCATGGTGACGGACGCAATCACAAAGATGTTCGCGATGGAACCAATTACCATCACAATCACCGGACTTGCCAGTGAGGCCACAATCTGCGGAATACAAATCTGGACGTTAAACAGTCCCATGTAAACCCCAATGTATTTCCCGGGAATCTCACGGGTCACAAACGTCAACGGATAGACCGAGATTCCGGCCCAACCAACACCGATCAGGATAAACGCAATCACCTGTGAAAAAGTGGTGTGACTTAGCGCTGACATTAAGAAACCCGCTCCCCCGATGACTAAACTAATCGAGAAGAACAGTTTGTATTTTCGTTGCGGAATTCGTGCCAGTACCAGAGAAACCACCACGGCTGCTAGTGCATAGACCGCTGATAGAATTCCAAATAAATTACCACCAGCCTGGTAGCCACTGCTCATTGGATCAGTGGTGTTAAAAACGTTTTTAGCAATGATACTGGTTCCGTACATCCACATGTAGGCAAAACCAATGTAGGCAAAGAGTTGGATGATGGATACGATCCAGAAGACCCGGGGCGCATCCTTTAAAAGCATCCATGTGCTTTTCTTAGCTCGTTTCCCGTTCTGTTCCAAACCATGGTAATCGTTGAACTGCTTTGGTGGATACTCGTCAACCTTTAAGACGGTGACGATTGTACAGAAAATCAGGACAACGACGGCAACGTAGAACGAGAAGATTACTGAGTTAGGAACCATCCCTTTGCTGGCAGTGTTACTAACCCCAATCTCGGTGAAGAGCCATGGTGATAGACACGCTAGCACGCTACCGATGTTCAAGAAGAAACTCTGAATCGAATACGCAAACCCACTCTGCCGTTGGTTAACCATGTCACCAATCAGCATTTTATAGGGCTGCACACACATGTTAAAGGCAACCATCAAGACCAACGTGATGACGGCGGCTAACGAAATTGTAACCACGCTTGGCCACCCGAAATCACCGACATTTGGTAGTAGGAATAACGTGATGGCGGCCGCAATGGTCCCAACAATTAAATAGGGAATTCTTCTTCCCCACTTCGGAACCCAGGTCCGATCAGACCATCCACCGACTAAAGGTTGAACGAACAACCCGGCGATCGGGGGAATGATAAACAGAAGTCCTAAGAGACTCGGTGACGTTCCAAGGGTCTGAAAAATTCTTCCAAGTTGCGAATTCATCAACCCAAATGACATTTGGACTCCAAGAATTCCAAAGGATAGAAACCAGATTGCCGCAATGGATAGTTTTGGCAACCCTTGTGTCTTTTCGTTGTTGTTCATTGAAAATCCTCTCAATCTTTCTTATTTTAGTTTTAATAAAAAAAGCCACTTACCCTGTAAGTGGCTTTTTATTGTACACCATCATTCGAAGCATAGGAAATAGATGAGAATTTATTATACGATTTTACAAAGAGCAGTTTAACGGTTCCCCTCGGACCCGAACGATTCTTTTCGATAATAACTTCAACCTCGCCGACGTTATCATCGTCATCGGCTCCTTGAGAGCGGGGATCAGAGTCCTCATCGTCTGAATCATGCTCATAGTAGTCTTCCCGGTACAAGAAGGCGACGATGTCAGCATCCTGTTCGATTGATCCTGATTCACGAATATCCGACAACACCGGACGCTTGTCCTGACGCTGTTCCACTCCACGTGAGAGTTGTGATAACGCAATCACTGGCACCTGAAGTTCATTCGCTAATTTTTTAAGTTGACGGGAAATTTCAGAAACTTCCTGTTGCCGATTTTCTTTGTTACTCCCTTCAATTAACTGAAGGTAATCGACGACGATCAATCCCAAATTGCCGGTTTGTTTAGCTAACCGCCGGCAGTTGGCACGAATGCCAGCCATCTTATTGCCGGGAGTATCGTCAATGTAGATGTGAGCCTTTGAAAGACTGCCCATCGCAATTACTAAATTCTGCCATTCCTCTTCGGTCAATTGACCGGTTCTCAGGTGGTTGGCATCAATACTACCTTCCGCACATAACATTCGGTTCACTAGTGACTCCGCGCTCATTTCCAAACTGAAAATGGCAACCGTCTTGTCAGTCTTCGTTCCCACGTTCTGCGCGATGTTCAATGCAAACGCGGTTTTACCAACGGCTGGTCGCGCCGCCAGAATCATCAGTTCACCGGGGTGAAGACCGGTAGTCATCTTGTCAAGCTCATGATAGCCCGTCGCAAGACCGGTAATGTCATCCCCACCATTTTGAGAAAGTTGGTCAATTTTAGTAAAAGATTCGTTTAAAACATCCTTAATGTTCTTAAATCCAGATTGATTCCGATCCTCCGAGACGTTCATGATGTCCCGTTCGGCGTTATCCAACAGATCTTCCACGTCTTCGGACTGTTCATACCCCTGGGTCGCAATGTTAGTAGCGGTCTGGATTAGTCGTCTTAAAACGGCCTTATTTTTAACAATCTTAGCGTAGTACACCAAGTTAGCGGCCGTTGGTACAGCGTTCGTTAGGTCAATGATGTACGGAACACCACCGACATCTTCTAGTTGGTCACGCTGTTTTAAAAGGTCGGTAACGGTCACGGCGTCAATTCCCTGATCATCCTCGTTTAAATCTAACATCGCCTTAAAAATTAGTTGGTGAGCCCGCTTGTAGAAATCATCAGGATTCAAGTATTCCATGGCGTCGACTAATCCGTCGGTACTTAGGAAGATGGACCCCAAAACGGCTTTTTCGGCCTCAATGTTCTGCGGTGGTGTGTGATCATTTAAAGTATCGTTGTTCATTCTCGACTCTTTTCTAACTGTAACTTACGATCATTTATTTTTCGCTAACGTGAACCCGAATTTGAGCGGAAACCTGGGGATGAACCTTAACGGGAACATCGGTATAACCCATGGACTTGATTGGTTCACTCATTTCGATCTTCCGTTTATCAAGTTTGATGTTGTACTGATCCAACAGACCTTGAGCAATCTGCTTGCTGGTAATTGAACCAAACAATCGTCCGTCTGATCCTGCCTTCGCCTTTAGTTCAACGACGGTCTTGTCATCTTCAAGCTCCTTTTTCAGACGTTTGGAATCTTCAAGTTCCTCTTCTTGATGTTCAGCTTCAACGTGTTGTTGGGCCTTTAACTCGCTGATCGCCTGTTTGGTGGCTGCTTTAGCGAGTCCCTTCTTAATCAAAAAGTTGTTAGCGTAGCCAGATGGCATTTCCTTTACGTCACCACGGTTACCCTTACCTTTAACATCTTGCAAAAAGATTACTTTCATTTTGATTCACTCCTTGTTTACTAATAATTTAACAGATTTAAGTTCATTCTGCTATTTGTCTGCTTTCTCATCATCGCTGTTAACGATCTTGTTAATGGCACCCAACAGGGTCTTTTTAACCTCAGAAACACTTTCATCAGGAATCTGAGTGGCACCAGCGGACAGATGACCACCACCACCAAGTGCTTCCATAATCAGCTGAACATTAATGTTACCATTACTTCTGGCTGAAATGCCAATGTTTCCGTTTGTTCGTTTAAAGACAATAAATGAAGCCTCAACTCCATCAATTGTCAGGAGGGAATCGACGGCCTGAGCGGCAATTACAGAGTCGTATTCCTTGTCATTTTCGGCGGTAATGAGTGCCATGTTTTCGTCAATCTGTTCCATCATGGAAATGAGGTGGTTTCGGTCCATGTAGTTCGTTACACTCTCTTTCATGAAGTCAGACATTTCGTCGGCATTAGCACCCGCTGACCGGAGATAACTGGCGGCATCAAACGTACGCGTTCCCGTACGAATGGTAAAGGACTGGGTATCAACCACGATCCCACTCAACATCGCCGTTGCCTCCAGTTGATTAATGGGATCCGCATCCTGAGACTGATACTCAAACATTTCAGTAATCAGCTCACAAGCGGAGGAAGCGTATGGTTCAATGTAGACCAAGATTGGGTTTTCGGGAAAGTCCTCTCCCCGACGATGGTGGTCGATGATGACCACGCGATTCTTGAGACGTTTGTAAAGATCCCCGGATACTCCCATGTCAGGCTTCGAGTGGTCGACCATGATCAGCAAGCTGCTGTCAGTGGCCTTCTTGAGCGCCTTATCCGGGGTAATGATCGATTCCTTAATGTCAGGATAATCGTCAATCGCATTCAACAACCGTTTGATGTCAGAATGCGGTTCCTCTTCGTCCATTACAATCCAACACTGCTTACCATTCATCTGGGCAATTCGTCTGATTCCCATGGCAGCTCCCATGGCATCCATGTCAGGCTGAGCGTGTCCCTGCACGAAAATTTGGTCGGATTCCTTCATTAACTCTTGTAAAGCGTGGGAGATCATCCGAGCTCGAACCCGGGTTCGTTTCTCCATCGGGTTCGTCTTGCCACCATAGTATCGGGCTTCCTTGTCCTTGGCTTTAACAACGACCTGATCACCACCACGACCAAGGGCCAAATCAAGGTTACTCTGGGCCTGGTCAGCGAGATTATTCAGGTTATTGTCATCGTATGAAATTCCCATACTAAGCGTCAACGGGAGGTTTTGTTTGGAAGTGTTTTCCCGAATGACGTCCAGTATCTTGAACTTATCGGATTCAATCTGATTCAGAGTGGAGACGTACAACAGGATAAAGTAGTGATCGGCATCAATTCGTTTTAAGAAGATCCCATACTCCTGCGCCCACGAACTTAGCTCATTGGTGATGTAATTTCTCAAGTTAGAAACGTCTTGGTCACTCATTGACTGGGTAATTTCATCAAAGTTATCCAGAAAGATCTGGCCAACCGCAATTTTACCATTCTCATACTTACTTTCGATTTCCGCATAATGGGTAATATCCATCATGTAGACGGTGTTATATTCCTTTTGGACCAACATGTCGAACTTGTGTCCCCGCCAGGTCATCTCAAACGGTTTCGTCTGATCTAGGTTGGCCTGAATTATGTCAAAGAGGTCGGGAGCGGAATGATCAAGTGGATAACCAACTACTTCCAAACTGTCAAAGTACGGTTGCAGGTACGGATTAATCCATTCCACCACGTGTTCATCGTTAAAGATCAGGATCCCAATCGGCATCTCCAGAAGAGATTCCTGCTGACCCCGCATAATCTGGTAGGACAGATCGTTAATGTATTTGTCGGATTCTTCACCAACTCGGTTCATCGTGTTGATGGTATAGACCAGTCCTAAACAGGCCACCAGCAATAGAACAATTCCAATGAAGAAGTTGTACAGAAAGGCAATTACTAATCCCAAAATCAATGAAATCGCAATAAAAATCGTAATTTTTCTTAATCGTGTATTTTTTAAAAATGGCGGTAACGTCATTTGTGAAAAGAACTTTTTCATAGTAACTCCCATCTCCCACTCCATTATTTCTTCTATTTTATCACATTGGAGCTCATCCCATAAAAAGGGTAAAAAAAAGACCTAACTAAAATAGTTAAGTCTCAAATTCTGAATTAGTCACCAACTACGAATGGCATTAAACCCATGATACGGGCACGCTTGATCGCAATGGTTAACTTACGTTGGTTCTTAGCACTTGTTCCGGTCACACGACGAGGTAAAATCTTACCACGCTCTGAGACGAAACGTCTTAATAAATCAACGTCTTTGTAATCAATGTATTCAATATGGTTTGCGGCGATAAAGTCAACCTTACGGCGACGATGGCCACCTCTTCTTTGTTGAGCCATGTGTATTTCCCTCCTAAAACATTAATCAAATCGTTCCATTAAAATGGAAGATCATCATCGGAAATATCAATCTGGTCTCCAGAGTTGGCAAAGGGATCGTTCGAATTGTCATTCTTTTTGCCATTGTTAGGAGTGGATTGCCCACTCGTCTTTGGAGTTCCAAATGGATTTTCGCTAGGAGCGTGATTGCCATTGCTGCTTTGACCCTGACCATTACCACCGTTCTGTGAACGTGGTTCAAGGAGGGTAAAGTTCTCAACAACTACTTCGGTAACATAAACTCGTTGGCCCTGCTTGTTCTCGTAATTTCGGGTCTGAATCCGACCTTCGATTCCAACAAGTGAACCCTTATGCACGAAGTTGGCAAAGTTTTCAGCTGATTTTCGCCAAATAACACAGTTGACGAAGTCAGCTTCCCGATCACCATTCGAATTGGTGAAACGACGGTCAACAGCTAGGGTAAAAGTACCAACTGCCGCGCCATTTTGGGTGTATCGCAAATCAACGTCTCGTGTTAAGCGTCCAGTAAGAACTACTGTATTAATCATACTGAAAAACTCCTTTCATCTTAAATTATTTGTCGTCTCTTCTTACGATCATATGACGTAAGATGTCTTTATTAAACTTGGCAAGACGGTCAAACTCGTTTAGACCTTGGTCGTTGTCGCCTTCTTCAACGTTGACAATGTGGTAAGTACCTTCATTGTAGCCGCCGATTTCGTAGGCCAAACGACGTTTTTGCCAGTCTTTTGAATCGATTACGTTTGCACCATTATCAGTCAAGATCTTGTCGAATCGGTTAACCAAGTCAGTCTTGGCAGCATCGTCGATATCAGGTCTGATGATGTAAGTAATTTCGTATTTGTTGTTTTCCATGAATTACACCTCCTTGTGGACTGTCGGCTCTCCAGTGATTTGGAGAGCAAGGGGAGTCAATTAAAAACCTAATTGAACTCACAATGATTAATTGTATCATTGATTGTTCTCTACTTCAATAAGACATTTGAGGCGTTGATTTGCGATACATAATTAGATACGCAGGTCACTGCGAATTATTTTTAATCACCATTATAAATTGAATTTTTAACGACCACGTAGTCAACCTTCCGGATGGCGTCAATGTCTTTTCCGCCAGCGTATGAGATTGACGACTGCAGGTCCTCTTGCATCTCACGCAGAGTGTCATAGATGCTGCCCTTGAAAGGAACTAACAACTTCTTTCCCTCCACGTTTTTGTAGGCACCTTTTTGAAATTGGGAGGCGGAACCAAAGTATTCTTTGTATTCCTTCCCATCTTTTTCTACTTTTTGACCCGGAGACTCTTGATGGCCCGCAAACATTGATCCGATCATGCACATTGTAGCACCAAAGCGAATCGATTTCGCGATGTCACCATCGGTCCGAATCCCACCGTCAGCGATGATAGGTTTTCTGGCTCCCTTCGCACAATAGCGAATGGCAGCTAGTTGCCATCCCCCGGTTCCAAAACCGGTCTTAATCTTAGTGATGCAGGCCTTCCCGGGTCCAATTCCGACCTTGGTGGCGTCCGCACCCGCATTTTCAAGTGCCCGAACGGCTTCTGGGGTTCCAACGTTTCCAGCAATCAGAAAAGTGTTGGGCATCCGTTCCTTAACGAACTTAATCATGTTGATGACCGAGTCCGAGTAACCATGGGCAATGTCAATCGTGATGTATTCTGGAATTTGGTCGGCTTGAACCAGTTCCTTAATGAAATCGTATTCGTTGGGCTTAACCCCGATACTGATGGAGGCAAATACCCCATCGTCATGCATTTTTTTCACAAAATCAAGGCGTTTTTCTGGTTGAAAACGGTGCATGACGTAGAAGTAACCATTTTTAGCGAGACTTTCGGCTAGATCAGCGTTAATCACCGTCTGCATGTTAGCTGGTACGACCGGAATCTTGAACTTCCGGCCCCCAAACTCAACCGAAGTGTCACATTCGCTTCGGGAGTTAACCACACACTTATTCGGAATCAGTTGAATATCTTCGTAATCAAACACGTCCATTTTCATAAATCTCCTTGCTCATTTTACGAACTATTAAGTCATTTTGACTTTAATTGTTTCAAACACAACCAATATCATAGCCGAAATAACCCGTTTAATCAACATTAAAATGCCAGTTTACGAATATTAGTAATAATTTTAGTCAAAAAAATAGCACTACGCCAAAGGTAGTGTTATTTTTGTGTTTTATTCTTCGGATTGATCAGAAGCTGAAGTTGGTTCTTCAACCTTTGATTCTTGTTCTTGGTCCTTAGCAACGACCGCCATGGTAGCCACCTTAGCGTCATCATCAACTCGGATTAAGTGAACTCCAAGAGTGGCACGACCAGTCTCAGAAACGTTATTAACCGCGAATCGAATCATGACACCCATGTTAGTAATTAACATGATGTCTTCATCGCCAGTAACGGTACTCAAACCAACCAGTGGACCATTCTTCTTGGTCACATTGGACGTCTTAATTCCTTTACCACCACGACCCTTAATTGGGTAATCGGCAGCTTTCGTTCGTTTACCGTATCCATTTTCAGAAATGACGAACACGTCACTGTCTGGTGTCAGGATGGCGGCTCCAACCACGTAGTCTTCAGAACGTAAGCGAACTCCGCGGACTCCGGAGGCCGAACGACCCATGGAACGAACGTCATCAGCTTTGAAACTGACGGCGTAGCCCAAATGGGTTCCGATGATCATGTTGTCACCGTTATCAACGATGGAAACTCCGATCACTTCATCGCCATCATGTAAATGAATGGCTTTTAAACCGTTCTTTCTGATGTTTAAGAAATCAGAAACGGGTGTCCGTTTAACCGTTCCTTGCTTCGTGGTGAAGAACAGGTACTTATCCTGATCGTTATGCTTAGATGAGATGCTGATCACCGTCTGAATCTTCTCATTTTGACCGAGGTTCAACAGGTTAACGATGGGAATTCCCTTCGCAGCCCGGCCGTACTCTGGAACTTCATAAGCCTTCATGCTGTAAACCTTACCAGCGTTAGTAAAGAACAAGAGTCGGTCGTGGGTCGCCGTTGATAGCAGGTGTTCAATAAAGTCATCCTTATTAACGCCCATGCCTTGAACTCCACGTCCACCACGATTTTGCGCCTTGAACTCGTCCGTTGGGAGACGTTTGATGTAACCGTTGTGGGTCAACGTGATGACCACGTTTTCCTCTTCGATTAAATCTTCGTCTTCGATGCTGGTAATTTCACCAACTAATAATTCGGTCCGACGTTTGTCACCGAACTTCTTCTGAATTTCAAGGAGTTCGTTATAGATGATCTCGTTAATTCGGTCCCGACTATTTAAAATGTCCTTGTAATCTTTAATGTTAGCAAGTAATTTATTGTGTTCATCGGTAATCTTGCCACGTTCCAGTCCGGTCAAACGAACTAGCCGCATGTCTAGGATCGCCTGGGCCTGCTTGTCATCTAGTTCAAAATTATTGATCAGTTCGTTTTTGGCAATGTCACCAGTCGAAGAACTTCGGATAATCTTGATGACCGCATCGATATTATCGAGAGCCACCAGCAATCCTTCCAGAATGTGAGCTCGGGCTTGGGCCTTTCGCAAATCAAACTTAGTTCTTCTGGTAATTACCTCAACCTGGTATTCCAGGTAGTACTGTAAGATTTCCTTTAAGCTCAAGACCTTTGGAGCACCATCAACGATGGCCAGCATGTTGAAACTAAATGAGGTCTGCATCAACGTCAACTTGTACAAGTTGTTCAAGATTACTTCCGCGGAAGCATCCCGTTTTACGTCAATGACAACCCGCATTCCGTCCTTATCGGACTCATCGTTAATCGCGGTAATGCCTTCAATTCGTTTGTCTCGCACTAAATCAGCAATCCGTTCGATCAACTTGGCCTTGTTGACCATGTAAGGAAGTTCAGTCGCAATAATACGTTGCTTTCCGTTCTTTTGTTCCTCAATGTCAACCTTGGCACGAACAATGATACTTCCACGGCCGGTTTCGTAGGCTCTTCTGATTCCAGATTTACCCATGACAACTCCACCAGTTGGAAAGTCTGGTCCGGGAAGTGCTTCCATCAAATCATTGGTGGTAGCGTCTGGATTTCTCATCAAAATATGAATGGCACTGATCACTTCACTTAGGTTGTGAGGTGGGATGTTAGTGGCCATTCCAACCGCAATTCCGGAAGCCCCGTTTAACAGCAGGTTGGGAATTCGAGCTGGGAGAACCACTGGTTCACGTTCGGTTCCATCATAATTGGGTTGAAAATCAACGGTGTCCTTGTTGATGTCCCGCAACATTTCCATTGAAATCTTGGAAAGACGGACTTCGGTGTAACGCATGGCAGCGGCACCATCACCGTCAACTGACCCGAAGTTTCCGTGTCCGTCAACTAACATGTAACGGTAACTGAATTCCTGGGCCATTCGTACCATGGCTTCGTAAACGGAACTGTCACCGTGGGGATGAAACTTACCTAAAACATCCCCCACAATTCTGGCAGACTTCTTGTAAGGCTTGTCTGGGGTAACCCCTAATTCGTGCATATCGTACAGAATCCGACGATGGACCGGCTTTAAACCGTCCCGAACGTCAGGAAGCGCACGTGACACGATCACACTCATTGCATAATCCAAGAACGATGATCTCATCTTCTTCGATAATTCAACGTTTTGAACTCGACTTGGTTTATTATTTTCTTCATTTGCCAAGAGATTTTGCCTCCATTCCTTGTTAAATCAGTCAATTAACCTAATTGTTTCATGTGAAACAATTTATACATCCAAGTTTTCAACAAAGGTTGCGTTGTCTTCGATAAACTTCCGTCTAGGAGCCACCTTTTCACCCATTAACATGGTGAAAGCCTCTTGGGCTGCCGAAGCATCATCAGAAGTAACTCTTAATAAACGACGGTGATCTGGATTCATGGTTGTGTCCCACAACTGGGAAGCATCCATTTCACCCAGACCCTTATATCTTTGAATCTGTGGTTTTGGTGAAGCCGGCAACTGACCTAGCAGTTCCTGGAGTTCTTCATCAGAATCAACGTATCGCTGGAATTTGTTTCCCTGACGAACTCGATACAAAGGTGGCTGAGCGATGTAGACGTATCCAGCATCGATCATTGGACGCATGTAATTGTAAATTAAGGTGAGCAGCAAAATCTGAATGTGAGCGCCATCGACATCGGCATCGGTCATGATGATCAACTTGTGATAGTTAACCTTGCTGATATCAAAGTCGTTTCCAAAGCCCGTTCCCATGGCGGTAAACAGAGAACGAATTTCTTCGTTTGCCAGGATTTTCTCCATGGTGGCCTTTTCAACGTTCAGGATCTTCCCACGAATTGGCAAGATGGCCTGGGTTAAACGAGAACGACCCTGCTTAGCTGAACCACCGGCGGAGTCACCTTCGACGATGAACAGTTCAGAAACGTTCGGATCCTTACTGGTGTTGTTAGCCAATTTTCCTGGCAAACTGTTAATTTCCAGTCCACTTCGTTTTCTAGTTACCTCACGAGCTCGTTTAGCCGCAGCCCGAGCCTTGGAAGCAACCGAACCCTTTTCAACGATTTGTTCAGCAATCTGAGGATGCTCCATCATGAACTTGGAGAACTCTTGACCAAAAATGTGGTCAGTAGCCGTTCTAGCATCAGAATTACCTAACTTGGTCTTGGTCTGACCTTCAAATTGAGGATCGGGATGCTTGATGGAGACAACTGCCGTCATCCCTTCACGCACATCGTCACCAGAAAGGTTGGGTTCGCTGTCCTTAATTAAATTGTTGTTTCTTCCATAGTTATTAATAATTCGTGTCAAAGCTCGCTTGAACCCTTCTTCGTGGGTTCCACCTTCGTAGGTGTTGATGTTGTTAGTAAACGTCAAAAGGGTGCTGTGATAATCATTCGTGTATTGAATGGAAACTTCAACCGTAATGCCGTTTTCTTGGCCCTCAATGTAAATGGGATCTTTGAAAATTGGGGTTCGACCACGATCCAAGAATTCCACGTAATGACGAATTCCACCTTCGTAGAAGAAGTCGTGTTCAACGGGTTCTTCTGGACGGTCATCTCTGATCGTGATGCGAAGACCCTTGTTTAAGAAGGCCAATTCTCTGACCCGGGTGGTCAAGGTCTTCATGTTAAAGGTCGTGGTTTCGGTAAAGATGTCTGGATCCGGAACAAAGTGAACCTTAGTTCCATGGGCGTCTTGAGGTGCATCACCGATGACCTTCATTGGGGTCTTGACGTGGCCTCTTTCAAAGTCCATGTAGTAGCGCTTGCCACCCTTTGTAACCACAACGTCCAGTTCTTTTGACAAGGCGTTTACAACTGAGGCTCCAACTCCGTGAAGTCCACCAGAAACCTTGTAACCGCCACCGCCGAATTTACCACCAGCGTGCAGGATCGTGAAAACGGTCTCTAGCGCTGATTTACCGGTATCTCTCTGGGTACCAATTGGAATTCCACGACCGTTATCGGTAACGGTAATACTATTGTCTTTTTCAACGACAACGTTGATTTCATCGGCGAAACCAGCCAGGGCTTCGTCAATTCCATTATCAATAATTTCCCAAACTAAATGGTGAAGTCCCTGTTCGTTAGTGGCTCCAATGTACATCCCGGGACGCTTTCTAACCGCTTCCAGTCCCTTTAAGACTTGAATTTGACTAGCGTCGTATTCGCCGGCACGTTCTCTTTTTGCTGCTTTTTCTTCATCAGTCACTACAATTCCTCCTCAACTACATTACTCGGATACAATGACTCCCTTTTCAATGTGAAAAGTTTTGGGGTTATTAATTAAATTAGATGCCACCCCACTCATGCTTGTGGTGGTCAAAAATGTCTGAACCCGGTCCTGAATGGCCGTCAGCAAGTGGGTCTGCCGACTCTCATCCAGTTCGGATAACACGTCATCAAGTAGAAGAACCGGATACTCCCCGGTTTCTTCCTTCATTAAGTCGATCTCTGCTAGTTTCGTAGACAAGGCGGCGGTTCGTTGCTGACCCTGCGAGCCAAACGTCGCAACATCCTTCCCGTTGACCATGAAGTGAAGGTCGTCTCGGTGCGGACCAAAGATGGTCGTTCCCTGTTTCACTTCCTTGTCACGATTGGCCTTGAACTTGGCTAACAAACTCTGATAGATCTGTTCCACCGAGGTCAGGTCCGCCTTCTTTAAGGATGTTACGTATTTAAAGCGTAACGTTTCCTTCTGCTGGGAAATTTCAGCATGAATCGCCTGCGACCACTTCTGTAGCTTGGCAATCAGCTGAATACGCTGAAAAATAATTTCGGCGGCATACGCTGATAGCTGGTCCGACAGAACGTCCAGATAAACCATGTCACTTTGTCGGTGTAACAAGAGTTCCCGCAGATAGGCATTTCGCTGCTTCAAGATCCGACGATACTGCGTCGTGTTGTACAGGTAGCGATTACTCATCTGGCCGAACTCCATGTCCATAAAGTGCCGACGAACCTGTGGTGATCCCTTTACGATCGACAAATCTTCGGGGGCAAATAAAATCACGTTAAGCTGCCCAACGTATGACGATAGCTTGGGTTGCTCAATGTGATTCACCTTGGCTCGTTTGCCATTTTTACCAAAATCAAGTTCTAGTTCAGTGGTCGTATGATTCTTCTTAACTCGTCCCCATAGTTGCGCATGGTTCTCCTTCCAATTGATCAGATCACGATTGGTAGTCGTCCGATGGCTCTTAGTGAGCGCGAGTGCATAAATTGCTTCAAGTAGATTGGTCTTTCCCTGGGCATTTTGTCCAAGTAAAACGTTCACTCCGTCTGAAAAATGAACATCAGCATCTTTATAATTACGAAAATTGCGTAATTTCAATTCTTCTAGCTGCATGCTTAACCCTACTTTGTCTTAATAAGAAACATTCCTACGTCTGGAATTGAGACCGTATCACCTTTGTAGAGTTTCTTCCCACGTCGATTCTCAGGCTCGTCGTTTAGGTACACCATGTTTTCCTTTAAGTACCACTTAGCTTTTCCGCCTGATTCCACAATGTTCTCTTCTTTTAGAAGTTGCCCCAAAGTTATGTACGGAGTCGTTATGAAAATGTCTTTTTTCATGAATTCACCCACTTTCAAATCTATTTCTATTATACCCCAAAAATAGGCAAAAGTACACAAATTGGGCGATTTTATGCGTTTTATGCTCATTTGTGCTTTTTCATACATAAGTGCCTCAAATGCACTAAAAAGCTCATATTCGTAAATAAATGGAAATTTGAGCTTTTTAGCTAATTTACCAACTTTTTGTAAGTTCAAACTGCGCGCACAAAAAAACGACCTCAACTTGGGGTCGTTGATCATCAATTATTAATTTAAAAGGTTCGAACTGGGGTAATGAGCTGAATGAAATCTTCCTTGTTTTCGGTTGGAACCAAGGTAAACGGTCGTAAGGCGGACGTAAACGAAATTTCAATGTCAGTCTGACCGAAGACCCGCAAGGCTTCCTTCATGTAATCGGGGTTAAAGGAAATCTCAAGGTCTTCCCCCTCAGAACTTTTTGGCTTCAAGTCTTCTTCCACCGTTCCTACGTCAGGTGAATTCCCGGAAATGGTAACCACCTGGTCGTTGGGTTTAATGGTCAACTTAATGACATTATTTCGTGATTCGTGTGAAAGAAGAGAAGCTCGTTCGATGGCTGAAAGTAAGTCGCCCGCTGCAAACTCCATCTTAGTATTAGATGACTTCGGGATCAGACGGGAAGTGTCCGGATAGTTCCCCTCAAGTAAGCGAGAATAGAATCTGGTGTCACCCAGGGTGAAGAGCACTTGATTTTCTGATAAATTCATCTGAATGTTCTGATCAATTCCGTCCAACATGTGGGAAAGTTCTTTCAAACTGTCTCCCGGGATCACCACGTCAAACTTACCGTCGTCATCGGCTGGCAGACTAACTCTTCGTTGGCTAAGACGGTGACTATCGGTCGCAACGGCCAGTAACTTATTGTTAGCAAGCGTGAAATGAACCCCTGTCAGGATTGGACGACTTTCCTGCTTTGAAACGGCAATGACCGTCTGACCAATGACCTGTCTAAAGATGTCGGAAGCCAGATCAACGGTGTTTTCCGTATCAACTTCTGGAAGGTGCGGATAACCATTGGCATCAAGACCGTTAATGGTGAACTCAGAGTTGCCTGATTTAATAGTCGTTTGAAAATTATCGCCAACTTCTAGTGACATCGTTTTGTCAGGAAGTTTTTTGACAATTTCACTAAAGAAACGGGCCGGTAGAACGATACTACCAGTTGATTTAATCGTCAGTTCGTTGTCAGGATTACTTGCTTTAACGCTGGTTTGAATTGATACATCAGCGTTACTACCAGTGAGAAGAATGTCACTTTCTGATACGTCCATCTTTAAACCAGTCAAGATTGGAATAGTGGTTTTTGATGAGATTGCTCTTGATACGGTATTGAGTGCTTTGATAAAAGCATTACGGTTCGTTACGAATTTCATTGCCAAATGTCCCCCTGAAAATGTGATGTCTATTTACTTAATTAAAGATATAAAGAACAGTAGAAGCAGTAGGCACTGTTAATACTGTGGATAACTCGGTAATTATTTACGGAATAAAAGTTATTAACTGTGGATAACTTTGTGAGTAACTCAATGAGTTATTTGCAGGTTATCCACACCCGTAATTATAACATTTTTAAATCGAACCACGGTTAGTGCTGTAACTCCGTCTTAATGTCCGAAATTTGTTTGCTTAAGTCAGAATCGTTGGCGGATGCGCGACTAATCTTGTCGTAGGCGTGAATGACGGTGGTGTGATCCTTTCCGCCAAACTCATCGCCGATTTTTGGAAGCGAGTTGTCGGTCATTTCTCGTGACAGGTACATCGCGATCTGACGTGGAACCACGATTGCCTTGACCCGTTTGGTGCCCTTAATTTCTTTGACACTGATGTGATAGTAGGACGCCACCTTTGAAATGATGTCCGAAACGGTCAGAGCGGAGCGTGCCTTCGCTAGTTTGAGCGGTCGAAGTGCGTTTGCGACCAGTTCGGTATCGATGGGTGCGTTGTTTAACTTGGCATACGCCTGCACTCTGGATAAGGCCCCCTCCAGTTCTCGCACGTTGGATTCGATCTGACTGGCAATGTACCCGAGGGCGTCAGCCGGGATGTCCATATTGTCGGCCTTGGCCTTCGCACGCAAAATAGCGGTTCTGGTTTCCAGATCGGGCGCGGTGATGTCAACGGAAAGTCCCCAGGCAAACCGCGAGACCAAGCGATCCTTTAGTTTGGGAACTTCGTTTGGAAGTCGATCAGACGTTAGCACGATCTGCTTATGATTGGAGTAGAGCGCCTGAAACGTGTTGAAGAATTCGTCCTGGGTGCCTTCTTTGTTACCAAAGAACTGGATGTCATCCACTAAAAGAACGTCAACGTTTCGGTAGACGTGACGAAATTCATCCATTTTGTTGTTTTGAATGGCGCCGATGAAATCGTTAGCAAATTTTTCACTCGTCACGTACATCACGCGCTGACTGGGATCATGCTTGACGATGTTGTTTCCGATCGCGTGCATCAAGTGGGTCTTCCCCAGTCCAACTCCTCCATATAAGAAGAGCGGATTGTACAATTTTCCGGGTGATTCACTAACAGCGAGAGCCGCAGCTTGGGCCATTTTGTTGCCCTGTCCAATTACGAATGTCTCAAACGTGTAGTTTGGTTCCAAGTGGGTATCGGTGTAGCTGTAAGAATCTTGGCCGCCATCGGCTGGCTTTGCAGCGGGTTTTGATTCCTTTTGTAGTTCTTCTTCTAAAACAAATTTAGGAGAAATGTTCTTATAAGTAATGGAGTATGCGTACTCAACTAATTGACTTTTGAGCATTTTTTCCCAGTAGTCACGATGAAGCGAAGATGGTAATTCGAGTGTCAAGGTATCGCCGTCGTATGCAATTGGTTTCACGGTGGCGATCCAAGTATCGTATGTCGTGCCCTCAAATTTCGGATCCGCTTTAAATTTATTCTTAATTTTGTCCCATAATTCGTTTTGATCCATTGAGAGTGACTCCTTGTGTTTAAATTATGATTGTATTCTAGCATGTAGAAAAAAAGTTTTCCACAGAAAAAACAGGGTGTGTATAAATGTTTCACAGGGTGTTCATTAGTTATCCACACACCTGTTTATAAGTCTAAAAATTAATTTATAATTTGCTGAAATTGACAGTTTGCTGTGCATAACTAATTGTTGTTACAGTAGGGATTGAAGCTTGATAATGAACTTTATCCACAAATTGTGTTTAACGTTGTTAACATGCTGTGTTTTTGTTCAAAAACGTGTTCAATTCATGTTAATTCCCACAGGAGTTATCCACAATAATCCACAGGCAAATTTTATGAAACTTTTTTAAAGCGAACGGAGTGTTGTGTATTAATTTAAAATCCCTATTTGAAGATTATTAGATTTGTGATACTATAAGTTAGAAAAGCTATTGAATAGACAACTTAATATAGACGATTAATTAGTAAGGAGGGTTAGTAATGAAAAGAACTTACCAACCAAAGAAACGTCGTAGAAACCGCGTTCATGGATTTAGAAAACGCATGAGCACTGGCAAAGGTCGTAGAGTTTTAGCACGTCGACGTCAAAAAGGTAGAAAAGTATTATCGGCATAGGCCACTGACCATTCAGTGGTCTTTTTCATTATTTTTTTGAAAATACTTGGAGATTATTCATGAGAAAATCGTACCGTGTCAAAAAAGAGGCTGACTTTCAAAAGGTTTTCGAAAAACATGATTCGGTTGCTAACCGACAATTTGTCGTGTACCAGCTGGAAAAACCGGGACAGAAACACTTCCGGATTGGAATTTCCGTGGGTAAGAAGATCGGAAATGCCGTTCATCGAAACTGGGTCAAACGGAGAATTCGCCAGTCGATCACAGAACTGAAGCCGGATCTAAGAACGGACGTGGATTTTTTAGTCATTGCACGTCCCAGAGCTGATGGGATGTCACAAAAAGACGTCAAGGCGAGCCTGATTCATGTTTTAAAGTTAGCTCATCTATTAGATTCTGATTATAGCGAGGAATAAAATTGAAAAAATTGAAAAGAATCGCTACTGCGGCGATGATTGCCAGCCTTGGTCTGGTGCTCACGGCATGTAGTAACGCTCCAATTACTAACCATAGTAAGGGGATTTGGGATGGCCTAGTCGTCCTTAATTTCTCGAGAGTAATTATTTGGTTATCAAAATTCTTTGGTGATAACTACGGAATCGGAATTATCATCTTCACCATTATTGTGAGAATTATCCTTCTACCACTAATGATGTATCAGACTAAGAGTATGAAGAAGACGCAGGAAATTCAGCCGCAACTGAAGGCCCTGCAGAAGAAGTACTCCAGTAAAGATTCCGATACAATGGAAAAATTACAGACTGAGCAACAGAAGCTGTATAAGGAAGCTGGCATTAATCCATGGGCCGGATGTTTGCCGATGGTTGTTCAACTACCAGTGATCTTTGCCTTGTATCAAGCCATCTGGCGGACTCACATTCTAAGAACTGGTCACTTCTTGTGGCTGCAGCTTGGTAGTCCGGATCCGTACTACATCTTGCCTGTGCTAGCCGCTTTGTTCACCTTCCTTAGTTCCTGGTTGTCAATGAAAGGTCAGCCAGAATCAAACGGAATGACGACGATGATGACGATTGGGATGCCAATCATTATCTTCTTCACTGCTTTGAACGTACCATCAGCCTTGTCCTTGTACTGGGTGGTTACGAATGCGTTCCAAGTAGTTCAGACGTTGTTAATCCAGAATCCCTGGAAGATCAATCGTGAACGTGAAGAAAAAGAACGTGAAAAACGCCAACACGATCGGGCTGTTAAAAAGGCCATTCGGAAAGCTAAGCAGAGTAAACATCACAAATAATTAACGAATAAAAAAGCAGACGGTGGTCTGCTTTTTTTGTTTTCTCGTAATTTGTAATATTACATCTGTGAATTCCTATTCCTTCAACGATTTGATTTGTGATAATATTAATACCGTTGGACATTTACAAATATAGGAGAAGCAACAATGACGAAATACACCGGAGCCACCATCGAAGCAGCCATCCAAAATGGCTTAAAATCACTTGATACTAATCGTAATAATGTTGAAATTAAGGTTATTAAAACCGCTAGTAAGGGATTTCTGGGATTTTTCAAGCATCCCGCAGAAGTTGAAATGAACGTTAAAACATCTGATCCAGCCCCGAAACGGGCTGAAAGTCAGTTAAAAGTCAAAAAGGAGGCTAGTACGGCCGTTGCTAGTCCGGTCCAAACCGAAGATCGTCACGCCAAAAACGTCGAAGCGGTAAGTGGATTAATTCAGTATTTACAGGCCATTACTGATCAAATGGGGATTGAGGCTGAACTAAGCTACGAGATGCCGAACAATCGCCACGTGACCATTAATTTTGATACTCCCAAAGAAGGCTTGTTAATTGGCAAACACGGTCGGACGATTAACGCCCTGCAGGAATTGAGCAATATTTACCTAAATAACATGGGAATTAGCTACCTGGAAGTTGAACTCGACACGGCTAATTACCGCCAACGTCGGCTTCAGATCCTCACTAGTCTCGCCGAACGGACGGCTAGAGAAGTTGTGGCAACGGGCAAACCAGTTTACTTGGACCCGATGCCCTCTTTTGAGCGCAAACAAATTCACGTGACACTTCAGGACAGTTCAGAAGTGATGACGTATTCAGCGGGACGTGAACCCCACCGTTCCATTGTGGTGGCTCCTCGCTAAATAATTGACAAAATAAAATTTTCGTCCTACTATGTATAGGATTGTAAATTCGAATAGGTAAAGTAGTGAAAGTACTTTATCCACGCACGGGGCGTGGTTTGAGTACTTTTTTTATGCGATTAAATGAGAAAGGAGTTTGGATATGGCACTGACAACGACTGATTACGATACAATTGCAGCAATTTCAACCCCACCTGGTGAAGGTGGCATTTCGATTGTCCGCATTAGTGGATCGGATGCAATGAAGGTGGCTGAGAAGATTTATCGGGGCAAAAACCTTGCAAAAGTTGCTTCTAACACGATTAACTACGGCCACATTGTTGATCCGTCAGACCACAACAGTGAAGTTGACGAAGTGATGGTCTCGGTTATGCGAGCACCAAAGACGTACACCAAGGAAGACATTATTGAGATTAACTGTCACGGTGGGATCGTGGCTACTAACAAGATTCTCCAGCTGGTCCTAAGTAACGGTGCCAGAATGGCGGAACCGGGTGAGTTTACCAAGCGTGCTTTTCTAAACGGCCGTTTGGACCTGTCCCAGTCAGAGGCTGTGATGGACCTGATTGAAGCCAAGACCGATGAATCAATGAAAGCGGCTTTAAATCAACTAGATGGCAACCTCTCACACCTCATTAAGCATCTCAGACAGGACATCTTGGATGTCTTGGCCCAAGTGGAAGTCAACATCGACTACCCTGAGTACGATGACGTGGAGACCATGACGTCGAAACTCCTGATGGACAAATCGAAGGAATTAAAGGCCCAAATCGACCAACTTTTGAAGACGGCGAAGCAGGGAAAAGTCCTGCGGGACGGTCTGAATACTGCCATTGTTGGACGACCAAACGTAGGCAAGTCGAGCCTGTTGAACCGGTTGCTTCACGAGGACAAGGCGATTGTAACCGATGTGCCAGGAACTACGCGGGATGTTTTGGATGAATACGTCAACGTCTCCGGAGTACCACTGCACTTAGTCGACACTGCCGGCATTCGTGATACCGAGGATAAGGTTGAAAAGATCGGGGTCGATCGTTCCCGAAACGCCATCAAACAGGCGGATTTGGTGTTGCTGGTATTGAATGCTAGTGAGCCACTGACTGATGAGGATCGGGAACTGCTTGATCTGACCCAGAAGAGTAAACGGATTATTCTACTAAACAAGACCGATTTACCGGAAAAAATTAATGTTAACGAATTAAAACAACGTTATCACGCTGAAAATATCATCAAGACCCAGGCGACGAAGGATAACGGAACGCAGTCGCTTGAAGATACGATTGCCAAAATGTTCTTCAATGGTGGCATCAAGAGTTCTCAAAACGACGTCATGGTTACCAATGCCCGCCATATTAGTCTTTTACAACAGGCGAGTGATTCCCTTCAGTCGGTTGAAAACGGCTTAAATAACGGGATGCCCGTCGATCTAGTTCAGATTGACATGACGAATGCGTGGGATTTACTTGGTGAGATCACCGGAGACAGTTACGATGGCGAATTGTTGGATCAATTATTTAGCCAATTCTGTTTGGGTAAGTAAGCGATTAACTCAATGGAGGTTACTAAATGAATAAAATGATACAACAAGAAGTGAAGAAGACCTATAACGGTGGCGATTATGACGTCATCGTGGTGGGTGCCGGACACGCTGGTTGTGAAGCCGCTCTGGCAGCCGCTCGTATGGGCCAAAAGACACTCCTTGTCACAATTAACCTTGATATGGTGGCATTTATGCCATGTAATCCATCAGTTGGTGGACCCGCAAAGGGAACGGTGGTCAGAGAGATCGACGCCCTTGGCGGTGAAATGGGAAAGAATATTGACAAGACCTACATTCAGATGCGAATGTTAAACACCGGAAAGGGTCCTGCGGTCAGGGCTTTACGAGCTCAGGCCGATAAGCATGCATACCATCATGAAATGAAAAATACCCTTGAAAAAGAGCCTAATTTAACTTTGCGTCAGGGAATCGTCGATCGTTTGATTGTTAAAGACGGTCAGATTGAAGGCGTCGTTACCAATACCGGAGCGGAGTACCATTCTAAGGCAGTTGTGATCTGTGCTGGAACGGCCGCTCGTGGCAAAATCATCATTGGTGAGTTGATGTACTCATCTGGTCCAAATAACTCGATTCCAGCCATTCATCTTTCAGAAAACTTGGAAGATTTGGGTTTCGAACTGAAGCGGTTTAAGACTGGAACCCCACCACGAGTGAACGGTGATACCATTCATTACAATGAAGCTGAGGAACAACCTGGGGATGAAACTCCTCATCACTTTAGTTACACCACCCCGTATGCTGACTACCTGCCGGTTTCGAAACAGATTTCCTGCTGGTTGACGTATACGAACGAGGAAACCCACCAGATTATCAAGGATAATTTGGATCGTGCTCCCATGTTTACTGGGGTCATTGAAGGTGTGGGTCCCCGTTATTGTCCTTCAATCGAAGACAAGGTGGTCCGGTTTGCGGACAAGAAGCGACATCAGGTCTTTCTAGAACCCGAGGGACGCCACAACGAAGAATGGTACGTCGATGGGATGTCGACCTCCCTTCCAGAAGAGGTTCAACAGCAGATGTTACACTCCGTGAAGGGACTCGAGGACGCCAAAATGATGCGTCCCGGTTATGCGATTGAATACGACATCATTTCCCCTTATCAATTGAAACCGACCCTTGAGACCAAGAAAGTTAGCGGATTATTCAGTGCCGGTCAGACCAACGGAACTTCTGGATACGAGGAAGCTGCCGGTCAGGGGCTGATTGCCGGAATTAACGCCGCCTTGAAGATTCAGGGCAAGGATCCGTTGATTCTGCAGCGTGATCAGGGTTACATCGGGGTCTTAATCGATGATCTGGTTACTAAAGGAACCAACGAACCATACCGGCTTTTGACGAGTCGTGCCGAGTACCGATTACTGCTTAGAAATGACAACGCTGATATGCGCTTAACCCCAATTGGTCATGAGTTAGGACTGATTTCAGATGAACGTTACAACAAGTTTGTTGCCAAACGCAAGGCGGTTGAAGACGAAATTAAGCGTTTGAATACCGTTCGGATTAAGCCGGGTGAAAAAGTTAATCAGTTTGTGGAAGCTCAGGGGGACAAACCGCTTAAAGATGGTATTATTGCGGCGCAGTTCTTGCGGCGTCCGTATGTAACATACGACAAACTGCTTAATTTCATTTCAGGACCCGACGAAAAATTGGATCCAGAAGTGGTGGAACAGGTTGAGATTCGGACCAAATACGCTGGTTACATTAAGAAGGAAGAGGACAAGGTTGCTCGTATGAAAAAGATGGAATCAAAGAAGATTCCGGACAACATTGACTACTCCGTGATTGATGGGATTGCGACCGAGGGTCGTCAGAAGTTGGAGAAGATTCAGCCGGAGACGATTGCTCAAGCGGCCCGCATTAGTGGGGTTAATCCGTCTGACATTGCGATTCTTTCGGTGTACATTCAGCAGGGTAAAATTGCGAAAAAGAAATAAAATAAAGCTGGACTATGTGAAATAGTCCAGCTTTTTGTTTACTGATTACTTAATTTTTTAACTAATGAATAAAAAGTGTTGCATTCGATATGTAAGCGCTTTATACTTATATCAATAAATGAAACACAAAATGTTACAAAGGGGATCATGTTTATGCGATATGGAAGCATTGAAGCAGGTGGAACAAAGTTTGTTTGTGCCGTTGGTGACGACGATTTCAACATTGTTGATAGTGTTCATATTCCAACTACTACGCCAGAAGAAACTTTGGCTAAGGTAGTGGAATACTTTAAGAAGTTTGACCACATTGACGCATTTGGAATTGCTTCATTTGGCCCAATCGATGTTCGAAAAGATTCTGACAAATACGGTTGGATCATCAAGACTCCTAAAAAGGGTTGGAGCAACGTTAACTTTGTTGGAACCATGAAACGCGAGTTTGGTGTACCAGTTTACTGGACTACTGACGTTAACGGTTCAGCTTATGGTGAATACATCAAGCGTCGTCAGTCTAACAACAAGATTGAAGCGGTTAGTTACATCACTGATGGAACCGGAATTGGTGCTGGAACTGTCATTAATGATGAATTCTTAGGAGTTCGTGGAACACCTGAATTCGGACACATTCGGGTTAAGAGACACAGAGATGACATGGACTTTGATGGAATTTGTCCTTATCACGGTGACTGTCTTGAAGGGGTTGCTTCGGGTCCAACTTTTGAAGCTCGAAATAACATTAAAGGTCAAGACACTCCACCAGATGATCCAGTTTGGAACATCATCGCTTACTACGTGGCTCAAGGTGTCATCAGTTTGACGGTTAACTTCCGTCCTGATCAAATCGTGCTTGGAGGGGGAGTATGTACTCCACAATTCGTTGAAAAGGTTCGTGACCAATTCAACCTCTTGTTCGATAACTACCTTGATGTTGGTCCGCTTGACGAGTACATTAGTCGTCCGGTTGTACCTCACAATGGTTCCGCAACATTTGGGGACTTCGTGTTAGCTAAAAAGGCTTTAGACGAATCGAAGAAATAAATTAAATGGTTTAAAGGGATGCCTGAGGGTGTCTCTTTTTTTGTGTAAATTAACATTTTGGGTACCGTGTATGGTACCTTAAAAATATGAAGGGTTGAAGTGGTTAAATGAGTGAAGTGTTTTTGTCGATAAACTTACCATTGAAGAATTAATTAACTGTCTGTGATAAAACATCATTTTAGCCAAATCTATATACAACTATTTCCCACAATGATATCATATATTATGAAAGCGTTTGCAAATAGGGAGGCAGTAAAATGAGTAAAAAAGTTGTTGTGATCGGATCCACCAACGTTGATAAAGTTTTAAACGTTGATAAATATGCGTTACCAGGTGAAACCCTGGCGGTCGAAAACCACCAAGAATCTCACGGTGGCGGAAAGGGTGCCAATCAGGCAATTGCTGCAGCAAGATCTGGTGCTGACACAACGTTCATCACGAAGTTAGGTGATGACGAAGACGCCAAATTCATGATTGAAGGATTTAAAAAAGACGGAATGAACATTGATTCCGTAATTACTACTCAAGCTCGTCAAACCGGACAAGCTTACATTACCGTTGACAGTACTGGACAGAACTCGATCTACGTCTATGGCGGAGCAAATATGGCCATGACCCCCACAGACGTTGATCAACACGAAGACGCCATTAAGAATGCTGACCGAGCAATTGCGCAGTTGGAGATTCCAGTACCAACCATTATTGAAGCATTTAAGATTGCCAAGAAAAATGAGGTTCAAACCATTTTGAACCCGGCACCAGCCAAGAAGTTGCCAGAAGAACTCCTACAGTTAACTGACATTATTACTCCAAATGAGACGGAGGCCGAAGCTCTCACTGGGATTAAAGTCATTGATGATGATTCCATGATGAAGAATGCGGAATACTTCTTCAAATTAGGAATTCGAATGGTAATCATTACCGTTGGTGACAAGGGTTCGTTCTACGCCACTCCAGCCAGCCATGCGTTTATCCCAGCATTTAAGGTAAAAGCGATTGACACAACGGCTGCCGGAGACACCTTCATTGGTGCCTTGGCATCCCGCTTGGATCTAAACAGTGCTAACATTCGTGACGCGATGTTGTACGCGAACCACGCCTCTTCTTTGACAGTTCAGGTGGCCGGTGCGCAGAATTCCATTCCTTACGAAAAGGATGTTTTAGACGTTATCAGCAAGACTTCCAAGACCAAGGAAGCCATCGAGAAAGAGAAGAAGCAAGCTGCTGAATATGCGGCTGCACAGGTTCCTAATCACATCGTGCTGGGACTTGGATCGGGTAGTACGGCTGCTTACTTCGTTAAGGCAATTAATGAACGAATCAAAAAGGAAGGTCTCGACATTCAGTGTGTCGCAACTTCCGTTGGAACCGAGAAATTAGCCGAAAGTCTCGGCATGCCAATGCTTGATGTTAATACAATTGATCGCGTTGATTTAACGGTTGACGGCGCTGACGCTGTTGACGATAAGCTCAATGGGATCAAGGGTGGTGGAGCTGCCCTTCTCTTTGAAAAATTAGTTGCCACCATGTCGGACAAGAACGTCTGGATTGTTGATTCTACTAAGTATCACAAGACCTTGGCGGGTCAGAAGTTACCAGTTGAAGTAATTCCATTCGGTGGAATGGGTGTCTTCCGTTACTTAAACGAAGCTGGGTACAGGCCCGAGTTCCGCTTTAGAGACGACGGTGACATCCTTCAGACGGATTCAGGAAATTACCTCATCGATATTACGATCCCAGATGACGCTGATTTAGCTAAATTAGCTCATAACCTAAAGAATTATACCGGGGTTGTTGAACATGGATTGTTCCTGAACATCTGTGATCAGTTAATCATCGGTGGCGATAAGGTGAGAGTGATTGATCGTCCAAAAGAAGAAACTAAGAAATAAATAAATTTCCGGATCGGCTAGAGATGGCTGGTTCGGTTTTTATTTTTACTAGGGTATAATTATTAGAAGAGAATAGAGGTAAGGCCGATGATAATTAATGTGATTTTAGGAAGCACTAGGAATGAAAGCCTTGGTAGACGGCTCTTTCAGTATCTTCTTAAGAGACAGGATGAGTTCAAAAAAGTAAATGATGTTAAGTTTAATTTTATAAGTTTATCGGATTATAATTTGCCGTTTTTCTACGAAAGCATGGCGCCGATGGACAACCCCAATCGAGTCTTAAAGCCCAATGAACAAAGATGGGTTGATGACATGCGGCAGGCGGATGGATATATCTTTTTGGTTCCTGAATATAACCATTCCTTTCCCGCTGTTTTAAAGAATGCGCTTGATTTCTTAGCGTTTGAAGCAAAGGGTAAACCAGCAAAGATTATCACCTATTCTAATAATTCGCGTGGTGGTCAATTCTCATACCCCGCACTTTTGCCGACGCTTGGACAATTGGGCTTTTTTACCCTCCCAAAACCGACATCAGTTCGAAATGTCGACAAGAATTTTAGTGTTGATGGAAACTTTGTGAAGGATGCATCGGGAAAGCATGGCGATATAAAGAAGTTGAATCGGGCTTTCACCGAAAGTGCTTTTTTCAGTAAGTTATTTAAGGAGCATCCCTTTAAATATGATGCTCATATTTATGATAAGTAGAGTTAGGATAGTTTCACGTGAAACAATTTGTTGAGACATCTAATACTTGGATTTGAATTTTTAAATAGGAAGATTATTCATAATATGGGAAATTGTTAAAAAAATATTTTTCAATGGCAGTTTTATGTTGTTGGTTAAATATTTTAGGTAAATTATCCTTACTAAAGTATTTTAAATTGATAGTTTCAGAATTTTGAGCACTTAAATTAGCAGATAACTTCTTAACTATAAATAAGATCAGTACACACTGGGCTTTATCACCATTTGGATAATTTTGAATTTGATTAGTCGAAACTCCCAATAAAAAAATTGGTTTTACCTTTAAATTAGTTTCTTCTAGAAACTCACGTTTACAGGTAGAAGTGGCATCTTCTCCGAATTCGAGTGCGCCACCTGGTAAACCCCATTCATTGAAATCAGACCTTTGTTGCAAGAGAATTTTGTTTTCTTTGTTTGGCAAAATGCCAGCAGAAAATACCATTATAAGAGGATCATGACCAACTTTTTTCCTTATGCTTTTAATATAATTTTTTGGCATTATTCTAACCCCGATTGTATTTTTGATTTTTATCTTATCATAGTTAATTAAAATGAGTTTCACGTGAAACAATTTGCCAAAACACTTGTTACTACTGACTTAAAGTGACGTGGTACACTACTTAATGTAAAAATAAATTGAAATGAGGAAAATAAAAATGAAATCAGTTGCAGTATATTGCGGGGCTGCTCCCGGCAACGATCCCGCATATCAAAACGCTACCAAGAAATTAGCTAAATGGTTGGTCAATCACGATTTGGCATTAGTTTATGGTGGAGGCGGAGTTGGACTCATGGGTCTGCTTGCCAGTACCGTCTTAGAACTCGGTGGCGTCGTTCATGGAATTATGCCCAAAGAACTTGTTGATCGCGGTGCCAGCATGGACGGACTTACTAGTCTAGAAGTTGTTCCTAACATGGATATTCGGAAACAAAAGATGCTTGCTCAGTCCGACGGATGCATCGCACTTCCTGGTGGTCCAGGAACTTTGGAAGAAATTTCTGAAGCATTTTCATGGGCGCGAATTGGTGATAATGACGATCCATGCGTAATCTACAACGTGCAAGGATACTATGATACCTTGAAGAAGATGTTCGACGAAATGACCGAAAAAGAATTTTTGACGGTAGAAGATCGCAAGAAGTTACTCTTTTCGGACTCACTGCCAGAAATCTATAAATTTATGACCACATACACAGCACCAAAAATTCGAACTTATACGAAATAAAATACGTAAAAAGCATCCTCACTTTTTTGGAAGTGGGGATGCTTTTTGTGTTCCATTATCTGAAATAATTAGGTATGATTATATACAGAGCGACAATTGATTTGATCACCAATTGGAGCTTTAGTAGGTTTACTGTGTTGAACCTCATCTCCACCTTAATAATTAACGAAGAGGTGAGTCGTTTGAATACAGAAGAAAGTTGGTTATTGGAATTGTACCATTAGCAGTAGTGGTTCTTATTGTCTCGCGTGCAGCAATTAATTTTGCCAAAGCATACGCGATAATAAAAAAAGCTAACCGCAAAGATTAGTTTTTTATCCACAGTAACGCACTAAACCTATGCAGAAGAGATGGTAACAGCATCTCTTCTTTTTTATTTAGTATATTATTATTCTATTTCCGTTGATGAAGAATGTCAATTATTATTTAACATAAAAAATCATTCCGTTATATGAGATAATAAAAAAAGCTAATCATAAAGATTAGTTTTTTGTCCAATAACACATAAATCTGCGCGGGAAGAGATGTCTACAGCATCTCTTCCTTTTTTATTACTCTTTAATTTTATTTCTAATTCACTAGCTTGTCAATTATTTTATTATTTGGAGTTAAATTAACTAATAAAATAGTTTCACATGAAACAAATTAGTTTTATTAAAAGAAATTTTGACTTGGACAGCACGTATTTAATGGTGTGACCCATTTAATTATTATAATTACTAATATTCGTTAATTAATTAATAAATTGAACAAAATACTTATAAAAATCCAAATAATGGATAAAATACGAACAATATAAAGATATATGTTGAAAATTGTATGTATAATGGTATTATTAATTTGTCTGGTACAACAATTTTGGGAGGGACTTCGTAATGAAACTTAAGAAAGCTTTGAAATGGATCACCGCGGGAGCAGCACTCACCTTTTTATCAATCGGATTAGTGGGCTGTGGCAAGCAGTCTAGCAATTACAAACCTAAGAAGTTAACGGTCGGATTTACGCCATCAGTTAACGCAGGGCAAGCGAACGCGGAAGCCAAACCACTTGCTAAACAATTAGAGAAACAGTTACATATCCCTGTCACAGTCAAGGTTTCAACGGATGGGAACTCACTCGTTCAAGCCATGGGATCCAAGACTTTAGATGTTTCGGAGATGAACCCTGGTGACTTTGTATTGGCACAAAAGAATTATCAGGTGGCCCCACTGGTTCAAGCTACCAGACAGGCTCGCGATCCGAAGACTTTACAGCTTACTAATAAAACGTCAGATCATTTTTATTCGACGGTCGTTGTTCGCAAAGACAGTGGGATTAACAATATTAATGATTTGAAAGGTAAAAAAATCGCGATTGGAACGCCTAATTCAACGGCTGGTTACGTCTACCCCGTTGTGGAACTCATGAAACACGGAATTAACATCAACAAGGATGGCATTAAGACTGATGTTATTAATGGTTACGATCAAGCTGTCCTTTCCGTTTTAAACAAGAACAACGATGCCGCCTTTACTTTCCAAGGTGCTCAGACCCTGGTTCAAAAGGACGATCCGAACGTTATGAAGGACACAAAGGTTATCTATACGACTAAGGCTATTCCTAATGATGTCGTAGCCACTCGAAGTGACATGTCGAAGTCATGGAAAAACAAGATTGCCAAAGCATACGAAAACATGGCTAAGACGAAAGAGGGACACGATATCATCTTCAAGATTTATCAAGAAGAGGGATACGTTCCATATCAGAAAGCTCAGTTCAAGCAACTCCATTCGTACATGGATCAAGCCAACAAGATTAGCAAGACGAAAGAATAATTAAGGAGGAGTAAATTGAGCGATTCCGACATTTTACAAGTGAATCATGTGACCAAGCTTTATCCGAACGGTATCAAAGGATTAGACGATATTAGTTTTAACGTGAAACGTGGTGAATTCATTGCCGTGGTCGGACTATCCGGAGCGGGGAAAAGTACGCTTTTTCGTTCCATCAATCGAATGCAGGATATCACTAATGGTGAAATTTTCATCAATGGTACTGACATTTCTAAGTTAAAGGGTAAGGAACTCCGACACTTTCGACGCAAAATTTGCATGATTTTTCAAAGCTTTAATTTAGTTAATCGTCTTACAGTTCAAAAAAACGTCTTAAGTGGAAGGGTCGGCTATTATCCAACCTGGAAGACCATTTTGGGACTTTACAGTAAGGAAGACAAAGAAAAAGCGGTCCGATCACTGGACCACGTAAATATGTTAAAAAAGCTGTACGATCGGGCCGACTCATTGTCTGGGGGACAGATGCAGCGGGTCGCCATTGCCCGGACAATGATGCAAGAACCTGACCTGGTTTTGGCTGACGAGCCCGTGGCCTCGCTCGATCCCAAAACGAGTGAGGGCGTCATGAAAGATTTAAGAAATCTAAACGTCAAGGATCACGACACGGTGCTCGTTAACTTACATTCCATTGACCTGGCACTTGAGTTTGCCGATCGAATTATCGGAATTCGGGACGGAAAATTAGTGTTTGATAAAGCGGCTGCTCAGTCGACGCCCGATGATCTAAAGGAGATCTATGAGGGAGGCAATAGCTAATGCATACTAGCGAAGTGCCCAAGCGATCATTTGTTAAAAAATATCATATTAAGGGCATTATCGTGATTGCCATCCTAATTGTCCTGTTTCTTTACTCGCTGAAGATTTGTGGGGTCGATCCAAGTTTATTTGTCTCTAACATTGCTCAGTTTGGGGTTTTAATCGGTCAGATGAGCAATCCAGACTGGTCCTACTTTAGTTTCATCTGGGATCCACTGGTCCAGACGGTTCAGATGGCTATCTTAGGAACTACGATTGGGACGATTTTTGCAATTCCAGCGGCCTTTCTGGCGGCTCGTAATCTGGATCACAGTAAGGTTGTTCATGGCACATCACGCTTTGTCTTGGATATTGTTCGAACGTTGCCATCCCTACTGCTTGCTGCCATCCTGGTAGCCATCTTTGGCATTGGTCCCACAACTGGAACGATCACCCTGGCGATTTTCTCGTTTGGAATGATTTCCAAGCTTTTCTACGAAGTGTTGGAGACGGTCGATATGGGTCCAGCAGAAGCAATGAAGGCTTCTGGTGCCAGCATTATCCAAATTATTCGGTTGGCGATTATTCCCCAAATTGCGGGACAGTTCTGCAGTTTCTTCTTGTACACCCTCGAAGTGAACGTTCGTTCTTCAACCGTCTTAGGATACGTTGGCGCAGGTGGATTAGGATTGTACCTGCAGCAGACCATTGACGAATTTAATTATTCAGAAACGGCGGTTGTAATTCTAGCAACGTTTGCAACTGTCCTAGTAATCGACATCCTTAGCAATTACCTAAGGAGGAAACTACAGTGACCATTCCCAAAATTAACGAAAAACAAAAGCGTCGAGATCGCTACAGTTGGATCTTCTGGGGCATTATCATTATTGTGATCTATGGCTGGTGTTTTTCTGATATGAAATTTAGTCATATTCAGGAATCGGCTGGGACGGTTTCGAAATCCATCTTCATGGGACTAATTCATCCCGACTGGGCTTATATCTATAACGGCAGTGGAGAAGACCTCGTTTCCCAACTGATTATGACCCTAGCAATTGCGTTTTTAGGAACCATCATTGCCGCAATCATCAGTGTTCCCTTTGCCTTCTTTGCCTCCAGAAGTAAGAACAGCAAGTATAATGTGACTTCCAAAGTGGGAACCTTTCTTCTGACCGCAATCCGAGCTTTCCCCGAGATTGTACTGGCAATTATGTTCATTAAAGCCGTGGGACCCGGTAGTTTTGCCGGTGTTATGGCCCTTGGAATTCATTCAATTGGAATGTTAGGAAAATTATTCTCAGAGTCAATTGAAGAAATGAATCATAGTTCGGAATACTCAATTGTGGCCGCCGGGGGCAGTAAACCCCAGGTTTTCGCATTATCGACATGGCCCACAATCTTACCAGCTTTGATTTCATACACCTTGTATAGTTTTGAAATCTCCGTTCGTTCCGCCTCCATCCTTGGTTTGGTAGGAGCTGGCGGAATTGGTGCACCGATGATCATGGCTTTGAACACTCGAAACTGGCCGCGAGTTGGAATCATCCTGTTCGGAATCGTCGTTATGGTAATGGTGATTGACGGCTGTTCTGGTTACATTCGGAAGAAATTAGTTTAAATGATAATTAAAACAAAATACCAACTAATCTAAAATGGGTTAGTTGGTATTTTTTACGTTTATAGTATAATTTACCTAAGGAATGAATTTAATCGAGAGAAGAGTGTCCATATGCGTTTACTTAAATCATTAGGTAAGTTTGTCCTGTCACCACTGATATCAGCGGTGATGGTCTTCGGTAGTTTTCCTGAATTATTTGCGGTCTTAAACATCAAGGCCAGCCCCACACTCAGTCCAGCTATGTTTTTCATCATTTTGATCTACGGGATCGTTGTGTTCGCGGTCGTTTACGCTCTGTTATATAACGTGCTCTTCAAAAAGACGAAGTCAATTGAGACTAAGAATAGTAGGTACGCGTCACGGGGAATGTTGATTGTCAATATCGTATACGTGATTGCGGCACTGATTCTTGGACTAATCATGATTGGGATGAAGATCCCACAATTCATTGATACGATGGTAACCGGATTTTCGGTAATTGGGATGCCCATTTTATTGATCTTGAACCTGGTTGATTTTGTGTGTTATCCAACTAAGAAAACCTACGTAATTAACGGGCTTTTCTTTGCCTTCGCCACCATTGTTTATGTGATGTTGTGGTGGAACTAATGCTACTGGTTTCTAAATTTTATTAATGGAAGTCTAAGCTAACTATCTTTGACGAGATTGTTAGCTTATTATTTTTATTACTTGATTAGTTTAGTACAATGAGTATGTTAAGATTATTTATAAAAAATATTATTTAATAAAAAAGAGGTCATCTGATTTTGAATGCTAAAAAACATCAGGTTCTAACGTTAAGCGTCCTATTTTCGCTTATCTTTTTAGTCATCCCACTCATCTTTAATCCCGACACGGTCGCTGCCAGTAGTCGGCAGCCACCCATTTCACAAAATGAAATTAACATAAGTGCCAAGAGTGCCATTGCCGTTGACGCTACCAGCGGTCAAATTATTTACGATAAGAATGCCAAGCAACAGCTTCCCATCGCCTCCGTCAGCAAACTTATCACTACATATATCGTTTTAAATCAAATTCAGGCCAAAAAAATTTCATGGGACAGTAAGGTTAAAATCAGTCCAAAAGTGGCTAATTTAAGTCAAGGAAGTGATTTTACCAACGTTCCTCTCCAAGCCGGGAAGTCCTACACGGTCAAGCAACTCTACGATGCCAGTCTAATTTGTTCCGCTAACGCCGCTGCCATGGCGCTAGGAGAATATCTGGCGGGACCTAACCACGACTTTGGCAAGATGATGAGCCAGGAAGTTAATAAGTTAGGCATCAAAAACGCTCGACTATATAACGCTTGTGGTCTGGCTAACAGTGATCTGGGGACTTTAAAGGATCCCAACCTGAAAGATAGCGCGGAAAACACCATGTCAGCGGGGGGTCTAGCCCAATTATCGCAGAAGTTAATCACGCACCATCCAGAAATTTTGAAAACCACCTCGATGACGTCTTTGAAGTGGGATGGTAAAGTTTATAAAAATACGAATTTGTTGTTGGGACAAACTCATCCGTTCAAAATTGACGGTCTCAAGACTGGTACCAGTGACACGGCTGGTGAAAACTTCGTGGGAACCGGGACCAGCAATCACGATCGGATTATTACCGTGGTACTGGGCGCTCCAAAAAATCAACGGTTTACCCAGACCCAGCTGATGCTAAATCAGATTAGTCAGAATCTGTTTCCGACGACGATTGGAGCCAACGTTTTGCCCACTAAGGCGGTGAACGTCGTTAACGGGGTTCATAAGACAACGAAAATTGGCCCAGCTTCACCGAAAACGTACTGGTTACCGCAAGGCGAAAAGGTAAAAACTGATTTTGTTTCAAATACTAATTCCAAGATTTTCAAGACGCCGCTCGCACCCATCACTAAGGGTGAAAAAGTTGGAACGGTAAATATTAAAGCTGGTTCAGATGAACTCGATTTACTTCCTGGAAGTGAAACGAGTGTCCCAGTTGTTTATAAAGTGGCTAACCCAGTCAACGTGATGAAGATGATCATGGGGGCGCTTGAGTTACTTGTGATCTTGTTGTTGCTGATTTATTTAATTTTTCAAATTAGAAAGTTCAACCTTCGCCGGCATTAAGCCACGTGAAATGAACTGAAATGCAGGACTATCTCAAAATTAGACAATTGATTCCTTCAAAGACCTATACCGATCTTCAATCGGTGTAGGTCTTTTTTCTTATCAAAAATTCTTATGGTTATTTTGGCTGTCATGTTAACCATGGAGAGACAAAATGAGGTAAACTTGAAATCACAAATCATTTGTGATTTCTTTTTTTCTTATTGAGGGGGAAGGACAGTAATTCGATAAATGCCTATAATGGTCGACTTCTAAGACAATAATTATTCTTAAATTGTTATCAAAGTCACAATAATTTTAATCCAAAATTAATCACAATCCTTTTAAAAAGTTACATAATTAAATATGTGTAACATAAAAAATTGTAATGCCCTTGAATATGTAACAGTGGTGTGAGAGGCTACTCAACGGGGACTTTTCCGTTAAGTAATTAATTGCTCAATGGTAAGAAGAATGATTATTAAAAAAAATAAGCTTGGCTAAATGTTTTGTGCTTGTGAAATAATTAAGTAATTGAGAAGGATTGGCTCAAATCACTTTTAAACAGTAGGAGGATGTTTTAAGTAATGTATAAATATAAAAAAATTGCTTTAAAAGTGCAAAAACGCATTAAAGACTTAAAACATTTTTCCGATGCACGGTTAAAGCAACAAACCAAGCGATTGAGAGACCAGTTAAAGAATGGAGCCAAACTAGATAGTTTGATCGTGGAGGCCTACGCCACCGTGTGTGAAGCTGATCGCCGCGTTTTAGGATTATCACCATATTATACGCAGATTCTAGGTGCCGTAGTTTTGAACTATGGCAACATTGCCGAAATGAAAACCGGTGAAGGGAAAACACTGACTGCCACGATGCCTATGTATTTACACGGACTCGTGGGGAAAGGTGCCTTTTTAATTACGGCTAATTCTTATTTGGCCAAACGGGATGCGGAAGATATCGGTAAAGTCTACCGCTGGTTGGGCTTAACGATTGCTAGTGGTGTTCCCGAAGACGACGGTGATGATGAAAGTCGTGACCTAAAGAAGATCTATAGTTCGGACATTGTCTACACCACCCACAGTAACTTGGGATTCGATTATTTATTTGACAACTTAGCAACGAAGCCGGAAAACCAATATATTAAGCATTTGAATTTCGCCTTGATTGATGAAATTGATTCCATTTTATTGGATCAGGCCCAGACGCCGCTGATTGTCTCCGGGGCGCCAAACGTGCAATCCAACTTGTATCAGCTATGTGAAAATATGATTCAACAGTTAGACGAAAAGATTGATTTTAAAAAGTCAGAAGATGGGAAAAAGGTCTGGTTTACCGAAACCGGGATCAAGAATTTAGAGGAGTATTCGGGGGTACCCGACTTACTAGCGCCTAAGGCTCATGAGTTATATCAACACTTGAATTTAGCGCTGAAAGCCAAGTGTCTGTTTGTCCGAAATCGAAGTTATGTGGTGGAAAACAATGAAATTGTTCTACTAGATAAAATGAACGGACGTAAATTGTATGGGACCAAGTTACAATCGGGACTCCATCAGGCTTTGGAAGCTAAGGAACACGTCAAGATCAGTGATGATAGTCGAGCGTTAGCAAGTATTACCTATCAGAACCTATTTCGCTTGTTTACCCGCCTTTCTGGCATGACCGGAACGGCCAAAACGGATGCGGACGAATTTCGTGAAACCTACCATTTAAATACGTTTGTTATTCCCACCAATGAAAAGATCATTCGAAAGGATCATGCAGACCAGATCTATGCCACCAACGAAGATAAGATTAAGGCTTCTTTGCAAGAGGTTCAGCGAATGCGGGAACTGCATCGACCAGTTCTGATTGAAACCGGATCGGTATCGATGTCGAAACTGTACTCGCATATTTTGTTATCGCTAGGCATTCCCCATAACATTTTGAACGCTAATAGTGCTCCCAAGGAAAGTCGAATCATTGCTGAAGCTGGGAAGACGAATTCCATTACGGTTGCCACTTCAATGGCTGGCCGGGGCACTGATATTAAGCTTTCCGATCAGGCCATTAAAAATGGCGGTTTGTTTGTGGTTGGAACGGAACGAATGTCTTCTTTACGAATTGATAATCAGCTACGTGGTCGTGCTGGCCGCCAGGGTGAGCCCGGCGACACGAAGTTTTATGTTTCGCTGGAAGATAAGATTGTTACCGAGAACGCTCCCAAGTGGGTCAAAAGGTACCGGGAAAAGTTGGTCAAAAAGCACGTTACGAGTGCACTAAAAAAGCCGCGGATTAAAAACATTATTAATCAAGCACAGGGGATCCAAAAAAATAGTGAAATTTCAGAGCGGCAAAACATCTTAAAATTTGATGAGGTCGTGAAAGCGCAGCGAAATTGCCTTTACGACACCCGTAATCAAGTTATGCGGTCTGATGATTTAGATCATTACGTTGATACTGCGATTCATTCCTGTATCGATAATTACCTACCGAAGTGGAAAAACTATTTTGATATTACGAATTTCATTTATAACAATATTGATTATTCGTTTTTACCTAATCAAAGTACCCTAAAAGATCGGTGGCGTGACCGGAAATACTTAAGAGCCCAGTTGTTAAACATGATTGAAACGAAAAAGCAGCGTGTCTATAAACAATTTGAAAATAAGGATCAGTTGTTAGAGTACAAGCGACTCGTCTTATTAAAATCAATTGATACGATGTGGATCGACCAAGTTGATGCGCTGGAACAGCTGAAATTAGCCGTTAGCAGCCGAAACTGGGGTCAGCATAATCCAATTTATGAATATCAACACGAGGCGCGTCGGGCTTTTCATAATATGCGCGAAAAAATTTATCTATTAATACTTAGAAACATCTTATTATCAGAAATCGTACAAAAGGACGACGGCACCATTGATTTGATTTTTGTATAGGTTAAAAAGGGAGATTTTGTTGTGAGGCAATTTTTAAAGCGGGGATCATTTACAATCTTTTTATTGGCTTTGTTTGAATTAGGTGGATTTATCTTAATTCCAGGGTTTCAATTAAAAAATTATGCTGGCGCGTTAGATCAAAATGCCTACATCAATTTAATTTCTAGTAACTTTGGTAGTCAAATCACAGTGCCCAGCCTATTCGCCCTAGGACTAGGACCTTACATGACGGCCTTAATTGTATGGCAGGTCATTACGACGGTGGACGACAAAACGACTAGCCGAATGTCTCAGAAGGTCTCAGGATACTGGCAAAAAGGCATTACCTTTGTGCTAGCGGCCCTGCAGGCCCTGGCGATGGCGAAGTTATTCTTGCGTTATCGACCCAAGACCCTGGGATTTGATGATGGGACCTTTTTCTGGTTCATCTTCACAGTCTTGTTAGCTGGCGCCATGCTGATTGTGTGGCTGGCTGACGTAAATAAGGATCTTGGAGTTGGTGGAGTCAGTATCTTCATTATTCCAGGATTGGTCAAAAACCTGCCCACCGTTTTAGATTCAGGCCTAAAAAAGCCCCTGAATTTTTCGATTATCGGTTGGATAATCGTCGCCATCATCGTCATCTTATTTGTTTATATTACGGTCTTTGTTAATGAGGGGGAATATCGAATTCCCGTTGAAAGAATTGGGGTTAATAGTTTTTTAACGGATTCATATATTCCCATTAAGGTGCTGGTTTCTGGCGCTATGCCGTTTATGTTTGCCTTATCGTTGTTTTCAATTCCACTGTTAGTGGTATCAAACCTAAATGTAAACGCTAAGCTGTCTAAAATTATTTCGCTTTTATTTTCTTATCACACGTGGCAAGGAATTGTTTCCTACGGTCTGATTATCATCGTACTAAGTTATTTGTTTGCCTTTGTAAATTTCCAGCCCAATATAATTGCCAAATCATTAAAAGAAAGCGGCGATTACATCTTTAACTTGGCTCCTGGCAAAGAAACCGAGAAGTATCTGACCGGACAGGTTAACATTATGTCGTTTGTTGGTACCATTTATATCTTGTTGATTGCCTTAGCTCCCTTAGTAGTTGGTTTATATTTCCCCATCGTAACGAATTTTTCGTTTTTGTTTGGGTCCTTATTTATTTTAATTACTATCTTAGACGGCATTTCCCAAGAAATTCGGGCACTGATTTACAAATATCGTTATCGTATTTTTTAGTTATTAGTAGGAGTGTGTATGGTTTATTTTATCCCTAATTGGCGTCCTTATACGTTGCAGCTGGGCTATAACATTATTATTAGTCAACTTGCGATTTTTCAGGATAATAATGAAGATTGTACGTTAGTTACCAATAGTTTTTTGCCCATGCTGACTTACCAATTAAATGAGTTTGGATTGCTTAATACTCCGTATTGGCAAGCCTTAGATGAAATTCAGGATGTGCACATTAAGATTGGCAAACCGTTAGCGATAGAGGATCTTCCCCTTTCTAGTGATTTAGAACGAGTTTATTCACCACGAGGAGTCCAATTTTTAAAGGACGATCAATTGTACGCCAAGGCAAATTATTTTGCAGGAAAAGTGTTAAGTACGATTGAGTATTATCAAGATGATCAGTTAACCGCCATTGATTATTTCGATTCGCGCGGCTTTTTATCAAGAAGGGGCACGTACGATAATGGTGTTCCCTATCAAACCCAATTGTATAATCCACTTTCAGAAGTGGTTTTAACCATTAATCATACTCAAAATGATCAGGTTCAGATCGCCGAACCCTTTCAAAAACGCTTTGCGCACGCGCACTATTCTAAGTTGACGGATTTGATCAGTGAGGTTTCGCAAAATCATTTTAATCAGGTCAAGGCGGACCCTGATATTAAAATCATTAACAATCCGACGGAAGATAGCTTAGCGCTTACCCATGAGCTGCAAAGAAAGTGCCAGGTCTGTAGCTTCTTAACCGATGCAAACTTAATTAAACGGCCATTTCTAACCCAGTTAGCTGCCAAGAACAGTGCGATTCTAGTGCCGAACCAATTATTCGCCGCTAAAATCAAACGGATTTGGCATGAGAAAGCGCATCCCCTGAACGTCAAAATTGTTTCTCCATACGCGGCCCATCTGAATTTGGGGATCAGCAACAGTATGGAACAGCAGGTTATTTTTTGGAAAGTTAACCAAATGCCCGAAAGAACCATTCGACGACTAACCCAGAAGCTACTGCAAGTGGTTATCAAGGGTAAAGACAAGGCCCTCGCTTTTGGAGCAAATCACGAAGACATTCACGAAATCTTAAAACAAGAAGTCATCACGGGAATAGAAAACCATTTCGACGTTTCGTTAAGTTCAACTGATTTTAAGTGGGTGCATAAGTACCTCAGATTAAAAAAGGGACATCAGTTAACGCCTAAGCTACGAAAACGGGCGAAGGAAAAAGAGCAGCAAACCAATTGGGACCAACTCGTCGATGCGAGTGAAACGCTTGATCGGATCAAAATTTATTCTAATAATGAGCCATCCTTTTATCAGCAAAGTATTCATGAGGCTCGCGTTTTGGTTGATTTGGATCGGCTCCCGAGTCCTTATTTGCAGGTTAGTGCGATTAGCGCGGGAATTCCGCAAATTAACGTGGTTAAAACGAACTACGTGGATTATGACAAGAATGGCATCATCATTAAAAATGATTTGCATCTCATCAAAGCGGTTAATTATTTCTTAGATCATTTGGATCATTGGAACCAGTCACTGGTTGCCGATATCAATAAAATTGAAATGTTTTCCAGTGAAAAGATTGTCACTGAAATCAATTCAATCTTTAAGGAAATGAGGCGAAATTAATGGCAAAGACTAAGAAGCTCATTCAATTAGGTGGGCAACGGTTGAATTTAAATCAAACATTAAATGATAAATTCAAGTTTCAGTATTTTTCACTGGCCGATCCCAAGGACGTTTTTGCGATGCAACAAGAGCTATTGGATGAAAAACACCAGGAGCACCTTGACCCTAAATATAGCAATACGCTGTTTATCTTAGGTAATCAGTCCATGGTTTACATCATGCCGAAACTGATTAAGGATCTTCCCGCCAATAATATTATTTACCAGCAGGGGGAAAATTTTTCAGATGAAATTGGTGAAGCCCTCAGCTACAAAAACGCGCAAAGCGCAAACTTAGCGGATGTTGATGAAGTAACTCAGCTAATTGAGCAGGTTTATTTTGGGGGTCAGTTTGGAGATCGGTTGGACAAAGACAGAATCGACGTAAATTCTGAATTATTGCCCAACATGACACAAACCGGTTCCGGTCAGATTAGTTTCCATAATTTAACTTTGCCCAATCAGGTTCAGGCCGTTAATTTTCAAATGACCCTAGCGCAAGGGAAAGATCACACTTTAATGGAGTTTTGGCCAGAGTACAAACTCCAAGGTACGGGAAAAGTGCAATTTAAACTGTATTTTTTGGATGCCGAAACGGATCAGATCGTCAAACAGCTCACTGTTTCTGAGTCTGATTTAGACCAACCGGTTGCTTACGAAACGACCCAAAAGCCTACTAATTTATATGTTTCGGTCTTCCTGCAAGGCACGATCGAATCGTTTACATTACGAAGACTTCACATCAGAAACCGAAGACGGAATCTTGGAACTTACATGGTTGGATCTAAAACCCTAACCGATCAAAAAAATTATAGGGGCCAGATTGCGACTTACTTTAATCCGGGTGATTTGAAACCACCTCTGAATGTCTACTTCAGTGGTTATAGAACGGCTGAGGGATTTGAAGGGGGTCGGATGATGAGCAACATTAGCTCCGCACCGTATTTATTAATTGCTGATGAACGAATGGAAGGTGGCTCCTTTTACGTTGGGAGTAAGGAGTTTGAACGACAATTAATCGCGACCATCAAGGATTGCTTGAAAAAGTTGAACTTTTCTAATAAAGAGTTAGTTTTATCCGGCATTTCGATGGGAACGACCGCCGCCCTCTACTATGCGACGGATTTAAGTCCGGCGGCTGTGATTGTCGGAAAGCCGCTAGTCAATTTGGGCACCATCGCTAAGAATTCGCGTTTGCATCGTCCCGCTGATTTTTTGACTTCATTAGACTTGTTACTAATGCATGAGGGTAGTACCGATCAGAAAGCCCAAGATCGTTTTAACCAATACTTTTGGAATCATTTTAAGAACGGTCATTTTGCTAAAACGATTTTTGCCATCGCTTATATGAAACAAGACGATTATGACAAGGGCGCTTACAACGAGTTATTTAACTATTTTAAGCAGCAAAAACAAGCCGTCAAAGTAATCAGTAAAGGATTAATTGGTCGCCATAATGATGATACGGATGGCATCGTTAATTGGTTTGTGCGGCAATATCATAATTTGATGCAAGAAAAGTTTGATAGGAGTTAAGAAATTGGAAGCAATGACGGTTTTAACGTGGGGAAGATATCTTAAGCCCATGGAAAGGTATGGGGCTCAGGTCACGTATTCACCAACTGCGGTCACGTATTCATCCCCTTTATTGTCTCCCGGCACGAGCGTTTACACCTGGCACTCACGACTAAATTTTCAAAACGCCAGAATGCAAGGAGAATTACCAATTTTACTTGGTAAGCATAAGTATCACCTCGCTAGTGATTTCATGGATGAACCAGCTGACTCAGTTTATTTCAAAGTAACGATCTATGATCAATACCATGATTTTATGAAAGACATTATTATCAATGGTCATGACGGTGATTTTGAGTATCCGGAACACGCCTCAGAGTATGAAATATCCTTGGTGGTGAAATCCAATCAGTCCATCACGTTTCGCTATCTTATCTTAGGTGAAGCTGATAATTTTAAGAATCTGAGTTTTAAGGTGAGTCCTGATTTAAAGCTGACGGAGTTCAGCTATCCTAAGGCGAAGGGGCTGGATGTGTACATCGGACGCCGTGATTCGGGGAACTGGACGGTTCCCGTTCAAAGCAATCATGTTCAAATCTTTTATCGACTGTCTAACAGTGAAATTAATGATCCAGCGAAGGTCGATGCAGTAATTGATAAGTTATTGAAAGCCATTAAGCAAGGTAAGCAGTTGGGAAAGCTGCCAATTAGGGTAAGGTCATACGGATATCCGCTTTCTAAAATTAACAAAGCAAAGGAATGAAATTGATGAAAGAACAAGTAAAAAATAACCAACCAATGAATTTTTTTATTAATCGTGCCATGGGAATTGGTAATTCCGGAGTGGAACATGCGCAATTTTATCGCGCTCGTCGTTTTGATGAAGTCGGATTGCCATATCGTTATATTTTTGTGCAATTAATTAATAATCTACACGAGGCCATGGACACGTGGAACCTAAAAAATGATCAGGTTATTAATATGTACGAATATTTTGTGTTAGGTGACGACTATTTACATCAGGGAGTTCAAAAGTTCTATCCCATTAAAAATGAAACGGTTGTTGATGGCACCAATACGACCCGACTATTAAAGGTTCAGACCGCTTCTGGGATGAAAATCATCGAAACCATGGTTAAATTTCCTAATAAAGAACACAATTTGTTAATTATGAGCCTTTCGAAGGTTGAAATTTATTCAAGTAAGACCGGTGAGAAGAAGGTCACGTTTGATTTTTATGACAACGGCCATAAAGAAACCCTGATTAAAAATATTCATCTTTATAATCAAAATGGTCATCAATTTTACTTTCCTAATGAGGTTCAACTTCAACGATACTTTTTTGAACAGGTGGATAAAGCTTATGGTCACTCCAACAACTGGTTCTTGGATCGTGGCGAAGAGAGTGAAGCGGCATTGTTATATCCTAAGATGCCCCAAAGTAAAGTTGTTGAAGTTGTGCATGCGGATCACTTGTCCGACAGAAATGACCCTCGTTATCCATTGTGGAATAACTACTACGAATACTCATTAACTCATCTTGATAATATCGACAAAATTATTAGTGCTACCAAAATGCAAACCAATGATCTGATTGAAGATTTTCCTAATAAAAAGGACAAGTTTGCTACGATTCCGGTTGGTGGAGTTGCTGATAAGGGAAGCAGCAAAACGAGACCAAGGGCCCGGAATAAAAAATTACGTTCACTCAAATTAATCACTGCTTCGCGACTAGCTGGCGAGAAGCATATTGATATGTTGGTGATGGCAGTTGCTAAGGTACATAAACAAGGAAAGACGGTTTCTTTGGATATTTATGGTGCTGGCGGCGAGAAGGATTTAATTGAAAAAACGATCAAAAAAGAAAAGGCTGAAAGCTATATCAAATTAAAGGGATTGTCCAAGCACTTAGAGGACGTTTATCCCAAATACGATGCTTTCATTTCAGCGTCATTTTCAGAAGGCTTCGGGTTAACCACGGTAGAAGCGTTGAGCGCTGGATTACCAGTAATTGCTTTTAAAGCACGTTTTGGAGCGCTTGAAATGATCCAAGATGTCGTAAATGGATTCCTGCAAGACTTCAAACGTGGGGATGATAACGTTGATTTCGATGTAAAAAGTTTAGCGAATGGAATTAACCGCTTATTAAAGTCAAATTATTCCCAGGTTCAAAAAGCAACCATCAGTTCTATGGCTTCATTTCAAAATCATGTAATTGCGAATAAGTGGAAGGAGTTTGTTGATGCATTACGAGCTAACCAATAAAATAAACGATCAAAATTTAATCTGGAAGCACCAAAGAGACAGAATCAAAAAAAGTCATGGCAAAGTAATTACTTTATCACCGGCTTCTAATTTTCGGGATGCTTTATTAGCGAATGATATCAGTGGTCTTAATGTTGTTGATTACGTTACTGGTCGCACTTTAGACATGGATCCAAAGTCATTTTTGTTTTTCAACCGGGTTCCTACCGTTGATGGCGCAGAGATATTTATGAACGCTGATTTTACCATTAATATCATCTCCAACGGCAACACGATCGGGCATGTCATTTTGTGGCCGAATACGCGTCGGCACGTTAAAGAGGTTGACTATGTTTTCCCAAACGACGAATTGGATTATATCGAGGAATTTGCTAGCGATGGGAAAAAGTTCAGCAACATTATCTATACGCGGGGGCAACCACAACGAATTGATTTTTATAATGATGCCGGCGTTCCGGTCTTGTGTTTTTATTTTTATAAAAAGCAGCTGAACTGGGTTACCACTGAAGATTTTGATTCGTTAAAAACCAAGCGCCAGTTCAATAATTTAGATGAATTCTATGCTGACACTGTTGGGAAGTATTTAACGCCTAAAGATTCCGTTGGGATTAGCTACATGGGGGTTGAGTTGTGGGCATTATCGCAATCTAAGTCACACAATACGCTTTATTTGGAAGAATCACCATTTAATGCCGATGGAAAAGTCAAACAAAATTTGTTAGACATTCTGACGGATAGAATTTCCTACATTCAAGATGTGCATATGAGTAAGAAATTTTTGCAAGAACTAGAAAACAAGGGGATTCCCACCAAAAAGGTAGTAGTTGATTAGTTTTTAAAGTAGGTAATAAAATGCAAAAAATTAAGTTGAAAGAATTGCAGCAGGATATTAAGTCACGTTTTGATGAAGAGAAGAAGTACGTTGTTGATGCATCAGACACCAAGAGCAGCGGGAAAGTAATTATGATTATCGTTTCAGTCATTATGGTATTCGTAGTTATTATCAGTTTGGTCTATAGTTTTATCACTTTAGCGGGGTAATAAAAATGAATTTTCCTTCATTAGGAGTTGCATATTATATCGATTTGCATTGTCGTAATAAAGAAATTCCACAAAATAGTGTTGCCGCGGTCAGTATTGATCGGAAAAAGATAGCCGAATTAATTCAGCAACGGAAAGTTAAAATAAGTTCATTTTTAGATCGAGTGGGCTTAAGTACTTCACGTTACTATCGGTGGGTCAATTATGAAATTGACATTCCGTTTGAGTACATTTTCGGGATTAAAAAATTGTTGGGAATTTCTGATGAAGAATTTTTGGCATTACTGAGTCCTTCGACGGATGAGTTAATCGATACATTAGCATTAGCTTCTTTTTATAATACTTATAGTTATAATCCGGATAAACTTGAAACAATTTTAAATCGGCTTGATAAGTATCGTCTGCAGCTAACGTCACCTTTTTTTAAGGTTTATACGTATACTCAGATTATTAGTCAAATCGCGCGGAAGCAAAAACCGGATGTGTCATCATTCTTTAAGAATAATGATAAATATTTTAAAGATTGTGATGATCTAACGGATTTTGATATCTATTTGAATATTTTAAATTTAAATTTAAAGCGCTCTTTGTTTCCAGAAAAGCAGATCAATAGTGATTTCTTGGTATCACAAAAGATTTTGAGTGGCCTTAAAAGCAATGATTTGGATCGGATATATGTTTATTGGGGATGCGCGATTGATTTTGTAATGAACTTTTACATTAATCACCAGGCAGATCAGGCCATTGACTTCTTAAAGCAAGTCTATCAAGCGATCAATGCGAGCGGAGCCATGGATGACCATCTTCGTAATTGTTACGAACAAATTGGTAAATTGCTAACGAATAAAGTGACTTTCCCAAGCTTTTCACAATCTATTTTGCAGACTCAACCGGTCTTTAATTATGAGAATGATTTTTGGAATGAGATTCACAACTTCATTAAAATGAATATCAACTAATACAAAAAACAGCTGGAATGATGGTAATTCCAGCTGTTTTTTTATATTCAAATTAAATTGGGTTTGCAAGTGAAAAAATCGTCCCATTTTTGGGAATATGGGCTAAATTATTTTATTTGGATATATAGTAAGACCATCTAAGTATAGATTATTCACAAATTTAAGGGGGAAAGTTTTTTATGAGAGGAAAAGGAAATAAAAAGCAAAACATCCGTTTAGCACTTCAAGACGATGCTAGAACGCATTATAAAATGTACAAAGCTGGAAAACAGTGGATGGTTGCTGGAATTTCACTAATTGGTGGATTACTAGGCGCTAACATTGGAATTGCTTCTGTTTCTGCTAATTCCGTTACCACAACTAGTAACAACACTAGTAAAGAAAATAAGGACGCTGATGTCTTACCGAATAAGAACTCGGCAACGATTTCATCAACTTCACAAACCACGTCTTCTACAGCCGGCAGTCAGGTAGACTCACAAGCTAAGATTGACCAGATTTCTACTAGTATGAGTGAAGCATTGTCGAATTCGACATCAGCTTCCATGTTAATCGCTAATTCAACTAACTCAACAAGTGATAATAAGGTTAGTTCTAATTCCGGTTCTACAACGGCTAATAGTCAAAAGAAGGCTGACACTAATACTTCAACCGCTGATTCTGCTACTCAAGCAGATTCTACTAAGGCTAATAATCAAACTAAGTCTGATCAACAATCTAATCAAAATTCTACAACTAATAAAGTTGCATCTACTTCTGACAGTAAGACAGCTAAAGCTGATAGTAATAATCCGCTAGCTAATTCTACTAGCCAAGTAAACTCTACTACAGCTGCTAGTCAAACAATTACTGATAACAATCAGCCAATTGCTCCATTACAACCAGGTGCACGACTTAACAGTGAGACTGCTAACAGTAACTCATTAGGTAACAGTCAAACAGAAAATAGTCAAAGCATCACTTCTGCTTCAAATCTTAACAGCGAAAGCAACAGTGTTAACGGCACCTCAACATCTGCTGATACAAGTACCAGTGAAGCAAATAACCAAAAGGTTTATAACCAGGTTAAGGCAGTGGTACCAGCCGATGCTACCGTTACGGTTGACTCCCAACACCAGGTAATTAACGTTGGCCTAGCAAACGGGTTAACTCCTAACACCAGTACTTTAGCTGCCTTAAGCAGTATTGGTGAAAATAACAATATGTCCGTTAACATCAAGGACTTAAGTGGCAATAAGAATAGCGAAGCTAATAGTACTTCGACTGTAGCTGACAACGTTTTGGCAAACAGTGAAAATGTATTATCTAATAATAGTGCATCTACAAGTCAAAATGACTCAACCTCAATGTCACAAAGCGGCAGCACTTCTACTAGTCAAACTGATCAACAATCTACTAGTGCACAGAATTCAACTAGTGAAGTTCAACAAAATACTAATTCTAATAATGTTGTCTTAGCAGCTCAAGATCAAAATACTGTGCATGTTAGCACGGCATACGGTTTATTCAATGCTTTAAAGTATGGTAAGGCTACTAACATTGTCATTGATAGTGATATTAATTTTGCTAACTTAACTAACTATAATAATGGACAAGAAGTTGTTATTGACATTAATAACCCACGTAATTTAACAATTGGTTCAGCTGCAGGACATCATTACACAATTGACATAAAAGGTTACACCTTTAATGATTGGAAAAATGATGTTAACAGTAGTAGCGCTACGATTGAATATGACAATTTAGATATTTATGGTAGATGTTTCTACGGATTTATTAGTCAAGCTAAATCATATGTTGTTAACAACGTAAATTATACTGGTTCACAGTTCATTTATGGAATCGGTGGTTCTGGCTTCAATGCTCCTGGAGTTGGTACTGACGTTACGATCGAAGGTAATGTAACTGCCCATTCAGTTTCTTCCTATACTAATAAATTTACTAATGGTAAATCTATTCCAACAGAAGCCGGTGGTCAGCAGGTAATTCAAGCTACTTCGATTACCTTCGCTGCTAATTCCAATTTCACTGGGACTACCAATAGTGATAATGTGATTGAATTAAGTCAAGGTAGTAGTCGTGGAAGTGGCGACGTCATCATTGAAAATGGTGCGACTGTTACCTTAAACCCTAACAATAGTGGTGGTGCTAATGAAAATGATATTAATGGCACTGACTATGGCATTGTCACTAATGGCGGAAATATTATTATCGGTCAGGGTGCTACCTTAAACATTAACTTAAATAATACATTTTCTAATCCTAAAGTTGGTGCCATTTACTCCATGGGTCACACTCAAATTAGTGATAGCGGAACTTTGAACGTAACCGCTAATGGGAACTTTAGACCTGGTAGTGCTTCTCAACGAGGCATCGTTTTCCTTGACACTGGTTCTAGTGTTGATATTACTGATGGTGGTAACTTTAATATTACGTATCATCAATCCGGTAAAACAAACAGTAACACTCAGAGTCTGTTGTACTTAAATGATGGTGGAGCTGTTAACGTTGCGAATAATGGAAAATTATCCTTAGTATCAACAGGTGATCAACGAGTTACATTATTAAATAACTCTGGAAATCATGCCACCGTTAATATTACTGATCCTGATAATGTGGTATTTGATTTAACTAAGAATACTAATCCTAACAGTTTAATTGCTAGTCCTAACACTAGCTTTATTGTTAATAGTTCCACGATCAAGATTGGAGATCGAACTTTCTCCTCACCTCTTGGTTATTTGAATTTCCAGATCGGTTATGATGGGAAAATTCAAAATGTTGTAGTAGGTGTTCCTGATAATTATGACGAAGCAGAAGAAATTCAGAAACTATTAAATAATCAAAACCAACCAAAGTATCTTCAATTTGGTTCTAGTACCGCATTCAACAGTGAGAGTACTAGTACTTCTCAAAGTGGATCAACTAGTAAAATTACTAGCAAGAGTGACAGTTTAAGCAATTCAACCAGCCACAGTGATAGCTTAAGCAATTCTACTAGCAAGAGTGACAGTTTGAGCAACTCAACTAGTGATAGTAATAGTTTAAGTAATTCAACTAGTAACAGCGATAGTTTAAGTCAATCCACTAGTAACAGTGATAGCTTAAGCAATTCAACTAGCCAAAGCGACAGCTTGAGCAACTCAACTAGTGATAGTAACTCAGTAAGTACAAGTGATAGTTTAAGTAACTCTACCAGCAAGAGTGATAGCACTTCTGTAAGTGGTAGCGAATCAACTAGTACATCGATGAGTGACAGTAACTCTGTAAGTACAAGTGATAGCTTAAGCAACTCCACTAGCAAGAGTGACAGTTTAAGTCAATCGACTAGTAAGAGCGATAGTCAATCAACTAGTGAAAGCGACTCAGCAAGTACCTCAATGAGTGATAGCCAATCGACAAGTAAGAGTGACTCGGCAAGTACCTCAATGAGTGACAGTTTATCTACCAGCGCAAGCGAATCAGCAAGCACTTCAATGAGTGATAGCCAATCAACCAGTGCCAGCGATTCCGCAAGCACCTCAATGAGCGATAGCAACAGTACTTCAACAAGCAAGAGTGATTCTGCTTCTGTAAGTGGCAGTGAATCTACCAGCACCTCGATGAGTGATAGCAAGTCAACTAGTGTCAGTGACTCTGCAAGTACTTCGATGAGTGATAGCAACAGTACTTCAACTAGTAAGAGTGACTCCGCTTCTTTAAGTGGTAGTGAATCAACAAGCACTTCAATGAGTGATAGTTTATCTACTAGCGCAAGCGATTCTGCAAGCACTTCAATGAGTGACAGTGCTTCAACAAGTTCCAGTGATTCAGCAAGCAACTCAATGAGCGACAGCTTATCAACTAGTGCAAGTGATTCAGCAAGCACCTCGATGAGTGATAGCAAGTCAACAAGTTCAAGCGACTCCGCAAGTACCTCAATGAGCGACAGTAACAGTACTTCTACCAGCAAGAGTGATTCTGCTTCTGCAAGTGGTAGTGAATCAACTAGTACCTCAATGAGCGATAGCAAGTCAACCAGTGCGAGTGATTCTGCAAGCACTTCGATGAGCGATAGTCAATCTACTAGCAAGAGCGAATCAGCAAGCACTTCAATGAGTGATAGCAAGTCTACCAGCGCAAGTGACTCTGCAAGCACATCGATGAGTGACAGCTTATCAACCAGTGCAAGTGATTCAGCAAGCACCTCAATGAGTGACAGTAACTCAGTAAGTAACAGTGATAGCTTAAGCAAGTCTACTAGCCAAAGTGACAGTAACAGTGCTTCCACTAGTAAGAGTGACTCTGCTTCTGTAAGTGGTAGTGAGTCAACTAGTACCTCAATAAGCGATAGTCAATCAACTAGCGCAAGTGACTCGGCAAGTACTTCAATGAGCGATAGTCAATCTACTAGTGCAAGCGACTCTGCAAGTACTTCAATGAGCGATAGTCAATCTACTAGTGCTAGCGATTCAGCAAGCACTTCGATGAGTGATAGCCGATCAACCAGTGCTAGCGATAGCTTAAGCACTTCGACTAGTAAGAGTGATTCTGCTTCTGTAAGTGGCAGTGACTCCGCAAGTACTTCGATGAGCGACAGCAAATCAACAAGTGCCAGTGACTCCGCAAGCACTTCCATGAGCGACAGTTTATCTACTAGTGCCAGTGATTCTGCAAGTACCTCAATGAGCAACAGCAAGTCAACCAGTGCCAGCGATTCAGCAAGCACTTCTATGAGCGACAGTAACAGCACTTCAACTAGTAAGAGTGATTCTGCTTCTGTAAGTGGCAGTGATTCCGCAAGTACTTCTATGAGCGATAGTCAATCTACTAGCAAGAGCGAATCAGCAAGCACTTCAATGAGTGATAGCAAGTCTACCAGCGCAAGTGACTCTGCAAGTACTTCGATGAGTGATAGCAACAGTACTTCAACTAGCAAGAGCGATTCCGCAAGCACATCGATGAGTGACAGCTTATCAACCAGTGCAAGTGATTCAGCAAGCACCTCAATGAGTGATAGCAAGTCAACTAGTGCCAGCGATTCAGCAAGTACTTCTATGAGCGACAGTAACAGCACTTCAACAAGCAAGAGTGATAGCGCTTCTGTAAGTGGTAGTGAATCAACTAGCACTTCAATGAGCGACAGTCAATCAACAAGTGCCAGTGATTCAGCAAGCACTTCGATGAGTGATAGCAAGTCCACTAGCGCAAGTGATTCGGCAAGTACTTCCATGAGTAACAGCAACTCTACAAGTACTAGCGATAGCTTAAGCAAGTCCACTAGCCAAAGTGATAGTAATAGTGCTTCAACAAGCAAGAGTGACTCCGCTTCTGTAAGTGGCAGTGATTCGGCAAGCAACTCAATGAGTGACAGTAACTCTGTAAGTACAAGTGATAGCTTAAGCAAGTCCACTAGCCAAAGTGACAGTAACAGTGCTTCCACTAGTAAGAGTGACTCCGCAAGTACCTCAAAGAGTGACAGTGCTTCAACAAGTTCAAGCGACTCCGCAAGCACTTCGATGAGTGATAGTCAATCTACATCTACCAGTGCAAGCGATAGCTTAAGCACTTCGACTAGCAAGAGTGATTCTGCTTCTGTAAGTGGCAGTGACTCCGCAAGCACCTCGATGAGCGACAGTCAATCAACAAGTAAGAGCGACTCGGCAAGCACCTCAATGAGTGATAGTTTATCAACTAGTGCAAGCGATAGCTTAAGCACTTCAACTAGTGAAAGTGACAATAATACTTCAACAAGCAACAGTGGCAGTGCTTCACTAAGTACGAGTGACAGTCAAAGTATCTCCACAAGCAATAGTGGCAGTGCATCATTGAGTACCAGCGATAGTAACAGTATTTCCACTAGCAACAGTGGCAGTGCTTCACTAAGCACTAGTGATAGTCAAAGTACTTCAACAAGCAACAGTGGTAGTGCTTCCTTGAGTACTAGTGACAGTCAAAGTATCTCCACAAGCAATAGTGGCAGTGCCTCATTGAGTACCAGCGATAGTCAAAGTATCTCTACTAGCAATAGTGGTAGTGCCTCATTGAGTACCAGTGATAGCCAAAGTATTTCCACTAGCGATAGTGGCAGTGCTTCACTAAGTACCAGTGACAGTCAAAGTATTTCCACAAGCAACAGTGGTAGTGCTTCATTGAGTACTAGCGACAGTTTGAGTAACTCAGTAAGTGGTAGTGAATCTACTAGCACAAGTGCTAGCGGATCAATGAGTGGCAGTCAATCGACAAGTGATAGTTTATCTACCAGTGGTTCAACCAGTACTTCAATGAGTAACAATCATTCCGCAAGTACGAGTGCCAGCGCATCAATGAGTACCAGTGATAGTAACAGTATTTCCACTAGCAACAGTACTAGTGCTTCACTAAGTACCAGCGATAGTCAAAGTATCTCCACTAGCAATAGTGGCAGTGCTTCACTAAGCACTAGTGATAGCAACAGTACCTCAACTAGTAATAGTGGTAGTGAATCAACGAGTGCTAGCGGTTCAACCAGTACTTCCATGAGTAACAATCATTCTGAAAGTACCAGTGCTAGTGGCTCAATGAGCGGTAGCCAATCCGTAAGTGATAGTTTATCTACCAGTGCCAGTGGCTCAACTAGTACCTCAATGAGTAATAATCATTCTGAAAGTACTAGTGCCAGCGCATCAATGAGTACCAGTGATAGTCAAAGTATTTCCACAAGTAACAGTGGCAGTGCTTCACTAAGTACGAGTGATAGTCAGAGTATCTCCACAAGCAATAGTGGCAGTGCTTCACTAAGTACCAGCGATAGTCAGAGTATCTCTACTAGCAACAGTACTAGTGCTTCCTTGAGTACAAGTGATAGCAACAGTATCTCCACTAGCAATAGTGGCAGTGCATCATTGAGTACTAGCGATAGTAACAGTACTTCAACAAGTGATAGCTTATCTACCAGTGCTAGTGGATCAGTAAGCGGCAGCACTTCCGTAAGCACTTCAATGAGTGAGAGCTTATCAGCTAGTGCAAGTGGTTCAACCAGTACCTCAATGAGTAACAATCATTCTGAAAGTACCAGTGCAAGTGAATCAGTAAGTGACAGTGCTTCTGTAAGTGGTAGTCAATCCACGAGTGCCAGTGGTTCAACCAGTACTTCGATGAGTAACAATCATTCCGCAAGTACCAGCGCTAGCTTATCCGTAAGTGACAGTGCTTCTGTAAGTGGTAGTCAATCCATGAGTGCCAGTGGTTCAACCAGTACTTCTATGAGTAATAATCACTCAGAGAGTACCAGCGCCAGTGCATCAATGAGTGGTAGCCAATCAACAAGTGATAGTTTATCTACCAGTGCCAGCGGTTCAACCAGTACCTCAATGAGTAACAATCATTCTGAGAGTACTAGTGCCAGCGGCTCAATGAGTGGTAGCCAATCCGTAAGTGATAGCCTATCCACAAGTGCCAGCGGTTCAACCAGTACTTCGATGAGTAACAATCATTCCGCAAGTACCAGCGCTAGCTTATCCGTAAGTGACAGTGCTTC
>NZ_JBWXUX010000020.1:0-269 GCF_059901375.1 Fructilactobacillus sp. X2R5C2
GGATTGGGTGGCAGCTGTGTGCGGGGTAGGAATACCGGGGAAACTTGGAAACCCGGCCAGGCCGAGGCCTGCCCACACACAGCCGCCATGACACAGCACGGCAGACACAAAAAAGCGCCAGCTGTGGTGCAGGGGCGCCTAGTGCATGCGCCAAGTTTACCAACGGGTTCCTACGCCCGGTCACGGGATTTACCGTGACGCAGAGATTTAGCCTCACATTGCTTGGCGGGGCAAGTATGGAAGTTGTAGGAAAAGTCTCTGAATAATGT
>NZ_JBWXUX010000021.1:0-268 GCF_059901375.1 Fructilactobacillus sp. X2R5C2
GGCGCAACCTGTTCCGCTGCTGTTCTTCAGCCACCATGAAGCCGACACCCCGACCCGCCTGGCGGCCGTGCGCGCCGGCGGCCAGGACTTTCTCACCGGCAGCCTGGAGGCTTCCAGCCTGCTGGAAAAGGTCGAGTTGCTGACCAACGCCGCCCCGCACGACCCCCTGCGTGTGCTGATCATCGACGATTCGCGCACCCAGGCCCTGCATACCGAGCGCGTGCTGGCCAGCGCCGGCATGGTCACCCGTAGCCTGACCGACCCGATC
>NZ_JBWXUX010000022.1:0-268 GCF_059901375.1 Fructilactobacillus sp. X2R5C2
GCGAGGAAGTGGGCGCGGCCTCGGTCGACTACCTGATGTACTCCGGCTACGCTTGCCTGGCCTACTTCTGGGCCGACATCGCCCGCCTGGCAGCCGAGAAGCTGGCAGCCGGCACCAGCGAAGAGGCCTTCTACACTGCCAAGCTGCAGACTGCGCGCTTCTACTTCCAACGTATCCTGCCGCGTACCCGTACGCATGTGGCGACCATGCTGTCGGGTGCCAACAACCTGATGGCGATGGACGAAGAGCACTTCGGCCTGTCGTACTG
>NZ_JBWXUX010000023.1:0-266 GCF_059901375.1 Fructilactobacillus sp. X2R5C2
TCCTTCGCTGGATGATCACTGTCGCGGTCGAAGCAACCTCCGAGCAGCGAGAAACTGGCAGTCAACAGCAACATGGCGAACAGGTTGTTTTTCATGATGGTTACTCGTTTTTGTGAAGACCTAAACCAACGAGTCTCACCGTCCCCCTGAATTCGTTCTGATTACGACATAGCGGATGAGCGGTGCCCGGACACGCAGATTGCGCTGCCACGGCGGCCCTGTTTTCAAGAAAAACTAAACCTTCACCCACACCTGCGGTTCAACCG
>NZ_JBWXUX010000024.1:0-266 GCF_059901375.1 Fructilactobacillus sp. X2R5C2
GGATATTGTGTGGATACTTATAATTGCTGTTTTGTTGTGGTGGTTTAAGTATAAAATACCGGCATTCTTTTCGTTGGTACTGGTTTTTGGTGGAGATGCCATTGGATTTGTGATTAAACACATCGTAGCCAAGCCCCGTCCTTCAATGCATTTGCCGGGGGACACTGGCTTTAGTTATCCTAGTGGACATGTTTTAGGAGCTTTTCTAGTGATTAGCGTCCTGTGGATCATAGTGGTTCCAATGATTAATCGACAATCAACTAAAT
>NZ_JBWXUX010000025.1:0-266 GCF_059901375.1 Fructilactobacillus sp. X2R5C2
GGCACTGCTTGTACGGGGCGCGCTTGTCGATCGCCACGCCGGTCAGCAGCGAGGACTGGAACCAGCCGCGGTGCTGATCGGAACCTTCCAGGTACAGGTCGGCCGGCTTGCCGAAGCCACGCGCGGCAAGCACGCCTTCATGGGTCACGCCCGAGTCGAACCAGACGTCGAGGATGTCGGTGACCTTCTCGTAATCGGCTGCTTCGGCGCCCAGCAGTTCGGCGGCATCCAGCGAATACCACACGTCGATGCCCTCGGCTTCGACG
>NZ_JBWXUX010000026.1:0-262 GCF_059901375.1 Fructilactobacillus sp. X2R5C2
GTTCTAACCTGAACTGCGGTTGTTGCGCGGCGGCTCGCTCTTTTCCCGGGCGTTCCTCCTGCGACAGCCGCATTTTCTTAGTAGAATCGAATAATGATTAAACGATTCGGTTTATTTTACGCCGGTTTGTGCGTTTTGCTGGTTTTGGGCGCGGTAAGCGAAGCGGCGGCTCACGAAAAATGGTTTCACGAAACCCAAAATTACGCTCTGCGCTGGGATTTGTTTTTTCGACCGCTGCCGCTCGCGCTGTTCGGCGCGGTGC
>NZ_JBWXUX010000027.1:0-261 GCF_059901375.1 Fructilactobacillus sp. X2R5C2
GTACCGGCATGCGCACCCGGCTTCCAGGTATCCAGCCAGTCGCGGTACACCACCACCGCCAGCGGCAGGCTGCCGCCAATGGCCTTGGACAAGGTGACCACGTCCGGCACGATGCCGGCATGTTCGAAGGCGAACATGCGCCCGGTGCGGGCAAAGCCGCTCTGGATCTCGTCGATGATCAGCGCAACGCCGGCCTGCTCGGTAATACGGCGGACCCCTTTGAGCCATTCGATATCGGCCGGGATCACACCACCCTCGCCC
>NZ_JBWXUX010000028.1:0-258 GCF_059901375.1 Fructilactobacillus sp. X2R5C2
GTGCAGGTCAGTTCGCTGCCCTTGCGCCTCACCGTGCGGCCGATTCCCGCGGCCTGGCCCGCTGGCGTACCATGGTTGCCAGCCCGCAGCCTGACCCTGGAAGAGCACTGGAACCCCGACCCGGGCAGCCAGCAGGTGCAGATTGGCGACTCGCTGACGCGCAACATCACCTTGCGTGCCGAGGGCTTGTCCAGCACCCAACTGCCGCCGCTGCCCGCCACAGAGATCATCGGCTTGCGCCGCTACCCTGACCAACCG
>NZ_JBWXUX010000029.1:0-258 GCF_059901375.1 Fructilactobacillus sp. X2R5C2
GTGCCAGGCGGGCATCCACAGCCTGGTGGTCAGCAGCAAGGGCTGTCAGGCGCAGGGTGAAGCCGTTGGCCGAATGCGCGCCACGCTGTAGCTTGCGTTGGTGGCGCACCTGCTTGAGCACGCGCAGGCTGGCATCTTCAGCACGCGACAGGTCCGGGTCGGCCTTGCCCGGCAGGTGCAGGCTGAACCACTGACGGGTCAGGGCCTGACGGTCCTTGAGCCCGGCGTAGCTGATAGCGCGCGCCGGCACGCCTGCGG